>CAZOES010000079.1:3936-8917 GCA_964578865.1 uncultured Gemmatimonadaceae bacterium | reverse complement strand
AGCAAGGGGATATCGGCAACATCGGGTGCCCGGGAGAGCGCATCGCCGGCAGCGGCACGGACTGCGGCATCATTACTGGTGAGCAGCTTCCTGGCTGCGGCAATGAGAGCGGGGTCGGGTCCTTCGACCGCCGTGGCCCAGGCACTGAAGCCAATCCCCACGACCTTGGGATCGCGATCGTTGAGAAAACGGGATTCGGCAGCGGCACCATAACGGGCCCAACCGGTTGCGGCCGCGGCGCGCTCGCGCCAGTCGTTGCTGCTCTCGTAGCGAGGGCTGACGGCCGCAAAGGCCGCGGAATCGAGTTTGGCCAGGGCCAGGAACGCCGCGCGTCTCCGGGCAAACGATCCCTTGGTCCCGCCGGCGATCCGGCTCAGCTCCGCCAGCGCGTCCTTGCCAGGGATATCACCCAGAGCATCGGCCGCCTGAACCTGGACATTGTTATCGGGATCTTCGAGCAGCGGCAGAATTTTGGTAATGGTGCGGGGCGACTTGTAAGTGGCAATGGCGCGGAGGCCCTGAACCCGCACGGCGGCGGCGACATCGTTCAGGGTCCGCAGAAGCTCGTCGACTACCGATTCGGGATTGAGGCCGGAGGAATCGGCGTAGCTCCGGGTAAGTACCCGAGCCGCCGCCCCCCTGACATCGGGTGATGGCTTATCGCGAAGGGCATCGAGAAATCGGGCGCCGGCCGCCTTGGCCTTGACCCGCCCCAGGGAATAAATCGCGGCAAAACGGGTGTCTTCCTTCTGATCCTGCACCAGTCCAAGGAGTGCATCTACCGGCGCCTTGGATCCGAGCCGCCAGGATTCCAGCGCGGCTCGGCGCGCGAGGTAGATGGCATCGGGGCGGGCGGGAAGCGCGGTACCATCGATCGCGCCCTTGAGAAACCCGGCCGCGCGATCCCCGCCCAACCGGGCCACCGCGGTAATCAACTCCAGTGCGGCCGGGTTACTGAGCGGCTCGGGCGACCGGGCGCGATCCAGCAGCAGCGGCAGACCGGCACTATCGCCAAGAATCCCGACCGCGAATATCGCACTGGTCTGGGTCAGGGAATCGGGGTCGAGCAGCAGCTGGTTGAGGAGCGGCAAGCCCCGGGGATCCTTGAGCCGGCCGATCGACATGGCGGCGGCGCTTCGGATACTGCTGTCCGGTTGATTGACCGCCCCGCGCAGCATGATCTCGTTGAACTGACGGGCGTCTTCGGCAGCCAGCAACCTGGCGATGACTTCGATGTTGGCTTCCTGGGCCAGCAGACGGTTGGCCGGCAGGAGCAGGCTCAGAGCGAGAAGCGAGCGACGGATCAGATTGGGCATTCAGCTGGGGGGAGCAGAGTGGGGCTCGAGAGCGGCAACGACCGAATGGGGCAGCCGGCTGAGGCGGTGATTCCGGTCGAGGCACATCAGGGTGGTTTCGGCGTCGGCGATATGATGACCGCCGGTCTCCAGTCGATAGGTGAAGATCACCCGGCGGGATTTCGCCTCCTTCACCCGGCAGCGGATCTCGACCAGATCGTCGTAGCGGGCTGCTCCGATATAGCGAACCTGCAAATCCGTGACCACCAGACGAACCCCTTCCTCCTCCAGCTCGCGGTAGCTGTAGCCGGCCTGCCGCAGGTGCTCAGTCCGGGCGATGTCGAGCCAGACCACGTGACGGGCATGATAGACCACACCCATCTGGTCGGTCTCGGAGTAGTTCACCCGGTGGGTGGTGACGGTCTCTTCTGGGGCTCGGTGCACAGGGTCGGGGCTGGAGAAGAGGCGTGACGGGCGTGACGGGCTGGGCCAGGGAACCAGAGGAGAAGATAGTGTGATAGCGGGAAACGGCGCCCGTCTGGGCCTCCCTGCCCGTCTCGTTCGCCCCTCCCGAAGTTCCTCGCCGAGCCCTATCTTCGCCCGGTGCACTGCCAGCGCCTCGTGCTCGTGGGTGATGCCCACCTTGGCCGCGGGTCCCCTGAAGCCGAACGAGCGTTTCTGGCCTTCCTGGACACCGTCCCCGATCTGGGTGACGGGCTCGTTGTCACCGGCGACCTGTTCGAATTCTGGTTCAGCTACCATCGCGCGGTACCCCGCCGGAATCTGGCGGTGGTGGCCGGGCTGGCGGCGCTCCGCCGGAGGACGCCGATCCTCATGGTCGGGGGAAACCACGACCGCTGGGGCGGGCAATTCTGGCCCGACGACCTGGGAATCGAGTTCGCCCCGATGGAAGGGCGTTTTCAGCTGGCGGGAAAGCCGGCCGCAGTGATTCATGGCGACGGGATCACCGAAAGTCACTGGTCCGGGAAGCTGCTGCACCAGATTACCCGGCATCGGGCCACGGTGGCACTGTTCCGGACAATCCATCCCGACGCCGGCATGTGGCTGATCGACCGTTTGAGCGGGGTTCTGGGAGACCGTCCTCGAACCGAGGAAGAGATCGCCTGGGCGGCGGCCCACCAGCTGAATTGGGCCCTCCGCAAACTGGAGGGCAGCCCCGAGCTCTCTTTCCTTGCGATGGGCCACACTCACCGGGCCGCGACCTCCCCCGGGCCGCACGGAAGCCTGTACCTGAATCCTGGGGCATGGTTCGATGGGTACAGGTATGCGGTGGTAGCCGATGGCAAAGCTGAGCTTCGTCGTTTTGTAGTGGGCTAGTGGGCTGGTGGGCTAGTGGGCTGGTGGGTCCCGGTCCAGATCTCGAGGCTGTCTTTGATTTTTCATCTGGCGCTGACTGCGCTGTTGACCCGGACTCCTTCCGCTCTCTCCCTGGCCCGGCCCTCAGCCGGGTGCTGCACCATCGTGATCAAGGTCCAGGTGCCAGAGGGCACTGGTCCGGTCTATCTCGCCGGCAGCGCCCCGTCACTGGGACCCTGGAAGCCGGACGGGATGGCCCTGACAGGCACCGGAGCCGAGCGCAGCGCACAAATCAGCGGCGACAGCGGGACTATCCTCGAATACAAATTCACCCTCGGCAGCTGGGACCGTGAGGCAGTGGCGTCAAATGGAGTGGCACCAGGCAATTATCGGTTGGTGCTGGAGCGAGACACGGTAGTGACCCATCGGATCGCCGGCTTCAAGCGGTCCGCGGCGGAATATCTGGACGACTGGAAAGGCGGCGGGGTACTGGGCCGGGTGGTGGTCTGGAAGGACGTCCGTTCCGCCTTTTTGGGACCGACTCGTCACGTCGAGATCTGGCTGCCACCGGGCTATGATGCGACGAGCACCGCCCGGTATCCGGTCCTGTACATGCACGACGGACAGAATCTCTTCGACCCGCGACTTTCCTATGGAGGGGTCGATTGGGGGGTCGACGAGACCATTGTCAAACTGGTGGCTGCCAAGGCCATCCCACCGATCATCGTGGTGGCGGTTTGGAATTCGGCGGAACGATTCAAGGAGTATTCACCCTGGCAGGGCGGGCCGGACTACGCCCGATTCCTGATCGAAGAGCTGATTCCCCGAGTCAATCGAGAGTTTCGCACCCGCACCGGCCCCGGTAACACTATGGTCGGGGGTTCTTCGATGGGTGGCCTGCTCTCCTTCTACCTGGTTAGTCATCATCCAGAGATATTCGGAGCTTGTGCCTGCATGTCCAGCCACTTCCCGCTGTCGGAGGCGGTGCTGGCCCGTAACCTTCCCGGTTTCAAAGCGTCGAGCCCGCCCGATACCGTTCCGTACATAACCCGGGACATCGAGGCTGGTCTCACCGTTCCCCACGGGACCAGGTACTGGTTTGATTACGGCACCATGGGACTCGACTCCGAGTACGGGCCGACCCACGAGATGGTCCGCGGCTGGCTTCTCGAGCAAGGTCTGGTGGAGGGGAGAGACTTTGTGGTTCGGCGCTACGATGGGGCCAACCACAACGAGGCCTCCTGGCGCGCCCGGCTGGAAGATCCCGTAAAGTTTCTGTTTGGTGAGAAGCGGCAATGACCGACCCCATCGTCACGGAATTGGAGTCGGCCATTGCCGGCCGCTACCTGCTGGAGCGAGAGCTGGGGCGTGGCGGCATGGGCGCGGTTTTCCTGGCCCGCGATCTCAAGCTCGATCGCCCGGTGGCCATCAAGGTGCTGCCCCCCGAGCTGGCGGTAAGGCCGGAGCTGCGGGAGCGTTTCCTCCGCGAGACCCGCACCGCGGCGTCGTTCTCTCATCCCAACATCGTCTCGGTTCACTCGGTCGAAGAGACCCCCGGGCTGCTCTTTTTCGTGATGGGATACATCGAGGGCGAGACCCTCACCCAGCGGGTGAAGCGGCAGGGTCCCCTTCCCGTCCCCGAAGCGCTGCGCCTGCTGCAGGAGGTGGCCTGGGCCCTCTCATACGCCCACGGTCGCGGGGTGGTGCACCGGGACATCAAGCCGGACAACGTGCTGCTGGAGCGTTCGACCGGCCGAGCCCTGGTGATGGACTTCGGCATTGCCCGGTCGGTGGCGGCCTCGGGACTCACCCAGGTGGGCGAGGCGATCGGCACGCCCCATTTCATGAGTCCGGAACAGGCTGCGGGCGACAAAGTCGACGGGCGCTCCGATCTCTACTCGCTCGGCGTGGTGGGTTACTTCGCGGTCTCGGGGCGGCTGCCCTTCGACGGTGAGAGTGCCCAGGCGGTAATGGTCGCGCATATCAGTCAGCCGGTGGTGCCGGTCACCCGCTTTCGGCCTGACCTTCCGGCCGCCCTCTCCGCGGCCATCGACAAATGCCTGGCCAAATCGCCCGACGAGCGCTTCGCCAGTGGAGAGGAGCTGGTCGAATCGCTGGCGCAGGTAAAGGGCCGTCAGGTCGATGTGCACCCGGCGATTCGGGTGTGGACCGTGCGGGCCGACCAGTGGTTCCGCAACGGGCTGATCCTCGCCCTGGTGCTGCCCCAGTTTATCCAAGCCAGCAGTCAGCGCGCCAAGCTGATATTCGTGACGGTCATTGTCAGCATGGTGGTGCCGCTTCTGTGGGCCCAGATCCCGGTCAGCATGCGGGAGCTGGCGCGGCAAGGCTTCAGCTATGCCGATCTCCGG
>CAZOES010000079.1:0-3836 GCA_964578865.1 uncultured Gemmatimonadaceae bacterium | reverse complement strand
TCCTGATGACCTGCATCGTCTTCGCCGCGGCCACTCTGGCCTCTTCAGGACGGATGGAGCGAAGGATGCACCGCCTGTGGACCGGCTGGCTGGGCAAGTCGCTGTTCCGGCTGGCAACCTGGCGGCTGAAACAGGAGGAAGCTTCGCCTTCAGCCTCTGCCAGCAGCCGGGGGGCCATCACCTTGCTCGATACCCTTCCCTCGCCGGCCCGCAAGCGCCTGAGCAAAGCGCGGGGGGTACTGCAGAGCCTGGAAGAAGAGCTCGAAAAGCTGGACCAGCGAGACCGGGATCTCGAATCTGCCGCTAACGAGGCGAAGTTGGGAGCGACTACCGCGCCGGGGCTTGGTAACGAACGGCAGAAAGCACTCCTGGCCGATATCGAGAAGGCGAGACAGGGGGTGTCGGAAAGGAGAATCGCGGTACTCTCGACGCTGGAAAACGTGCGACTCTCGATGGTCCGGGTGAAGAGCAGCATCGGGACCGCCGACGACGTGGAGCGGGAACTTTCCGAGGCCTCCCGGCTGCTGGCGGGTTAGTCGTGGATCACAACATCACCCTGATCCGCCCGGGCGAGCCGGAAGAACATCCGAGGGGTACCGGCTCGCTGAGCCTGCCCACCGACCTGCTGAGTCAATCGGCTGAGCGACTGCGGGTGCTGGCACTGCTGTATGCCTTCGTGTTCTTCATGGCCGGCGTCTTCCCCATGCTGGTCATCCCCAACGACCGGATGTTGCTGTTCGGCAATTTCATTCAGTGGGCCCCACCCGGCATTGCGATTGCCTTCTCCCTGCTGGTCGCGCTGATCCTCCGTCGCAAGACTCTGAGCCTGGCCCAGGCCATGACCGTGGGCCGGGTCTTTCAGGTTGGCAGTTGCTTCGGCATCGCGATCGCCGAGCTGATCGATGCCCGTGGAGCCATGGCGGGGCACCAGATGATGGTGGGCACCGGGCTCTCCTGGGTAGCGACCTGGACCATGCTCTTCACCATCGTCGTCCCGTCAGCTCCACGTCAGGCCCTCCTCTCGGCCCTGGCTTCAGTGTCCGCGGTACCGATTACCTACCTGACCCTTTCCCGTTTCAATCTGACCCTGATTCAGCTGGATCCCGGCCAGTTCTTCTTCTGGATGGTGATGCCCTACCTGCTGGTGGTTGGGATGGCCTATGTCGGCGCCCGGGTAGTCTACTCACTCGGCAGTGAGGTGAAGCGGGCCCGCGACCTGGGCAGTTACCATCTGGAGGAGAAGCTGGGTCAGGGTGGCATGGGCGAGGTGTGGCGAGCCAGGCATCGCCTCCTGGCCCGGCCGGCGGCGATCAAGCTGATGCGGACTCCGGCCGGCGGACCCAAGCCGGGCCTCTCGGAGGATTCAGTCAAGCGCTTTGAGCGCGAAGCCCAGGTCATCGCCAGCCTCCGGTCGCCCCACACGGTCAATCTGTTCGACTTCGGTATCGCCGACGACGGCTCGTTCTATTATGTGATGGAGCTGCTCGAGGGACTCGACACCGACAAGTTGATTCGCCGGTTTGGGCCCCTCCCAGCTGCGAGGGTGGTGCACCTGCTGAAGCAGGTCTGCCACTCGTTGTCGGAAGCGGAGTCTCACGGACTGGTACACCGGGACATCAAGCCGGCCAATATCTTTCTCTGCCGTTACGGCGAAGATTTCGATTTCGTGAAGGTGCTCGACTTCGGCATCGTGAAGGCCAGTCCGGATTCTCCGGGGCCGGCCGCCGACCACAATCTCACTGCCGAGAATGCCCTGCAGGGCACCCCGGCGTTCATGGCGCCGGAACAGGTCATGGGTGGTCAGATCGACGCGAGGGCCGATATCTACGCCACCGGCTGTGTGGGCTACTGGCTGCTGACCGGACAACTGGTGTTCGAAGCTCCGTCGGCCATGGGGCTCCTGGTGCACCACACCCAGTCCAAGCCGCGGCGGCCCTCCGCCCGGACCGAGCTGCAAGTACCCACTGGGCTGGATGAGTTGATCCTCGATTGTCTGGCCAAAGACCCGGCCGATCGCCCCCAATCGGCCCGGGAGCTGTTGAAGCGGCTCTCGGCTATTCCCGGCATGGATGAGTGGAGTGAGGAACGGGCCCGCGACTGGTGGGAAAAGGTGAGACTCTGATGCGACCATTCGCCTGGGTGGTTCTCCTGGTGACGCTGGCAGGCTGCGGCCAGAAGGCCCCGGCCCGGCCGGCGGCCAATTTCACGGCGTCCCACTGGGCCAAGGACGCGATCTGGTATCAGATCTTCGTCGAGCGATTCCGCAATGGAGACCCTCGCAACGATCCGACCCCGCATGACATCTCGGGGGCCACCGATGAAGCAGTGCCGGCCAGTTGGGCCATTACACCGTGGACTCACGATTGGTACGCGCCCGATTCCTGGGCCAAAGACAGCGGCAAGGATTTCTACGGCACGGTGTATTCCCGCCGCTACGGCGGCGATCTCCAGGGGGTGATGGACCGGCTGGACTATCTGCAGGATCTGGGAGTCACGGCTCTCTTTCTCAATCCGATCAACGACGCCCCGTCACTCCACAAGTACGACGCCCGCAACTACACCCATGTCGACCGGAATTTCGGTCCCGATCCCCGCGGCGATGAAGCCATTGCCGAGAGCGAAGACCCGGCCGATCCGGCAACCTGGAAGTGGTCCGCCGCCGACAGCCTCTTTCTGAAGCTGGTCGCCGAAGTTCATCGGCGAGGTATGCGGATCATCATGGACTATTCGTGGAATCACACCGGCATCAGTTTCTGGGCCTGGAAGGATGTCCTCAAGAACCAAAAGGCCTCCAGATACGCCGACTGGTACGAGATCGAACGATTCGACGATCCGGCTACTCCTGACACCAACGAGTTCAAGTACCGCGGCTGGGCCGGAGTGCCCTGGTTGCCGGAGTGGAAGAAGATCGGAAGACCTGCGGGCGAGACCCACGGCCCTATCGAAGGCAATCTGGTGCCCGGGGTCAAGGAAATGATCTTCAGCGTGACCCGCCGGTGGCTGGATCCCAATGGCGACGGAGACCGGTCCGACGGGGTCGACGGGTTCCGTCTCGATGTCGCTGACGTCGTGCCGCTGGGCTTCTGGCGGGACTACCGCACCTTTGTCCGGGGGATCAACCCGGACGCTTATTTAGTGGGCGAAGTGTGGTGGAAGCAGTGGCCCGATCAGCTATGGGATCCGGCGCCCTGGGTCCAGGGCGACGTGTTCGACGCGGTGATGCACTACCAGTGGTACGCTCCCACTCGAAGCTTCCTGGGAGCCACGCCTCCCAATCTCACCGCCACCGGCTATCGCGCGGCCCTCGATTCGCTGGGGATCGGGATCGATTCATCGTTCCAGCGAGACATGATGAACCTGACGGCGAGTCATGACACCCCAAGGATGAGTACGTCGATCTACAACGGAGGGAAGTACAAATACCACGAGAATCCGCGGGAGGATCCGGGCTACAAGATCGATCGGCCGGATGAGCGGACCAGACAGATCCAGGAGATGATCCTGCTACAGCAGTTCACCTTCATCGGCGCGCCCCATATCTGGAATGGGGACGAGGTGGGGATGTGGGGTGGGGATGACCCCGACGATCGGAAGCCGATGGTGTGGTCGGACCTCAAGTACGAGGATGAGGTTGCCCACCCGTTCGGCAAAGGCCGCCGTCGCGACAAGGTGGAGCCGGATACGGCGTTGCTGGGGGTGTATCGCCGGTTGATCGCGCTCCGGAAGGAGCATCTGCGTCTGTTCGTGGATGGCGGGTTCCGCTGGCTGGCGGCCGATGACGCAAAGCAGGTGGTGGCCTACGAGCGGGTGCTGGGGGATCAGAGTGCGGTGGTGGT
>CAZOES010000078.1:1177-21224 GCA_964578865.1 uncultured Gemmatimonadaceae bacterium | reverse complement strand
CGCACCGCGGAATCACGCGGTGCCGACATGGTCGAGTCCTGGGCTTGAGCCGGTAGCCCCCCCAGGAGGAGAAACAGCGGAACTGCGGCGAGGGTGCGCATTACCATACGAGTGCCAAGGGGTTCTCCAGCATCTGTTTGAGGGTCTTGAGGAAGGCCGCTCCGGTCGCGCCGTCGATCACCCGGTGATCGCAGGACATGGTCACTCGCAGGCGACGGCGCGGAACTACCGCGCCATTCAGCACTGCCGGCTTCTGTACGATGCTGCCCACGGCGAGGATCCCCGCTTCCGGCGGATTGATCACCGCGGTGAACTGGTCGATATCGAACATCCCCAGATTGGAGACCGAGAAGGTGCCGCCGGTGTACTCGTCCGGCTTCAACCGGCGCTCCCGGGCCCGCCCCGCCAGGTCTTTGGCTTCGGCGTTGATCTGACGGAGCGACTTCTGGTCCGCGAAACGAATCACCGGCGTGATCAGCCCATCCTCCACCGCCACCGCCATGCTGACATGCACATCGTGCCAGTAGCGGATCCGATCTTCCTGCCACCAGGCGTTGCAGGCGGGATGCTGCTTCAGCGCCAGGGCCACGCCCTTGATGATGATGTCATTGAACGAGACCTTCTGGTCCGGCGCGGCCTGATTCAATGCCTCGCGGGCTTCCGAGACTCTCTCCATATCTATCTCGGTCGTGAGATAGAAGGTCGGAATCGGGCCGATCGACTGGGTCAGCCGCTTGGCGATGGTCTTCCGGATCTGAGTCAGCGGTACGTCCTCGAAGCCGCTGGACGATCCATTGAAGGCCGTTGGTGCCGGGGTGGAAGCCACGGCAGCCGCGGCACCCTCCAGGTCCCGCACTACGATGCGGCCCTCGGGACCGGATCCCCGGACGCCCGCCAGGTCAACGCCCCGCTCGGCCGCGACTTTGCGAGCCAGCGGAGAGGCTTTGAGCCGGCCTCCCGCGGGACCGGCCGGGGCGGCGGGAGCAGCGGCAGCGGGAGCCGGAGCCACGGGCCGAGCCGGCGGAGCCACCGCTGCCGGTGCGGCTTTGGGGGCCGGAACCGCCGCAGGTGCCGGGGTTACCGGAGCTGCGGGTGGAGCTGACGGTGCCGCCTTGGCTGCGCCGCCACCAACCAGACTGCTCACATCTTCGCCGGCCGAGCCGATCACACCAACCACCTGCCCAACCGGAACGGTGGTCCCTGGAGTGATCGCATGCTTGAGCAGCACTCCCGCCGCCCGAGCCTGCAGATCCATCACTGCCTTATCGGTCTCGACCTCGGCCAGGATGTCACCCACCGAGACGGTATCGCCCTCGTTCTTCTTCCACTCGACCAGGCGGCCTTCTTCCATGGTCGGGCTGAGTGCTTCCATCAGGACTTTCGTTGCCATGCGGAGTTCCGTGTTGGCTATGGGCTAAGGGCTAAGGGCTATCGACTCAGAAGTTTGGTCTGTGCGCGGGTTCGGGTATGGACACGATAGCCCATAGCCTTCAGCCCTTAGCCGAGTACTACTCCAGGTACAGAACCTTCTTCGCCGCCGCGACCACCTTTTCGGGTGACACCTTGGCGGCCTTTTCCAGCGCCTTGTTGTAAGGCATGGGCACGTCGGCTCCGGTGACCCGGAGGACCGGTGCGTCCAGCTCGTCGAAGATCCCCTTCTGGATCTCGTCCACCACCTGGGCGCCGGCGCCGGCGAAGCTCCAGCCCTCCTCGGCCACCACTACGCGGTGAGTCCGCCCTACCGAGGCGAAAATGGTCTCCAGATCGAGCGGGCGAATGGTCCTGAGGTCGATGACCTCGGCCGAGATCCCTTCGCCGGCCAGTTGTTCGGCGGCCCGGAGGCAGATCGATACGGTCTTGGAGTAGCAGATCAACGTCACATGCTCGCCCGGGCGCTTGATCTCGGCCTGACCGATGGGAACGACGTGCTCACCCTCGGGCACTTCGCCCTTGGTGTTGTAGAGCATCTCGCCCTCCATGAAGACCACTGGATCAGGATCGCGAATCGCCGCCTTCAGCAGGCCCTTGGCATCGGCCGGAGTGGCCGGCATGACCACCTTGAGTCCGGGGATGTGGGCATACATCGCCTCGAAACACTGGGAGTGCTGCGCCGCCAGCTGCAAGGCAGCGCCGGCCGGTCCCCGGAACACGATCTGCATGGGAACCTGGCCGCCCGACATATAGCGCATCTTGGCGGCCGCATTGACAATCTGGTCGATGGCCAGGAGCGCGAAGTTCCAGGTCATGAATTCGATGACCGGCCGGAGCCCGGCCATGGCGGCGCCGATCCCCACCCCGGCAAACCCGAGCTCGGTGATGGGCGTATCCACGACCCGGTTGGGCCCGAACTCCTCCAGCAGGCCGCGGCTCACCTTGTAGGCGCCCTGGTAGACCCCGACTTCCTCGCCCATCAGAAAGACATCAGGGTCGAGCGCCATCTCTTCTCTCAACGCCTGATTCAGTGCGTCGCGGTAGGTCAGGACCGGCATTAGTTGGTCCCTCCCACCGGAGCGTAGACATCGGTCCACAGCTCTTCCGGTGCAGGATCCGGGCTATTGTCCGCGAACTCGTACGCATCCTGCACCTCAGCCTTTACCTCTTCATCCATCTTCTGAATCGCCGCATCGTCGATCAGGCCGTCGGCCTTGAGCTTCTCGCTCCAGAGCACGATCGGATCGCGCAATCGATGGGCCTCGACCTCTTCCTTGGTGCGGTAGTGACCATGAATCGGGTCCGACATCGAGTGACCCACGAACCGGTAGGTCCGGATCTCCAGCAACGTCGGTGCGGCCGGGCGGCGAGCCCGCACGACTGCCCGGTCCATCGCAGCCATGACCTCGAGCAGATCCTGCCCGTCCACTACTTCCCGAGACATATCGTAGGAAGCGGCCCGCTCGGAGATGTTCCAGGTCGACGTCGCCCTGTCGAGAGCGGTTCCCATACCGTAGCGGTTGTTCTCGCAGATGAAGATACAGGGCAGTTTCCAGACCCCGGCCATGTTGAGGGCTTCATGGAAGGCGCCGTTGTTGATGGCCGCCTCGCCGAAGAAGCAGATGGCCACCTGGTCCTGCTGCCGGTACTTGATGGCGAAACCGATCCCGGTCGTCAGCGGGATATGCCCGCCGACGATGCCGTGTCCGCCCAGAAAACCCAGCGAGGCATCGAACAGGTGCATCGAGCCGCCCTTACCCTTGGAGCAGCCGGTCGCTTTGCCGAACAGTTCGGCCATCACCGCCCGGGCCGACATCCCCCGGGCCAGGGCCTGGCCATGGTCCCGGTACGTGGTGGTGATGTAGTCGTCGGGGCGGAGCTGGGAGATGCAGCCAACTCCCACCGCCTCCTGGCCGATGTAGAGATGGCAGAAGCCGCCGATCTTGCCGAGGCTGTACGCTTCGCCGGCCTTCTCTTCGAATCGCCGGATCAGCAGCATCTGGCGCAGATAGCCGCGGTACTTCTCGGCGAGTTTCGTGTCGGCTTTACGGGCTGACTTGGCTGTCGCCACGACTGACTCCTTCTTCTAGCTGGCTTGGTTATTCACCGCAGTGACTCTGAGTCACAGAGAAACGCGATTGTCCGGTTCTCTGTGGCTCTGTGCCTTTGCGGCAAAATTCATTCTGTCGGCTTCGACCCGATGGCGGCGGTTGCTTGTTCCCATGCGTGGTAGGACGACCGGGTCAGTGGCGAGGCCTGCACATGGGTGAAGCCCAGCTGCCGCCCGATCTCCGCCAATTCATTGAACTCATCCGGGGTGTAGTACCGCGCAATCGGCAGATGGGCCTCGGAAGGCCGGAGGTACTGACCCAGGGTCAGGATGTTCACATCGCTCCGCCGAAGATCCCGCATACAGGTCACGATCTCGTCCCACTCCTCACCCATGCCCAGGATGATCCCCGACTTGGTCAGACTGTCGGGTGAGATCCGCCGGGCGTTGGCCAGCAGCGCCAGGGCCCGGTCGTAACGTCCGCCCGGCCGGGCCAGCCGGTAAAGCCGCTCGCAGGTCTCGAGATTGTGATTGAGGATCGCGGGGTTGGCGTCGAGCACGAGCTTGAGGGCCTGCTCCGATCCTTTGAAGTCGGGGATCAGGACTTCGACGGTGGTCTGAGGCAGCCGCTTGCGGATCTCGACCACGCAGGAAGCGAAGGCTTCGGCCCCGCCATTGGGGAGATCGTCCCGGTCGACCGAGGTGATCACCACATGGTCCAGCCCCATCCGGCCGACCGCTTCGGCCAGCCTGATCGGCTCGACCGGATCGAAGGCCGCGGGAGTCCCATGGGCCACCGCGCAGTAGGCGCAGTTCCGGGTGCAGACATCTCCCAGAATCATGAAGGTGGCAGCCTTGTGCTCCCAGCATTCCCCGATGTTGGGGCAGCGGGCCTCTTCGCAAACCGTATGGAGCCCCAGCTCCCGCATCATCCCCTTGATGCGGATGTAGTTCTCGCCGCCGGGGGCTTTGACTTTGAGCCAGGAAGGTTTGCGGACCAACGGAAGGACCTCGGCCGGCGGTGATCCGCCGGCTGGGGCAGGGGTACTGCGAGTCAGTTGAACCAGGGGAGCCGACATGGGCCAGACACCCGTTTTCTACCTAGGGGTTTCGGTCGCGCTCCAAAGTAAGGAGGGTCGGCCGGGGCGGCTACGGGGAATATGGCCGGAATCAACCGGATGGTTGAAAATACTGTTGTTGTGCCGCGTCGCCTCGACCGGTCTGTGCGTCGGGCTGGTAACGCTTCGGTCGTTGCGGGCTCAAAGCTTTGCGGATGCGCACCAGGAAGAACTCTGTCCGCTCCCCATTCGACGACTATCGGACCCCAGGAGCCTATTTCATAACTGTCTGCGTCTTCCGCCGCCGGCGGGTGCTTTCACGGGTGGTCCGCGGCCGGTCGATCCCAACGCCCCTTGGGGGTCTGGTGCTGCAGGAATGGAACGGTCTACCGCGTCGCTTGGGTTGGTTGGCCATCGATGCTTTTGTTGTGATGCCGGATCATCTGCACGGGATCATTTGGATCACGGATTCCCTGGCCCGACATCGACCCAGACCAGCAGGGGGGCCACCGGGAAAGAGCCTCGGAGCCGCTATCGGTCAACTCAAGTCACGAGTCACGAAAGCCGCGGTCTGCTCGGGCCTCTGGCCCGGGGAAGAGCGGCTCTGGCAGCGTGGCTATCACGATCGAATCGTGAGATCTGAATCAGGATTGCGGGCGGCGCGGGGGTATATCGCCGCGAATCCCGTTCGGTGGGAGGCGAGTCGTTGGGGCGACCCTCCGGGTCGCCCGTTCGATTAGTGGAGCGTGGCGTGGAGTTGGATCGTTGGGGCGCCCCGTTGGGTTGCCCGTTCAGAATTTGAGGCGTGGCCGGCCTACTTCGCGCAGGCCTGTCCCAGGGTGCGGGCGTCGATCTGGACCCGCTCCGAGGCCTTCCGCTCCTGCCGGTCATCGCCTCGGGCGGTTGCGAACTCGTCGAAGGTCCGCGCGATGATGTCGAGGGTGGCGGGCCCGTTAGCGGAGGGCTTCACCCGGGTGTCGATGGTATGAATGGTCTGCTTGTACAGCCCGCTGGAAACACCCTCTTTGGTGATCTTCTCACCCACAAACCAGCGCTCCGATTCGTTGAACTGTTTCCGGGTATATCCCAGCGTCTTCATCTGTTCCTGGACACAGGCATAGACGTCGTTCGGCTGACTCGCGACCGGACCGGCGTAATGGGTGTAAAGGGTACCGGAACAGCCTGCGGCCAGAATCAGAGCGAAGGGAAGCAGACGACGCATGAATGGTCCTGAGGGTAGAAGGGTCGGCGCGGAACATAACTGAAACGGCCTCCCTTGCGGGAGGCCGTCTCTGGAGAGGTAGCGACCAAGGCATCCCCTGGTCGCACCCATCTTTCAAGCAAACCCTGGACTAATAGAACAGCATCAGGCCGAACGCGCCGGTGAAGGCCTTGTTCTTCTCGGTGCCGCCGGCCGGGCTCAGCTTGCTCCACATGTAGTCACCCTCGAACACCGCCTTGAGGGACTTGGTGGCCTGGTGGTAGATGCCGGCCGAGATCAGGGTGTTCTCGATCTTGCCGCTGCCGCTGGAGGCCTTGAGGTAGCTGGAACCATAGCTGCCCGCGAAGGTGGTCTTGCTGTTCATCGGGGTGAAGGTCAGCTGGCCATAGAAGCCGAGCGACTTGGTCAGGTCGCCAGCCACGTTGTCGCTGCCGGCCGGGCCGAACATCAGGGTGGTGCCGATGCCGCGGCCATAGTACCCGGAGCCATGCAGGCTGAAGGTGGCGTTCTTGAAGGTCACGCCGCCGGCCGCGCCGTAAGCGGTCTTGCTGTCGCCGCCGCTCGGAGCCGTCTTGCTGTTCTGCAGGGTGCCGCTGGCAAACACCAGGATGTTGCCGCTCTTGTGGCTGACTTCAGCCTCGAGGCGCGGGATCTGGTGGGTGCTGTACGGGCCGAAGGTGCTCGGATCCATCAGACCGATGGACAGCGAGGTGGGCCGGCCGGCCGGGGTGTTGTAGGTCATCTGGGCAACGAAGTTCGGATAGATGTAGCCGAACCCGATGCGGCCCAGGGTGGTGCCCCGGGGAGCAATACCGCCGCCACCGACGCCGAACAGGGTCTGGTCGTTCAGGATGTTCTGGCGCTGATAGACGCCCAGCTCGCGGCCGGCGAGGATTGAACCCCAGCTGCCGCCGACGGTCATGAACACCTGACGCATGTCGATCTGAGCGCCAGAGAACTCGCCGCCGAAGCAGTCATGGTTACCGCCACCGCACTGAACCTGAGGCGCAAAGCCGAACTGCACGCCGAGGTCGGTGTTGCCTTCCTTGCCCTTCGCGGTGAAGGTCGCAAAGGAGGGAAGCAGACCGGTGCCGTAGTAGAAGCCCTTGCCACCCGAGCCGACCAGGCCGCCCGGAGTGGTGCCATCGGAATTCTGTGACTGATACTGCGCGAAGATGTTGACGTTGCCGGCGAACCCGAAGGTCCAGCCGTTGCTCATCTGCATCGTCAGTGCCTGTGCGTTGGCGCCACTCGCCGCGCCGAGCATCAGGGCCCCAAACAACAGAGCGCTGCGCTTCATTGGTGCTTTCTCCTGATAAGAGGACGGAATCAACTACTCGCCTTCAGGACGTCTAGGTCACTGCACCATCGGAATGCTACAGGTCAGACAACGTCTAGTACTGCTCACTGCCTCCCGTTCGACGGGTCGCGGAGCCGGTTATTCACCTCCCAGAGAGTGTACCAGAGTGGAAGGGGACGCTGATTTTCGTACCAGTAGAAATCGTCGACACGCGCCCCGTAGACGGTGGGGCTGAAGGGGAACCGGAACCCGATGCGGCTCAGACTATCCAGTCGTTGGCGCAGTCCAGCGGAGTCCGCGGTCCCAGCGTCGACTGCCTCGGCCGTTGCTGCTCCGGCCAGGAATCCCGCTAGGTAGGCCTGCCTCGCCTCCGGGGAGAGCCGCTTCCAGTCGTGCCCGTTGAGCTTGAGCCAGGCCGGTTCCGCTATCTCCCGAGACGGTACCAAGATACAAAGGCCTGCCGTAGCCGCAACCCACAAGGCCCTAATTCCCATAAGAGTACTCGGATATTTATGCCGGGGTGGAGACGGACAGAGGTGGGGGCCAAGGCATGCCTTGGCCCTACCCCCTATGACCTATTTGGGTGCCTCAGCCAGGGTGGGACTGGTCACTTCACCGCTCACTTTGAATCGAATCCACATGCCCGACAGGCCGTGTCCGGGCACTCCACAGAAGACCAGGTAGCTCCCGGCCGGCGCCGCCTTGAAACGCATCGCATCGGTGCCGAACTGGGCTATTCCCTCGCTGACCGCCTTGGTGTAGGCCCGGGGTATGGCCGGCTGGTCCAGCGCAATATTGGGGATGGGCAGCTTGTCGTCGATGACCTGGGCACTGTGCGGGGTTCCGTCATCGTTCACGAAGTTCATCACGATGTTGCTGTTCTCCGGCACGGTCAGCACCAGCTCGCCATCGGTATAGCCATTGAAATTGAACGGACTCTTGGCCCGCCCCGGGACCCCCGCGATCAGCTTGAAGGTGGCGGTCTTGGTGGTGGGGTTCCACTTGAGCCAGGTAGTATCGGGGGCCGCGGCTCCGGAGCCCTGGGCACCGGCCCGGGCGGGAAGGGCGACACAAAGACCCACCAGCAAAGTCAATTTGACTCGAACGTTGGACATCTCTGCTCCCTACAAGAGTTGAAAAGGCGGGAGCGCCCGGTGGACGCCCCCGCCTGCAAAGCTAGTGCTAGTTGATGAACTTCTGTATTGGACCTTCGGTTACGGCTTCATCGCGCCCATGGCCGCCATGAACGGCTTGGGCAGACCAAACACGTAGACCGAGTTCCCCAGCGGGAAGTTCAGCTGGAAGTTCCCGCCGCAGGCAACCGCGATGAACTGCTCACCCTTGAAGGTGAAGCTCATCGGAGCGCTGTTGCAGCCGGCGCCGCCGTTGAACTGCCAGAGCAGCTTCCCGGTGCGTGAATCGAAGGCGTTGAAGTTGCCGTTGCCTTCGCCGGTGAAGGTGAGCCCGCCGGCGGTCGCCAGCGCGCCACCCATCATCGGCTGGGGCACCTTCTTCTGCCAGGCCACCTTGCCGGTAGCCAGGTTGATCGCGGTGTAGGTGCCCCACTGCTCCTCACCCGGGATGGCCACGAAAGCGGAGCCGAGCCAGAGACGGCCCTTCTCCCAGGGGGCATTGTGGGTGATGTAGTTCATCGGCTGATGGAGCCCCGCGACGAAGGCAAAGTTGAGCCGCGGATCGACTGCGATGGGCGACCACTCGGCTCCGCCATTCGCGCCCGGGAGCATCCGGGTGCCCTGGGCACTGGGCAGGGCGAACATGTTCTCCTGGGGAGTGAAGTTCTCGGTGCGGCGAACCAGCTTGCCGGTCGCGGCATCGAGCACATACACCCAGGCGGTCTTGCCGGCGTGCACCACCACTTTCTTGCCCGCGATGGTGGTCACCACCGGCGGAGAGACGGCGTCAAGGTCCCAGACGTCGTGAGGGACGGTCTGGTAATACCACTTGGTCTTGCCGGTGCTGGCATCGATCGCGACGACACAGTCGGTGTAGAGGTTGTCGCCGGGACGCACGCCACCGTCGAGGTCAGGCGAGGGATTGCCGACCGCGACGTAAATCATGTTCAGCGCCTTGTCGTAGGCCGGAGTCATCCAGACGCCGCCGCCGCCCCGGGTCCAGGCATCGGCATACTTGGCGCTATCGGCTTTCTCGGCCGACACGTTACGGTGGAGATCGGCCCCGTCCGGAGTGCTGGTCGGCCAGGTACCCCACCAGCCGTTGGGTGCGACTTCATCGAAAGTCGGATCGCCCTTGGGGGCCGGGATCGAGTACCAGCGCCAGACCTGCTCGCCGCTCACCGCGTTATAGGCGGTGACGTGGCCCCGGATGCCGTACTCACCACCGGAGACGCCCACGATGACGTTGTCGCCGATCACCAGCGGCGCGTGGGTGATGCTGTAGCCGAAGGCCGGATCGGCCACTTCGATGTCCCAGGCCACTTCGCCGGTCATCCGGTCCAGCGCGATCAGCCGCGCGTCGAGGGTCCCCATGTAGACGTGGGGGCCATGGACGGCCACGCCGCGATTGTTGGGGCCACAGCAGAAGATCGTGGTACCGAGCTTGTGCTCGTAGCGCCAGACCTGCTTGCCGGTGTTGAGATCGTAGGCGATGGCGGTGTTATAGGGAGTGGTGACATACATCATGTTGTCCACCACCACGGGGGTGTTCTCGAACGAGCCGAGCCGGCTGATGCCGGTCTGGAAGACCATCCGCGGAACCATCGAGCGGACGTTGACGGTGTTGATCTGAGTGAGGGTGGAATAACGCTGGTTCCAGTCATTGCCACCGTAGGTGGTCCAGTTCGCCTGGGCCGACAGTGTGCTGGCGGTCGCTCCGAAGAGCAACAACGCCAGCCCCACGCGCGCACTGCGACACATGAGGATGGTCTCCTGATAAGAGAGAGAACTGCGGAGAGTGCTACGTTTGTTCGGGACGGATGTCACAGACCGCTACAAATATCCCACACTGCTACATGCCGTCAAGGCCGTTCACTTGAACAGCGGTGCTGCCTTCTTGAAGGTTGTGAAGATTCCCCATAGGAGCGGGACCCCCACCAGGGTCCAGGCAATGATGACCTGAATCCAGCTGGCCGGGCTGGGTGCTGGTTCGGTGGTGTCGTTAGTCATGGGCTCCTCTTACTTGGTTCCTCTGGCCGCGGCCAGTTCGGCTTCGTTCATGAAATAGCGGTCGGCCACCGGTCGCACCATCAGATTGCTGACGAACCCGGCGACCAGCAGGCCGGCCAGGATGTACATGGTGGTGTTATAGGCCTGGGCGTTGGGAACCCCGGCCTGGATCTGGTATTCCCGGATGTAGTTCACCAGCACCGGACCCAGGATACCCGCCGTCGACCAGGCGGTGAGCAGCCGGCCGTGAATGGCACCGACATACTGGGTCCCGAACATGTCCGCCAGGTAGGCCGGAATGGTCGCAAAGCCCCCGCCGTACATGCTGATGATGACGCAGAAGATCCCGGCGAAGAGTGCGATACTCCCGCTCCTGCCGGCGTGCGGTGCCGAGGCGTAGAGCAGGATACCCAGCAGGAAGAAGATCATGTAGGTCTTCTTCCGGCCGATGTAGTCCGAGGTTGAGGCCCAGAAGAAACGACCCACAATATTGAAGAAGCTGAGCAAGGCGGCGAAGGCCGCACCGATCGTCGCCACCTGAGCTTTCTGCTCGGTGGTCAGCTCGGCCAGAGTGCCGGGCACCCCGATCAGCTTCCCGCCGAAGACTTCCTGGATCATGGGCGAGGCCATGCCGATGACCCCGATCCCCGCGCTCACATTGAGGCAGAGCACCAACCAGAGAAACCAGAACTGGGGAGTGCGCCAGGCCACGTGGACGTCGACATGGCGGGTGGTGACCATCGCGTTGGCCTGGACCTTGGGCACCCAGCCGGCCGGCTTCCAGTCGGGGCGGGGAATCCGGTAGCCGAAGGCGCCGCACAGCATTGCCACGAAGTAGATGGCGCCCATGGTGAGGAAGGTCTCGTATACTCCCACCGAGGCAGGGGTCGCGAACTTCTTCATCAGCATGTCGGCCAGGGGGGAGCCAATCAGTGCCCCACCGCCGAATCCCATGATCGCCATGCCGGTGGCCATACCCCGGCGATCGGGGAACCACTTAATGAGGGTCGAGACTGGAGAGATGTAGCCCAGTCCCAGCCCGCAGCCCCCGATGACACCCGATCCCAGCCACATCAGCCAGATCTGGTGGGTCTTGATTCCCAGCGCCGAAATGAAAAAGCCGCCGGCCCAGCAGAAGGCGGCGACCACACCGGCCCGGCGGGGGCCCACTTTCTCGAGCCAGCCGCCCCAGATCGCGGCGGAAGAGCCGAGAAAGACGAAGAACATGGTATACATCCAGCCCAGCATGCTGAGCTTCCAGTCGCAGTTGGTGGCGCTGATGCGCTGGAAGAACGACAGGTCGGCGGGGCAATCGACCGGGGTGGTGATACCGATAGCTTTACTGAGCGGAAGCCAGAAGACGCTGAAGCCGTAGGCCATGCCGATCGACAGATGAATGGCCAGGGCGGCCGGCGGCACCAGCCAGCGGTTGAATCCGGGTTCCGCAACGATGCGCTGTTTATCGAGGAGGCTCATCGGCGTACATTATCGTGAGTTTGGAAAAAACGCCAACGGGTGAATGGGTGATCTCTCGATGAGTTCCCGGCTTCGCGCACTACTGGTGACCACAACGCTTCTGATCTCAGGCCGGTCCGTCGCGGCCCAGCTCCCTTCCTGGGTGAGTGTCGACAGCGCCGGGAAGACCGTCAGCCTCTCGCTGGAAGTCATGCCCGGTGGCCCCGACGGGATCGCCACGCTTAATGGCAACCATCATGGCAACATCCAGCTGGTAGTGCCGCTCAACTGGACCGTGAAGTGGACCTGGGTCAACCATGACTCGGCCGCCAGCCATAGCCTCGTGGTGATGGCGGAACGGGAGAAGCTGCCCCTGGAAGGGGGCCGGCCGGCGCTGGACAACGCAGTCAGCCGGGCGGTCACCGCCGGTCTCAAGGCGGGGCAACGGGACCTGACGACGTTCACCGCCGATCAGGCTGGCTGGTACTGGATGCTCTGTGGGGTGCCCAACCACGCGATCAAGGGGGAGTGGATCGGGTTCAAGGTGGATCGGGATGCAGCAATACCCAGTGTTGTGGTCAAACCGTGAAAAGTGAAATGTGAAAAGTGAAAAGTGGGTGTGCCGAGAAGCACTATTCACTTTTCACTTTTTACTTTTCACGCTCTTGTAGTAACTCCTCCACCGTCTTCCGAAACTCCCGGACCACCGCCCCATGCTGGGCCCCGGTAGCGGGACCGTAGAATCCGGCGTGAATCTGACGGACCTTCCCGTCTTTTCCGATGAATAACGTGGTGGGAAAGGCGATCACTCCGTTCAGCTGGGGCAGGGCCGCGCTGACGGCGTCCTGGTCGCTCACACCGGCCAGGGCCAGCGGAAAGGGGATCCCGAACTTGTCGCGATAGCGGCGCACCAGCGGGGCATCGATCGCGGTGTCGCCGATGGCTTCGAAGGCGAGCCCCACGATCTCCAGCCCGCGCGGGTGATAGTCCTGGTAGAGCTTGACCAGCGCCGGGGCCGCGTCATGGCAGGTCGGACACCAGGTGCCGAAGATGTCGATCAGCAGCACCTTCCCCTTGAACCGGGCATCGTCCGAGCTGATGGTTCCGCCGGCAAGATCGGGAAAAGAGAACCGCAACGGAACGGTCGAATCGGTGCGGACCACCTCGCCTGGCGGGGTGAGATGCGGCTTTCCGCTGCTCCGGGTCGCTACGAAGGGAGTCTGGCTGCGCAGACCGGCGTGGAACACGCCGCGGAGGGTGTCGCCGCTCTGCCGCCCCGCTAACAAGTAAACGAACGACCCATCGAAGTGGGCGATGGCGAAACTATCACCCACCACGCTTCCCCAGAATTGCCCGTAGTCGCCCGAATTGGAAATCACCGTCCCTTCCAATCCGCGCGACCCGTTCTTGAAGCGAAGAATCCGGGGCGTAGCCTCGACGGTGCCCTGGAACCAGGCGTCCCAATCGCCGATCAGCCGGCGGGCTCCGAGGACGGCGGGCCAGGTCCCCCGCTGAGCCCGGAAGGGAATGGTGCGTGGTCCTCTCCGCCCCACGTTGTGATAGCTGCCGAGCAGGGAGTCGCCGGTGATCACCGCGGAAATCGTCGCGGCATAATCGGCTAACTCGAAGACCAGGCTGTCGCCCACCTGGTGGATCCGGCTGAAGGGACGGCACTCGGTGCCGTTGCAGATCTTCCCGGTCCAGCGGCCAGGATCTCCGCTCACGGTCAGGCCGAACCGCAGTTCTCCCCCGAGAAGATCGAGCGAAGCGCGCCAGGGGCCGACCGGGTCGGGCGCCGTCATGAGCACCACCAGGGCCAGAAGCATCGTTAATGATACTTCTCGCCGGCGCCAATCGGTGCGGAAATGGTGTTACCCGGCCAGGGCGGAGGGCAGGGAAACACCGTGTTGTAGGCACAAAACGGATTTCTGGCCCGGTTGAGATCGATCCGGTACTTCCCCGTTCCGGCGGGATCGAGGGTCACGAAGCGACCGGCGGGGTAACTCCCCCGCCCGTTGGTGCTATCCCGGAAGAAGACCTGCAGCTCCGCCTCATCGTCGTCCGGACTCCCCATGCGGTAGACTCGGAGCCGAGCCTTGGTGCCGTTTACCCTGATGGAAAGAAAGCCGGCTTCGGTTGCCTCGGTTTCGATGCCATCCGATCCCAGCGTATGGAAGGTGCCGCGTACTTCGGGAGGCTCGAGCTGGGCGACAAAGTTCAACGAAGGTGCGGCCGGATAGAACTCCGGGGGCTTCGCTCCGCGCGGCTTCCCGTACACCGCCAGTTGAGTCCGTCCGGCAGTACCGGTGGCGATGAGCTGATAGGTGCCGAGAGCCACGGCCCGGTTCCGCGGAAGCGGCCGGCGTTGATCGGCTTTGTCGAGAGAGAGTGAGCCGCGTGACTCGGTAACTCGGGTCGCAGAGAGCCCGGTCAGCGGAATGTCCGCATCGGCTGGACCGAGCGTGATTCCGGGGCCGATTGGCTGCAGGGCGATGGCAGCGTAGGGGGAGAAGGGGGCGGTGGCCAGCCAGGCAGCGTAGTCTTTCCGCTCCCGTTCGAGGTCCTGGCCGGTGAGAGGGGAGACCTGAGAGGTGAGAGGTATCAGTGCGATGAGGCCGGAAAATGCGGTGATAGAGTAGCTGTTCCGTCTCACGTCTCACGTCTCCCGTCTCAGGTTTTCAAGTCTTCTCCGCAACCAGGTTGCCGACGAGGAAAGGTGTCGTCGTGGGTTGGGGAGACCCGCCTTCGGGCTCTTCAGTGATCGCGGCGGCCGCCAGCTCTACATCGGCCGGTACCTCGATCGCCTCCACCAGGGCATGCCCGCTCGGTTCGGTGTTGAAAGTAACCGAGGGGATCGGTTTCCCGTTCTTGGGGATGAACCAGAGCTGGTAGGTCCGCTTGCTGGCGGCCGGCGTCAGCTGGAAAGCGTGAGCGGTGATCTGATGCCGCTGACGATTCCAGAACAACTGGATCACCGGCTGGGGCGTTCCCGGCGTTCCCATACGGATCAGCGAGACGTTGGGATCCAGAATCTCGTCCAGCTGCTTGACCCGCGCGGCCAGACTGGCCTCCCGCTGCGCCAGGGTATCCTGCAGCGCTGCGATGGCTGCGTCCCGCTCGGCAATTTGCTTCGTGAGTGCCTGCCAGGTGATGCCCAGCCCGGCCGCTGCGATCAGCGCGGCCGCCAGTGCCGCCCACACCGCCAAGCCGCCCCGGCCGCGGGGCGTGATCCGGGCGTCCTTCTGAGCCGCGGCGCGAGCAACGACCCGTTGCTTGAGATCGCTGGAGGGAGTGGCTCCACCAGCTCCCAGGGCCAGCAGCGCCCCGACCTCGCGGTACTCGGCCACCTCGCGCTGGGCCTCGGGTGAGGTGGCGAGGAGTTTCTCGAAGGCGCGAGCCTCCTCGGGCTCCAGAGCACCGAGTGCGTAGGCCGCCGCCAACTCCTGCAGGTTCTCTGGCTGCGTGCTCACACTGCCCCCTCGAAGTAATACGGACGAAGCGCCTCCCGGAGCTTCTGCATGCCGAGCCGCATCCGGGTCTTGATGGTACCCAGGGGCTCCTTCAACCGTTCGGCGATCTCTGACTGCGACAGCCCGTCATAGTAGGCCAGCTCGATCGCCTGACGCTGCGGCGGAGAGAGCGCGGCCATCGCCGCACCCACCGCTTTCTTGCGCTCGTCATCCAGCACGGTGGCGCCGGGTGAAGGGAACCCGGCGCTCATCGCGGGACCGGCAACCGGTTCCTCCCGGGCCGCGGTGTCGGTGATCCGCTCGCGGCGGGACTGGGACCGGACCAGATCAAGGGCGCGGCTCCGGGTCATCATGGTGAGCCAGGCCGCCACCGAACCCCGGGCTTGATCGAAGCGAGGAGCTTCCCGCCAAGCCTGAGAGAAGGCTTCCATCACCACTTCCTCGGCGTCGGCCTGTTGTCCGACTACCCGGAAGGCCACCGCATACATCACGCTGCCAAATCGGTCGTACAGCTGTCCCAGGGCGCGCTCGTCGCCCTGAGCCATCCGGATTACCAGATCCACATCGCGGGGTCCCGGAGCGGGACCTCTTGCTTCAGTCATCGGCCATCCAGCGGTCCGGGCTCGAGGGGAAGGCTCGGGAACGGGGTTGCCTGAAGTGAGACTATAGCCCCGCGCGAACCTGCCACAAGGCCAGCCCCCGTCCCCGGTTAGCGGGAGTGCAGCGGTCATCGGTTGGGCGATCCGGGTTTCGTAGCCATGGTGATCCTGTCATCTCTACGCCGGAGTAGCCAGATCGGATTAGGGGAGCCGTTTCGGGGGGTCTCCGGGAACGAACAGCAGGCTCACCCGTCGACCACTGTAGGCCGCCTGGACTACGTTGACCTGGTCGCTGAACAACTCCATGTGCATCAGCTGACTTACCCGGACATTGGCGAGGTGTCTCAGAGCCACCGCCCGAAGTCTGGTGATGGTGATGTCGCCCTGGAGTTCTTTGCCGAGAAAGGAAAGCTGCGATGGCCGGCCGGACGAATCGCTCAGCACCACTTTGCCGCGGAGATAGTGAGTCAGGGTTGAGTCGGTGAACCCGCCTTCCTGCTTCTCTACTGCCGCGTGGAGGTCGTCGGTAAACGCTCGCACCTGGACCGTGACCTGACCGTCCGCTTCGATCAGGTCGGTATGGGTGGTATGCAGCGGATGGACCGACAGCAGAGCCAGTACGAGGCAGCTGAATCGCATCGGTCGATGCTAGTGGGGCAGGCGGGTAACCGCCATGCCGGCCGCCACTACCCCCGCCAGACTGGAGACCAGCGTCATCCGCCGGTGAAATCCGATCGGGCTTGCTCCCGGCAGGCCGACGCCGAGCAGACGATCAGCCATGGTGAGTGTCAGGCAGACAATGGAAAGCACCAGAATCTGGCCCGCTTCGATTCCCAGATTGAAGCCGATCAGGGGGAGGGTGATCGGATCAAGAAACATGGCCCGGAGATATCCGGCGAAACCGGCTCCATGCACCAATCCAAAGATTATTGCGGCGATGGCACGCCGGCGGTCCGGCGGGTCGGTTGCCTTCCGCTGCTCCACCAGGTTGGCCACACAGGTCAGCAGAATGGTGAGCGGGATGAGGAATTCGATCCAGCTTTCCGGCAACTCAACCACCCGCGTCACCACCAGGGCCAGGGTGAGAGAGTGGCCCAGGGTAAAGGCACTGATCACCCAGAGGGCCGACTTCCAGTCTCGGGGGCGGTAGACCGCGGCGAGGGCGCACAGAAAGAGAATGTGGTCCAGTGCGCCGAGTGAAGCGACGTGATGAAACCCCAGCCGGAGATAGGTGAAGAGTTCCGAGCTCATCGGGGCCAGGGTCGGTAGTGTGGGTTGATGTCGTAGGCGTGTTGCAGGTCCGCTGTGGCACCGGCCGAGTCGCCCAAGGCTTTCAGTATGACCGCGTGATGGTGCCAGAGCACGGCGTCCCGGGTGCCGCGGGAGACCGCCTTGTCCGCCATGGCTTTCGCCTCACCGAGGCGTCCGGCCTTGAAGAGCGCCCAGGCCATCACGTCGTACCCGTAGATGTCCTTCCGACTGCCCAGCTCCAGGCGAGCCTTTTGCAGCACCCGATCGACCTGACGATCATGGTCGAGCAGGAAGAGGGCCCAGCCCCGGTGATAGGCTCCCGGCTGATTCGAGAGCGACACTTCCACGGCCCTGGCATACTCGGCCGCGCTCTGACTATCTCCTTTGGCTTCGTACACCTCGCTCAAGAGCCCCAAGGTTCCCGGTTCGAAACTGCCGGCGATGGCCCGTTCACCGATGGCGATCGCGCTATCCCACTGCTGCCTTGAAGCGGCCAACCGTGCCTTCGCCGCCAGAAGCCTGGAATCATCCGGTGCGATTGAAAGTCCCCGATCGAAGGCTGACTCAGCCAGATCCTCTCGTCCGTTGCGAAAGGCCAGGTCTCCGATCCGGAGATCGAACCAGGCCAGTTGCTCCGGAGGAACCCGGAATCCGTTTTCCAATCGCTTGCGGGTCTCGGCCAGCAGTTCGCGGGCGTCGCCGCTCCTGCCGCTGAGCTCCAGCCAGCGGGCATAGCGGGGCGCAATCGACGGATTGGTTCGGACCATACTCAAACGTCCGAACAGGCTGTCGGCCTCGGGGTAGCGCCCCAGTTCCAAGCCGATTTCTCCGAGGGTGGCTTGTGAGGCGATGTCGGTCGAATCGGCCGCTGCCTCGGGGAGCATCACCTTCCATGCTTCGGCGAAGCGATGCTCGGCCATGAGGGCGCTGACCAATACCTGGATCGCTGCGCTGTTTCGTTTGCTGCGAGTACGGAGGCTCGTGGTTGCCAGTGACTCGGCTCTGGCAAAGTCGCTCGCGTCTCCGTTGGCTCGACCTCGAGCCAGGTATAACGCCGCCAGCGCCGCGCGATCCCGGGCTCCATAGGGGTCTCGGGCGACGCGGGTCTGGTAGAACTGGATGTCGTGGTCGCGGACCTCGCGTGCGCTCGGTCCGGTCCCGGCGGCTAGGCGGCCAGGCGGGTAGGCGGGTAGTTGTCTCGTACGAATTGAGAGCGCGCCTGCGATGGCCATGGCCAGGAACAGCACCAGCAATGTCTTGCGAGCCAAGTTGCGTCTCCTTGCTTCTCGTAGTTTCTCTAGCCGCCTAACCGCCTCGCCGCCTGCACGCCTAGTTCGGCGCTGCCAAATACGGGAACGTGTTCGAGAACGGCGAATCACTGGCCACGTTGTCGGTCGTCAACGCCGGAGTGGTGTGAGTCGGATCGGCTCCGAACGGGTCGCCGAATACCGCGAGCAACGCCAGGTCGACCACGTCATCATTCAACTTCCGGCCGCCCCACCCATTGGCCAGCGGAGGCACGCCGACCCAGTTGAGCCAGCTGGCTGTGGCGGGATCCTTGTCGGTCTGCACGATCAGCATATCGGGCAGGAGCACACTGGCGAGAACCCCCACGTACCCCGAGTCGCGCCCGGCAAATGTGGTAGGGGAGCCGAGTACCAGGTGGCCGAAGATCTCGGGTCCGATCAACGCGCCGTCCTGATCGGGGCCGATCGACCCATGGGTCGGGTGGCTGCGCTTGTCGAGCAGCACTTCGCTGATCAGCGGATTGCCCAGGCGCTGAACCTGGTTGTAGGTCTGGGTCTTGCCCGGACCGGTACTGTTGCTGTTGTCGTCGCTGCAGGCACCGACCGCCAGGGTCAGGCCCATCAGCAGCACCGCAGAAAGCCGGTGCAGAGTGGTGATACGCATGTGAATGGGTCTCCTTGGTGGTCAGCGGCTGATGGTGCCCCAGATGCCGATCTTGCCGGGGGCGCCGTTCTCGAGCAGTGAGCTGGGCAGTTCAACGACGATCGCCAGCACGTTGTATCCAGCGATGTAGTTCACGCCCGGATTGCGGAAAGCGCCTCCGGGAATGGTGCAGTTCCCGGACAGGGGGCCAGCGGCCGGCCGGCGATCAGGCAGAATGCAGAAGGCCGATTCCAGATCGAGGAAGAACGGGTCGTCGCGCGGACCGGCGAAGGCCTGGATGGCGGAGGATGAGCCGAAGCTGGTGTTGAACGATCCGGTGAGCTTGTCGGCCGTGCTGCTCACCACGTTCATCATGGCGCCCTGGGTGGCCGGGGTGAACGGTCCCCGCACGGTGACCTTCTGGTTGATGTCTTTGCCGCTGAAAGTCACCTGGATGACGCGGTCTTCCTTGGCATCACCGTCATTGTCGATCTTGAATTGATAGAGAATGTTGGGGTCGAAAGCCGCGGTCGGCGTTTGCGCCGGACTGAGAAACCCACTGGTGTTCATCGCCAGGACGATCCGGCCGGGAGCCGAGCCGGGGAAAGCGTAGACATCGGTCAGGTCCATCCGAGGATTCAGTTCCACGAGGGGAGTATCCTGGTGATCTGAGGCCACCGCGTACGTCACGCCGCCGGCGACTGCGCCAACCGCGATCAGAACTGCGATGAGCCGCTGTGTGCGCGAAAGCGCCAGCCAAGGGGACATGGAGAGTTCTCCGGTCTAAGGGTGTGTTCAGGGCGGGACGGATGGCCACACGTTCCCGAAGCACGCTGATTACGCCGCTCGTTTCGATTCGGATGACTCTCCTGCGGTGATATCGCGGACTATTCCTCTGGCACCGGTCGGGCTACCGGCTACCTTGAACAAAGCTGTTTACCGCGAATCCGATTCTCCACCTCCGCCGTACCAAGGCTGCCCCACCAGTCCGTTGTCACAATCGTTTTCCGGTTCCAAGAGATCGGTTCATGAGTCCTTCTGCCCGAATCCTCCTGGCCCTCGTTGCTGGCCTGGCCGCCGGCTCCCCCGCGCTGAGCGCCCAGGACTCCACCAGAGCCGACAGTTCCAAAGGGAAAGTTCTAGAGCTCGCCCCCCTCACGGTGGTGGGCCGGATCGAT
>CAZOES010000078.1:0-1077 GCA_964578865.1 uncultured Gemmatimonadaceae bacterium | reverse complement strand
GAGCTGGTCGATAACATCGACTACCAACTCGGCGTGTATCACGCCGAACTGGGAGACTTCGGCAGCGCCGGCGGGGCCGAGTTCTCGCTGGCCCGGAGGCTGACCCGCCCCTTTGTCGTCAGCACTGCCGGCGAGAACAATCTCAAGCGCCTCGCTGCCGGAGGCTCATGGAAGGTGGGGGGTGGCGATCTGCTGCTGGGAGGAGAAGGGAAGGGTTACGACGGGCCCTGGCAGCTGGACCAGAATCTGCAAAAGGTCGCCGGTATGGCGCGGTACAGCTGGGATAAGGGTGCGTCGTCCTTCTCGCTGCTCGCTCTGGGTTACCACAATCGCTGGAACTCCACCGATCAGATCCCGCTCCGGGCCGTGACCGGCGGCCTGATCGGGAGATTCGGACAGATCGATGATTCCGATGGCGGGAAGAGCCAGCGCTACAGCCTGGCCGGAAGCTGGCGGCATATCGGGAGCAGCTCGGTGCAGAATCTCCAGGTCTACGGGATCTACTCCGACCTGAGTCTCTTCTCCAACTTCTCCTACTTCCTCGGCGACACCAGCCGAGGCGATCAGTTCAACCAGCGGGAAAGCCGAGTGGTGCTGGGTGCGAATCTGGGACACACCCAGACGGTGAATGCCGGTGGAAAAGCTCACCTACTCAAGCTCGGGGTGCAGAGCCGGGCGGACATCATCGATGGCGTCGGGCTTTTCCTGACCCAGCGGCGCAATCGGTTCGATACGGTCCGTCAGGACGACGTGATCGAGACCGGCAGCGGGGTCTATGTCGAAGTGGGCTCGCCATGGACCCGCTGGTTCCGGACCGAGCTCGGCGCCAGGGCCGACGTTTACACCTTCAAGGTGAACAGCGATCTCAGTGCCAATTCGGGGAGCCGGACGGCAGCCATCGTGAGTCCCAAAGCCTCGCTGATCGTTGCGCCGTCCTCGCATGCCGAGCTCTATCTCAGCGGAGGCCTCGGATTTCACAGCAATGATGCGCGGGGACCACCATTCGGGTCGACCCCGCGACGGGCGATCCGGCCCCGCGGGTCAATCCACTGGTCCGGTCTCGCGGCGCCGAGTTCG
>CAZOES010000077.1:0-21495 GCA_964578865.1 uncultured Gemmatimonadaceae bacterium | reverse complement strand
TGCCCGCCTTGCCCGCCTTGCCCGCCTTGCCCGCCTTGCCCGCCTTGCCCGCCTTCATCCTTCCCTCCGCTTCTTGGCATTGGCCAGGAAGTCTTCGACTGAACGGGCGTTCAGGATGTCCTCCCGTGTCAGCCAGCCCTTCCGGGCCATCGCAACACCATGATCGACGTAGCGGATTCCCGGTATGCTGTGGGCATCGGCTCCGATCGAAATAATCACACCGGTATCGCGCGCCTGGCGCAACAACCGCCAGTCAAGATCGAGACGATGGGGATCGGCATTGATCTCCAAGGCAACTCCAGTCTTCGCGGCTTTCTCGAAGACAGCCTGGAGATCCAGCGGATAGGGATCGCGGGAGAGCAGCAATCGTCCGGTGGGATGCCCGATGATGGTCAGGTAAGGGTTGTCCATCGCCGTGAGCATCCGGGTGGTCATCTCATCCCGGGTGAGACCAAACCGGCTGTGAATCGAGCCGATCACGAAGTCGAGGCGGGAGAGAATCTCTTCGTTGTAGTCCAGTTCGCCATCCTGGAGGATGTCGGCCTCGACACCCTTGAGCACCTTGATGCCCTTGAGTCTGGCATTGAGTGCGTCGATCTCATCTGATTGGCGGGCCAGGTCGTCACTCTCGAGACCGCCGGCGTATGCTGCCGCCTTGCTGTGGTCGGTCAGGCCGAGATAGCTGTACCCGGCGTCCTTGCAGGCGAGCGCCAGCTCTTCAATCGAGGTGGTTCCATCGGAGTAGGTAGTGTGGCAGTGGAGGAACCCTTGCAGGTCTTCCCGCTCGAGCAGGCGGGGGAGGTTGCCGTCCCGGGCGGCCTCGATTTCACCCCGCCCCTCGCGCAGTTCGGGGGGAATCTGGGAGAGCCCAAGCGCGGCGTAGAAGCTCTGCTCGTCTGAAGTAGGGACAAACTCGCTGCCTTTCCACAGTGCCGCCCCGTCCAGACCGAAGCCTCTCTCGTGGGCATGCCCTGCCAGTTGAGCGAGATGGGCGTCGCTGCCGGTGGCCTGGACCAGCACCGCTCCGGCATTCCGGGGGGTGGTCACGATCACCTGGGCTTGCGCCCCGCCGCTCACCCGCAGGGTTACCCGCCGTTCGTCCTGTCCCGAGAATTCGTGTACTCCGGGAAGCTGGCCGATCACCTTGAAGATCTCGGCCGGCGATACATTGGCGACCAACACCACGACGATATCTCGTACCACTTCCATACGGCGCCGCAGATCGCCGGCCACCTGGGCCGAAATCACCCCCGGCACTGCCGCCAGCGCGGAGCGGAGCCCTTCGGCTTCTTCGGCGGCGTGATGGGACAGCTTGAAGGCGCTGGCCTGACGAAGGAACGCGATGCCCTTCAGGATGTTCTCGGCGGTCTTGTGGCCGAAGCGGGGCAGCTTGGCGAGTCGGCCATCCCGGGCCGCGGCCTCCAGCTCGGGGAGCGAGTCGATATCGAGCGATTCGTGAATCTGGCGGATCTTGGCGACACCCAGTCCGGCGATCTGGAGCATTTCGACCAGGCCGGGCGGAACCTGTTCGCGGAGCTCCTCCAGCAGAGACGAGCGGCCGGCGTTGACCAGCTCCTGAACAATCTGCAGCGTAGCCGGGCCGACCCCCTTGGTGCCGGCCAGCGAACCGTCGGCCAGGGCCTCGTTCAGTTCCCCCGGGAGTGAAGCGACCGCCCGTCCGGCAGTGCGGAAGGCCCGCACCCGGAAGGGATTCTCGCCTTTGAGTTCGAGAAAGGATGCGATCTGTTCCAACACCTGCGCCACGGCCTTCTTGTCCATCGTCATCAATTGAGATCCACAGGATGATGAGGCCCGCGAGCGGGACCGGCGCAGGACAACGCCTCTTCCAGGAGGGGCACCGTTCGAGCCGCGAGTTCCAGCAGTTCCTCTCCACCTACGACTGAAAAGAGGCCGGCCGAGGCTCCACCGGAGAGGACCGGGGAAAAGAGCGGCGTGCCGTCGGTCCGTTCGAGGTTGCCTTCGCGGTAACCATCGACATCTACTACCGCGAATCCGTCCCGGCCGGGATGGAGGCCGAAGATACCCAGCAGAAAGAACCCGGTGGTCGGCCAGGGCCTGACAAACATGCCGTCCATCGGCTGGTGCGGTTCACTGGGATCGAGCGGGGCCCAGAGCAGCCGTTCGGGAAATTGAACGTAGTAGGCCCGGGGCGATCCGGCAGCGGGGGCGCTGTAGTCGGAGGATGAGGCTTGCAGCAGTCGCTCGGTCCGGGCCCGGGTGGGCCGAATCAACCAGCTTCCTTCCGACCAGTACAAATAGGCGTGATGCAGCAGTGCAAGATGCTGCTCGATGGCTTCTCCTACCCCTTCTTCCGGCACCAGTTCACGGAGAAAGCCGGCCACTTCCCGGTCGAGAATAAAGGCATCGAGGTCGTGGGGATCCCGCCCGCTTTCGGCCAGCGAAGTTCGCATCCGCGCGAAACGTTCCTCGGCCCGGGCGCCGAAGGCGATGTCAAACGGTGTCGATCGGGGAGCCATCAGTTGATAGCCATTAGCCGTTAGCCAGGAAATCGCCTACCACAGTCTTGAACTCTTCGAACGCTTCGACATACGGCACGTGTCCACAGTCCTTGGCCAGATGGAATGCGGCCCGGAGGCAACCGGCGGCTTCTTGGGCGGCCTCAAGCGGGATCGGATCGTCATCACCGTGAAAAACCAGCGACGGGATGTTGAGCTGCCGGAGCTGGGGGCGAATGTCGTAATCACCCAGGCTGTTCCAGACCTCGGCCCGAGTCCGCTCGGTCACCCGGAACGGGGTGAGTGATGCCGCCCGGGCAGGATCGTGAAAGTATCCCGCTACGGCAAGCTCGAAGATACGCAGCGCGTGGGCCGCCGGATCCTTTTCCCGCAAGCCACTTTCTCTCAGCGCCTGGCGGGCGGCCTGCAGTGCGGGTGACATGGTTCGCTGGGAGAAACGTCGCTCGAACTCGTCGCGGGCGGCCCGCCAGGTTGGGGCAGCGGAGATCAGGGCCAGCCGTTCCACCCGGGCGGGAAATTGAGTCGCGTAGAGCATCGCCAGCAGCCCACCCCAGGAATAGCCGGCAATAGTCAGGCGTTCCAGTCCCCACTGAATCCGGAGTGCCTCCAGGTCGGAGACATGCTCCCGCCAGCCGACCGGGGTCTCCCGGCTCACCGGCGATTTCCCGCCGCCACGCTGGTCGTAATAGATCAGCTGGTGACCCGGGGCCAGCGCATCGAAGCCGGGAAGCAGATAGTCGTAGTGAGCGCCGGGGCCGCCGTGAAGAACGATCACTGGCGAGCCGGAGCCGATCCGTCGCTCGAAAAGGTCTACCCCATTCACTACGGGCATCTGAGCTGGTACCGAGTACCGAGCGCCGAGCTGGAAACCGCGGCACCGTCATTCGGCTTCGTATCCGAGTTTGAGATCCCGCTACTCGGTACTCGGTACTTCCGGTCGTAGTGGGTCAGCAGCAGGTCCACCGTATCGGCGTGGATCTCGGCCACGTCGTTCACATTGCGGGCGTAGCCACCGGAGAGCGTCATCACGACCGGCAATCCCCGTCTCCGGCAGGCCTCGAAGACCATCCGGTCTCGCTCGCGCAACCCATCGCGGGTCAGGCCCAGCCGGCCAAAGCGATCCTCGATGTAGGGGTCGGCCCCCGCGAGATAGAACACCAGGTCGGGTGCCGCTGCGTCGAGCACCTGCTCCAGGTGCGCACTCAGGGCGTCGAGATAAGGCTGGTCGGGGCAGCCATCGGGCAACCCCACATCCAGCCGGCTCTCTTCCTTGTGAAAGGGATAGTTCTTTTCGCCGTGCAGCGAGAAAGTGAATACCTCCGGGTCGCCGGCGAATATCCGGGCAGTGCCGTTGCCCTGATGCACATCCAGATCGACGATCGCCGTCCGGCCGATCCGTTGCTCCCGCTGCAGTACCCGGACCGCCACTGCGACATCGTTGAATACGCAGAATCCTTCGCCCCGGTCGGCGAAGGCATGATGAGTCCCGCCCGCCAGGTTCACGCCAGCACCAAGGTCCAGCGCGTCCCGGGCGGCCTCAATGGTGCCCTGCACCGTGTGATAGGATCGTTCCCGCAGATCGGGACTCCAGGGGAATCCCAGCCGCCGGGCCGCGGCGGGATCGAGCGTCCCCTGGTCGATGGCGTCGAGGTAGGCGGGATGATGCACCAGGGCCAGGTCGTCGGGCGATGCCCGTTCGGGCTCCTCGACCGACTCGGGCGGCAGCAGTCCGCGACGGATCACCAGGTCGCGGACCAGGGTGTACTTCTGTATCGGGAAGCGGTGACCGTCAGGGAGCGGAACGGTGAATCGGGCGGACGACCACGCTCTCACAGCAACGACGCCAGCCCGTCCGCGACTTCCTTCACGGCCTTCTCTTCGGCCGGGGTAAACGGATCGGGGACATCACTGTCGACGTCGATCTGGCCCAGGATGGTATCGCCGCGGCGGATCAGGACCACCAGCTCCGAACGGGTGAAAGTATTGCAGGCGATGTAATTCCCGATGGCGCGAACGTCGGGGACATTCTGATCCTGTTTGGTTGCCACCGCGGTGCCGCAGACCCCGTGACCCACGGCGATCCTGGTATGCTCGGTCTCCCGGCCGCTGTATGCCTCGAGAACGAGATCGTTGCCGTGCAGCATGTACAGGTAGACCGAGGTGTAGGGCGGACCGGCGGCCTGGATCTTCTCGGCCGCATAGCTCAGCAGCTTCTCCCGGCCGGCATCCCTGGCGAACAGACCCCGGAGGCCCGCCACAATGGGGTGGGCGTCGAGAACGGTGGTGGTCGCCATCAGCTGCTCCTCGATCCGAGCGTTACCCGCATTTTCTGTTCGGCTCCGTCCCGTAGAATCTTGATATCGACCACATCGCCCGGCTTGTGGACCCGGAGCGCGTTGGTCATAGCCTGCAGATCGGGCACCGCCATCTCGCCGATCTGCACGATGATGTCATTGCCCCGAAGCCCGGCCTTCTCGGCCGGACTCCCGGCTCGTACTCCGGTCAAGCGTACTCCCCCCGGGTTGTCCGACATGTCCGGCACAGTGCCGAGATAGGCTCCGTAACCGGAGGACGAGCTGCTGGACGATGCACTCAGCGCCGGAGGCGGCACATTCACGAAGGTGAGCGGCTCCCGCCGATTGGCCAGCGCCCGCACGATCGAGCCGGTGAAATCGGCCACCTTGGCCAGACCGTCGGCGTTGATCTTCTCCCAGTCGTCGGTGGTCCGATGATAGTCCTCGTGCAGGTCAGTGAAGACGTGCAGCACCGGAAGACCGGCTCCGTAAAAGGAGGATTGATCGCTCCGGCCCCACCCGTCGCCTGAAGCCTTGAGATCGAAGCGGGCTTCGGTGTTGAGCGAGTCGAGCAGGTTGGGTAACTCCTTCGCGGTGGAGACGCCGTAAATCAGCAACCGATCGTTCCGTAGCCGTCCTACCATGTCCATGTTGACCATGGCATAGGTCCGTGCCAGCGGAAAGACCGGATTCTTCACGTAGTAATCGGAACCAAGCAGGCCGGCCTCTTCACCGCTGAAGGCGATAAAGACTACGGTTCGGGCCGGCGGGGTCTGCCGCAGCTTCCGGGCGATATGGATCAGGGCGCTGCTGCCGGAGGCATTGTCGTCGGCCCCGTTGTGCACCTGGCCGGTGCTGTCGGGATCCAGCGATCCGAACTGGCCCTGGCCCAGGTGATCGTAATGGGCTCCGACGATGACGATCTCGTTCCGGAGATTGGGATCCTTACCGGGAAGCACCCCGATCACATTCTTGCCGGTCACCCCACCGATGCCGGCGTGCACCGCGGCCGGCGCATTGGACGACACGGTGAAAGTCTGGAACCAGCCCTGAGGCGCCGGACGGAGCCCGGCCTGCTTGAACCGGCGGGCTAGATAGGCGGCGGCGCTGTCGGCGCCGGGGGTACCGATCAGCCGGCCCCCGAGACTGTCGCTGGAGAGGTACTTCACATCGCTGAGCAGAGAGACCGGATCGACTACGGTCTGGGCCCCGATGGACTGGACCAGCGACAGGGCCAGCGCGAGGGGCGGCAAGTGGCGGTATAAGGGGTGCATAAGACTGTGAAGCTTAGTCATGGCGTCGCGGTGGTCCAAGCGCGGCAGGTTTGATAACCGACTCGGGGAAATCGGCTAACCCATTGCAGCACTTCAGTCTAGACGCTATCTTGCGATTCAGGCCCCGACCCCTCGGCCGGTCTTCGGGCCCCTTTATCTCATGACCACGCCCGCCGGCATCCTCACCGAGTTCGCCCACCTGTTGCTTCTACTCCGCGATCAGCCGGAGGAGAAGGAGGAGCAGCGCAGCGCCTTCAAGCGCTTCACCGGCACCCTCTCGGAAGCAGACCATCAGCTGAAGCTGACCCCCACCGGATTTGTCTGGGATCAGGCCCATATCGGCGCCACCGCCGGTGAGCTGGGCCAGCTCTATACCCATCTCCGGGGTCACGGTGTCGGAGAGATCCGGTTGCCGGTCGGGGTGATGACCTCGACTCTGCTCTCCATGGTTCGCATCCTCGCCGCACCAGTGGGAACGTACGGCTCATTTGATCACCTCAGCGCCCGGCTCGACGCGGCCGGCTGCGGGGTGATTCCGGTGCACCCGCTGCCTCCGGCCCAGGTCGCTCCGATGCTGGATCCCCGGATGAACCCCCGGGCCGGCGCCGACGATCAGGGTCGTCTGAACGCACTCGGTCCCGGCGCGCTGACCGAGGCGCAGGTGGGGATGATGCACTTCGTCACTCTGCAGAATCAGACGATCAATCCCACCATGGAAGTGCTGAGCCGGCTGAATGACACCGACTCGCAGTCCGCGACCTCAGAGGCGCTGACCCAGTTGCTCGCCGCCGGCGAGATGGCCAGCCGTCAGGGCGAATGGAGAGAGGTTCTGCAGGCGGCCTATGGCCTGCTGGAACTGGAAAAGAAGGCGGGCAAGGATGAGAACCGGGGCTACGGCATCGCCCTGCGCCGGCTGCTGCCCCGTTCTTCGCTGGAGAAACTCGCCAGGCTGACCGCCCATGGAAACATGAAAGCCGAGGCGACCGCGGTGGTCCGGCGGATGGGTGTGGACGGCACCGAGGTGTTGCTCAACCTGATGGTGAACGCCGAAGACATGAACGAGCGGCGACACTACTTCAGCGCGCTCAAGGAAATGTCCGAGGGTGGCAAGCTGCTGGTTCACATGTTGAGCCACGATCAGTGGTACGTGGTGCGCAACGTGGCCGAGCTGTGCGGGGATATGAAGGAGGAGAAAGCGGTCCACGCGCTGGCCAAGCACATGACCCACGAGGACGAACGGGTGCGACGCACGGTGGCCGGAGCTCTGGCGAAGATCGGCGGGCCCGGTGCGGTCGAACCGCTCCGCCGCGCTTTCCACGATTCCTCGCCATCGGTTCGGCTGCAAGCGGCCCAGGATCTCGATGGCCGGCGGAACAAGGGTCTGGCGATGAGTCTGGCGGTGGCGGCGGAAGAGGAGTCCCGGGCCGATATCCAGAATCAGATGCATCTGGCGCTGGGCCGGATCGGTTCGGCTGAAGCGATTGCCGCGCTGGTCAAGGCGGCGGAGCCAGGGAAGCGGAGTTTCCTGCGGAGAAAGCCGGTGGCGGTGCGGTTGAGCGCGCTGCAGGGACTGCACGTGGCCGGACCGGCAGCGAGCAACGCGCTCAAGGACCTTCTGGCCGACGAGGACGCCGAAGTGCGGGACGCGGCCCAGAAGGCGTTGCAGACCCTCTGGGAGTAAGCCCTACCGTGGTATCAGATCGGTCGACGCGGTGAGCCGGCGAGTAGCGGCCGCCAACAGCCGGGCGGTCCGATCCAGATCTTCCAGCATTACCATTTCATTGGGGCTGTGCATGTAGCGGAGCGGCACCGAGACCAGCGCGGTGGCGACGCCCTTGAATGCGTTGAACACGTTATCGGCGTCGGTATTGGTGCCCCGCGGCGCCGCTTCCAGGGTATAGGGGATTTTCTCCGACTCGGCCGTGCTCACCAGCAGGTCGACCAGCACCGGGTTGATCGAGGCGCCCCGGGCAATCACCGGTCCGCCGCCCAGTTTGTAGTCGCCATGCTTGCGCTTGTCGACCCCGGGGTAGTCGGTGGCATGGGTGACATCGACCACGATGGCAACATCGGATTCGGCCGCCCGCACGCCCGATCTCGCCCCACCGCCCGAATAACTGATTTCCTCCCGGGTGGTGACGGCAGCGGTGGCCCGGGCCGCCGGCCGATCCTGGGCCAGCAGGCGCAGCGCTTCCAGCACTACGAACGATCCGACCCGGTTATCCAGCGAGCGGCTCACCAGTTTGCCATTGGGGAATTCCAGCACCGAAGAGGCCAGCACCCCGGGGTCGCCCACCCGGATCCGCCCGAGGGCCTCAACCCGGTTGGTCGCGCCGATGTCGATCCAGAGATCTTCCGCCTTGGAGACCTTTTCGCGGGAATCCTTCTCCATGAGGTGGATCGCCTTCTTGCCGATGACGCCCGGAACAACGCCATCCTTGCCCAGCAACTGCACCCGCTGACCCACGAAGACCTGGTGATCCCAGCCGCCGATGGTATCGAAGCTGAGAAAGCCATCATCGTCGACGTAAGTCACCATCACACCGATCTCATCGATGTGGCCCGCCAGCATGATCCGGGGCTTGGCGTCCGGATTCAGCGTCGCGAAGGAGTTGCCACTGACGTCCGGTTCCACCCGGTCGGCGAACTTCTGAGCCTCGGCCCGCCAGGTACGGGCTGGAAGGGTTTCGAAAGAAGATGGGCCGGGAGAATCGAGCAGCTGCTTCAGAAACTGGAGCGAGTGTGAATCCATTGGGCCGGAGCAATCCCTTGCAGGTGGCGTTTGTGGAGGGGGATAATCTGGCTGAAGAACGGAGAAAAGCCAGTTTTGCCGCCATGTGGAGTCATTGGCCGTTAGCCGTTAGCCTTAGCCGTTAGCCAATAGCCAATAGCCCATAGCCCACCAGCCCATAGCCAGGCGATGACTCATACAGCATTGAGGACGCGCAGTTTTCGCGAATCGGTAATCCGGGGGATGTCCCGGGTGGCCGCGCAGCATAACGCGATCAACCTGGCCCAGGGCTTTCCCAACTTTCCCGCACCGGAAGAGTTGAAGGAAGCCGCGATCCAGGCGATCCGCGACAACATCAACCAGTACGCCATTACCTGGGGATCGCGCCGGCTGAGAGAGGCGGTGGCCCGGAAGTACGAGTCCTGGTACCGGATGAAAGTGGACCCCGAGACCGAAATCACGGTAACCTGCGGAGCCACCGAGGCGATGGTGGCCACCCTGCTGGCGGTGGTTGATCCTCACGAGGAAGTGATCGTGTTCGAGCCGTTCTACGAGAACTACGGCCCCGACGCGATCCTGTGTGACGCCAGTCCGGTCTATGTCCCCCTGTTCCCCGGCGAACCGCTCGACCTGGATCGTCTGGCCAAGGCATTCTCCCGGAAGACCCGCGCCATCATCGTAAACACGCCGGCCAATCCCAGTGGCCGAGTGCTGACCCGAAAGGAACTCGAGGCCATCGCGGAGTTGTGCCAGAGGCACAACGCGTACGCGATCACCGACGAGATCTACGAGCACATCCGTTATCAGGGTGAACACATTCCGATCGCCACGCTACCGGGAATGCGAGAGCGGACGGTTACCATCAGTGGCGCATCCAAGACCTTCAGTATCACCGGCTGGCGGATCGGTACGATCGTAGCGCCGGCCGGCCTCACCGAGGCGATCCGGAAAGTTCACGATTTTCTCACCGTGGGTGCACCGGCACCGCTGCAGGAAGGTCTGGCCACGGTAATGGACAACTACGGCCGGGAATTCTATGAGGGGATGTCCGGGGAGTACCGTCAACGGCGCGACCTGCTGATGCCGGCCCTTCTCAAGGCGGGCTTCAAGTGCACCGCCCCTGATGGAGCCTACTATATCCTGGCCGATTTCTCGGGGCTTTCGGATCTGTCGGACACCGACTTTTCCCTCTGGCTGGCCCGGGAACGCGGTGTCGCGCCGGTGCCGGGCTCCAGTTTCTTCAGCCGGCCCGAGCTGGGTCGCCGGTACGTTCGCTTCGTGTTCTGTAAGACGGATGACCTGCTGCGAGAGGCTGCCAGCCGATTGGCAGGAGGCGGCAGCCGGGGAGCGGTCGATCTGCAACGGTAGTGGACGTAGCCCTTCACCCTCGGTAGTCTTCGTTCCATGAAGTACACCCCGGTGCGGGCCCTGCTCGCCCTGCTTCAGGTCGTGGTGCTGTTGACGGTCCAGCTGGCCGAGGGGACCGGAGTGCACCATTGCCCGGAGCATGATGCCGGCGCGGGGGTCGGGGCTCCGACGATGGCCACCCACATGGGCCATCATGGTAGCCAGCATCAACCCGATCACAGCGGATGCCACTGCGTCGGGGTCTGTTGCAAGGCCACCCTGGTCCATCCCGCACCGGCAGCGATCCTCACGCTCTTCACCAGCGCACCGGTGGTAGCACCGCAGTCGCCCCCGGTGGTCACTCTCCGCGAGACACTCCGGCTTCTTCCTTTCGCCCTCGGTCCGCCCACCCTCGCCTGATCGGTGACCGCTCATCGTCTTGCCTATGGCAAGGCGGTGCCAGAGCTGCTCGCACTCAGGCTTAACAATGTCAGTCCAGTTTCGCTCAGCCCTGACCGGCAGGTTTGGGGCTGGGTTCCTGATCCTGATCGGCGCTTCCGCCGTTCAGGCTCAACAGCCTGCCAAGGACACCACAGCGGTGGAGCTGGAGACCATCACGGTCACTGCTCCAGGGCCGCGCTCTACTCCACCGGTGGAGCTCTCCACCGAGGTCAGCGCGAAGGTGGTCCAGAAACAACAGAGCGCCAACGCCTACGACCTGGTCCGCCGCTCGGCCGGTATCGAAGTGCACGAGCAGGGACAGGGGCCCGGGTGGGCATCGGATGTGGTGATCCGCGGGTTCACTTCGGATCACTCTTCCGATGTGCTGCTCACGCTCGATGGAGTGCCGATCAATCTCCCGATTCACGGCCACGTCGAAGGCTACTCCGACTGGACCATTCTCTCTCCCGCCGCGGTGCAGAGTATCCGGGTGATTCACGGACCGGCCAGCCCGCTGTACGGAAATTTCGCGGTCGGCGGTGCGGTCGAAGTCATTACCGCGCCGGATGCCACCGGGCTGGCAGCTTCGTTAGGCGGATCCAGTTACGGCGATGCATCGGGCTGGCTCCGGGGTGGAGCCCGTCACGATGCCTCGGGCTATCTCTTCGCGGTTCAGGGGGAGCGGGGCCAGGGCTGGCGCAATAACAGCGGCAGCGGGCTGGGCAACCTTCAGCTTCGCGGCTGGAAGCGGCTGGATGATCGGACTCGGCTGGAAGGCGGACTCACTGCCTACGGCTCGCAATGGGATTCGCCCGGATTTCTGAGCGTGGAGGACTACAACGCCGGGTTTCTCAAAGAAGCTGCTGACAAGAGCGATGGCGGCTCCAGCGGACGGGGAATACTCCACGGCCGCATCGCGCGGACCCTTTCGTCGGGGAGCACCATCGATCTGCTGGCCTGGACTCAGGCAGGCCGATCGACCGTCTATCTCACCGTTCCAGACGATGGAGTTTCCCGGCAGCAGGAGGAGAAAGACAATCGGGAAGCCGTTGGATTCAACGGGTACTGGAAGGTGCCTACTTCCAATGGCGAATTCTGGGCCGGTGTCGGTGGGCGGGCCGATTGGGACACTTACGATCTTTACCGCACCGCCGACCGGGAAAAGCTGCTTACCCGTCAGCTGACCGACGGACGCTATCAGGAAGCCAACGCCTATGTCCGGACCAGGGGACTCGCCTGGTCGAGGCTGCAATACGACCTCTCGCTCCGAGCCGACATCCTCCGCTATGTGAGCCGTGACCGGGCGATTGTCGGATCGACCTGGGAAAGCCAGATCCAGGGAGTGGTGAGCCCCAAGATCGGAACCCGCTACCTGCTGGGCGGAGGGTGGAGCATCGTCGGGTCGATCAGCAAGGGCTTCCGCGGGGCGGTTGGTGTCATCACCGATGTGCACCAGCCGCTGGTGACCGCCTGGGCCAAGGAGGTTGGCATTGAGCTGGCGGGCAACCGGGTGGTGGCCCAGTTCTCCGCCTTCCAGACCGATGTCGAGAACGAACGGATCCTCGATCCAGTCACTCTGGAGATTTCCGACGCCGGTACCAGCCGGCGGCGGGGATTCTCCGGCAATTTCGGCATCGCCCTCACGCCCCGGCTGCACTTCTCGGCTGAAGGCACCTTCAACGACGCCCGGATCACCGGCGAGGCAGAGGCGGCCGGGAGCTCGTTGCGAGTGGCCTCACTGACGACCGATTCGGCCGTCGCGCTGCCCCATCCCATCATGGCGAACCATGTGGAGCCGCTGCTCCCCGGTTCAGTAGTCCCCGGGGTGGCTCGCTACCTCGGGAGAGTCGGGGCTGAATTCAAGGCCACCGACCGGATCGAGTCGCGACTGGGGGTGCGCTTCTCCGGCCCCTTCACGCCGATTGGGGAGGAGAGCATTCGCACCAAGCCCTACGTGGTCGCTGACATCGGCGGGTCACTGACATTCTTTAATCATGCCGTACTGGATATCGAGCTGCAGAATGTGCTGGACAGCAAGTATCCCGAAATTCGCGCTTCCGGGTTCATCAATCCCGGTGCGCCCCGTACCCTGCGGGCGGCCATCCGGCTGCCGGCATCCTCACTCTGAGATCCGAGGCTCACTCATGCGTCGTACTGTGCTTTATTCTTCCCTGCTGATCGGCGCCCTTTTCGCGGCCGCTGCCTGCAATAGCGATGAATCCACCAAAGAGACCGATGAGCATGATCCGGTGCGGGTCGGGTTCATCGTCGGCGGAGACACCCTGACTGGTGACTCGCTCTTCATCCCGGCCGGCCAGACCGTGACGGTGCGAGCCATGTTCTTCAACGCCGGGGACGAAAGCCTCGACGATGTCGAAGGCGAGCATTGGTCCAAGCTGAGCTTCGATCCCAGCGGGCTGGCCACTGCCACGGTGGATGTGGACCATCACTACAGTCACTCAGTGGTGGTGAACGGTGCCGCCAACGCGAAGGGGATCGTAGACGTCGGCTTCGGTCATGACGAACTGGCCGATGAGCACACCTTGCACGTGCCGGTCCGGATCACCCCCTGAGCGGGATCAGTACCTGCAAATCAGGCGGGCCGGCCCTCCGGGGCCTGGCCCGTCTTATTTTGGGGGTTGGGAGAACCGAATCGGGCGGGGGCGACGTTGAAGGGGTAGACGCGCCGCCTGAGGCCTCCGCCCTCTATAGGGGGAGTATTGAGTCCAAGAAAGGGGATCGTGGTATCCTGAAAACGACGCATGGTTCCGAACAAACCTGCACCTGAGCCGTCACCCATCCGGGAGTTCGCCCGGCACGGCCTTTCGCTGGAGCGGGAGGCCTCGCTGCAGCAACGGCTCCTGGCCCGGGACGAGCGCGCCCTGGCCGAGCTGGTGGAGCTGACCACACCGTGGCTGCTGGGTGTCGCCCAATCGATGCTCTCCGATCGGGACGAAGCCGAGGAAGTTGTTCAGGAGACCTTCAACATCGTCTGGCGCCGGGTCGACCTGTTCGATCGGGACAGCGGGCGACTGGTGCCCTGGCTGCTGCGGATCACCCGCAATCGTGCCATCGACCGGTTGCGGGCCCGCCGCCGCCGGGCGGTCAAGAGCGACCGGCTCCGGGCCGAGATCGGCGGTGAGGAATGGGTCCCACCCAGTGAGCCGAACGAGGCCGCCCATCCCGGCTGGCAAGTGCACGAAACGGTCCACACCGCACTCAAGTCGCTCCCGCCGGATCAGCAGCAGGTGGTAAGACTGGCGTTCTTCGAAGGTCTCACCCACTCGGAAATCGCTAACAAGCTTGGCATTCCGCTCGGTACCGTGAAAACCCGCCTGCGGCTTGCCTTCGACAAACTGCGTACCAGTATGGCCTCGATCAGGGATTGGGTTCTATGACGTCACATGAGTGGTTCATCGAACACCGCACCGCGTTTGTGATCCGTTCGCTGGAGCCGGATGAAGAACGGGTCTTTCGCGAGCATGTCCCGGGCTGCTCCGAATGCCGGGCCGAGATTGAGCGGATCGAACAGGAGCTGGCCTGGCTGCCCATGGGCGCCGGCCCGGTGATCCCCCGACCGGGTCTCACCCGCTCTCTAGTCGACCATGCCATTGGTGTGCGGCGAGGGGAACGGCGGTGGCTGGTCCCGGTCGCGCTGGCCGCGTCGCTGTTGATTGCGCTCGGCTCCTTCGGGTGGGCCAGGGGTCAGGTGAACAACGCCCGGGCCGAATTCGCTCGTGAGAGCAGCCAGCTCCGGGAAGAGCTGGCGATGGCGCGGGACACGCTGGGGATTATCCAGACGGCGGCCGTGGTGCGCCATGCCAGTATCACCATGGGCAAACAGCAGGGCGGGCTGGTGATCTTTGCCGATGAAAAGACCCACCGCTGGAACGTGGTGGTGTACGGTCTGCCTGCGCCGGCGGCGGGCGAGGTCTGTCAGTTCTGGTTTATTACCGACGAAGGAATGGTAAAGGGAGTGCAGGTCAGAACCGACCAGCATAGCCCGTCGTTCATGACCCTGCCGATGCCGCCCAAGGGCGGGAATGTGATGGGGGCGGCGCTGACGCTGGAGCCGATGGGATCGACGGACGAGAAACCGGAGGGGAGGGAGTTGGCGAAGCTGATGCTGTAGGCGGCTAGGCGGCTAGGCGGCGAGGCGGGGAGGCGGCTAGGAACTAAGAAGCGGGTTCACGATCAAACCGTGACCCGCCTCGAACTTTCTTGTCGGCCGGCTAACCACCCCGGCCGTTAATCGTTCACCGCGTCTCCGCCCAGCTGCTGCCCGGGCTCTTCCTCCGCCGTCTCGGTGCTGTCTTCTGCGGGGATCGTGACGCCACCGGCGCCCAGCAGACGGAACACCTGCCACTGATGCCGCTTGGCCGTCTTGGAACGGGGCCCGTTGTACATCAGGCTGACCAGGAAAGTGCCATCTGGGCGGCCCAGGAACCCGACCAGAGTCGAAACTCCGCTGAGAGTCCCGGTTTTGGCCCGGACCACGCCCTCTTCGGGGAGACCCGAGGCGAGGCGAGCCAGGGTGCCTTGACCGTTAGCGGGGAAGAGATGCGAGAAGTTCTTCCCGTACGGAGTGGCCTGCACGTTGGCCATGTAGGAGATGAAGGTCGCGGGGGTCACCCGGTCGTCGTGTGACATCCCGCTGCCATCCACCAGCTTTACCCCACCAGAGACGCCGGCGATCTGCTGCACGTGTTCGGTCAGCATCGCCGCGCCACCGGTATCACCGGCCGCCCAGGTGAGCAGCAGCTCGGCGCCGATGTTGAGGCTCCGGCGATTGATCTCGGACGCCACGGAGTCGAACGGGGCCGACTCGACCTCGGCCAGGACTTCAGTCGCGTCGTTTTCGATGGTGATCTGCTGAGGAGCGCGGTCCCAATCGATACCCTGTTGCTGCAGCGCCCGGGCCCACGCCGCCGCCAGAACGGCCTTGGTATCGGAAGCGGTAGAGACCAGCCGACGGGTTCCCGCGCCGACTCCCACCGAGCCGGTCACCAGGTAGCCGCCATCGGCCATCCGCCGAATGCGAAGCGCCGAGCGACGGCCGGCCACCGTGGTAGCGTGGACGTTCACCAGGGCGTCGAGTCCGTCAGGAGCAGTGGAGATCAGCCGGGCACGGGCTCCAGGCCGCTGGCCCGGCTGCACGTACAGCATGATCAGATTTTCGTGGAGAGTCAGCGCGCCGATCAACGGAGCGTAGATGCTGCCGCGATTGCCGGCCCGCCAGACGTTGGGATAGCGCGCCTCGGCCGGTTGGCCGTCGGCGGTAACCACCTGCAGCGGACCGTGAAGCCGGCGCACCCCGCGTTCGTAAAGCTGGGCCGCGAGGTCGGCCAGCCGGGGACCACGACCGTCGGGGGATTCGAGAGTCGGATCGCCGTTAAGCTCCAGAGCCCAGCGGCCGTTCCAATCGCCGGTAACGTCGTCGACCTGGCCAAAACCAACCACCCGGGTATTCCTGCGGGCGTCGCCACCCACGATGGAGCGGGCAAAGCCGGTGGTCAGCAACTTGACGGTAGAGGCTGGGATCAACTCCCGATCGGGGTTCACGCTCCAGAGGATCTGGCCGGACTGGTCGGCCACCACGATGCCCCAGACGCCGTTAGCGGTGCGCCGGGCGGAGCGATACCACCGGTCGAGCTTGGTTTTGAGGTCCTGAGTCAGTTCCTGAGCGTGCGCGCGTGTCGGACGCCCCGCATTCAGCGCGGCGAAGACTGCAGTTCCCAAAAGGATCCTGGTGACGTGGCGCACAAATGTCCGAGGGCCGGAGTGGTCCTGTGTCCCGGGCGACTTGCCGTACCGGCCAAGGTTACCGCAGGGCCCGAGAAGCTATCATCGCTGGTGCAATTCTGCCAAGTACTTTTTCCGCTTGTGCTTAGCCCTAATACGCAGGGCGACCCGCAGCCTTCTCACTTGGAGTAGAGCAACCACCGTTCCAAGTGATGAAGCGAAGGACCTGCGCGGAAGGCGACGTTCCCACATGCAACATCTGCGGGTGCAGTGTTGCGGCCGTGCGGGTAGAACGAGGCTGGAGTCCTGACGGGTACCTTACTTCAGGAGATTCTTCGCGATGGTGTTCAACTGCATGTTGCTGGTGCCTTCGTAAATCGTCCCAATCTTCGCGTCCCGGTAGAACTTCTCGGCTGGATACTCCTTGGAGTAGCCGTATCCGCCGAACAGCTCCAGGCAGCGGCTGGTGGTCCGGTCGGCCATTTGCGAGCTGTAGAGTTTGGCCATCGCGGCTTCCCGGGAAAACGGCTGACCGCTGTCCTTGAGTCGGGCGGTGTTGTAGACCAGGAGCCGCGCGGCTTCGAGCTCGGTCGCCATCTGGGCCAGTTGGAACTGGACCCCCTGGAATTCCGAGATCGATTTCCCGAACTGCTTCCGCTCTTTCACGTAGCTCACGGCCGCGTCCAGCGCGCCCTGAGCGACCCCCAGCATCTGGGCCCCGATTCCGATCCGGCCCTCGTTGAGGGTCTCGATCGCGATCTTGTAGCCCTGCCCCACCGGCCCGAGTACGTTTTCCTTGGGCACCTTGCACCCTTCGAGGATCAGCTCGGTGGTGCTGGAGGCGCGGATTCCCAGCTTGTTCTCCTTCTTACCCACACTGAAACCGGGGAAGTCCCGCTCGACCAGGAAGCCGGTGATGCCCTTATAGCCTTTGGCGAAATCGCCGTTGGCGAAAATCAGAAAGATCCCGGCCTCACCACCGTTGGTGATCCAGAACTTCCGTCCAGTCAGTTCCCAATGGGTACCCTTGTCTTCCGCTTTCGTCTCGAGCGCGAAGGCGTCGCTGCCGCTGGCCGGCTCGGACAGCGCGAAGGCCCCCAGCAGGTCGGCGCTCATTCGGGGAAAGAGCCGAGCCTTCTGCTCGGCGCTGCCCCAGCGGAGCAGCGCGTTGTTGACCAGGGTGTTGTGGACATCGACGTAGATCGCCGCTGAAGCATCCACCCGAGCCAGTTCTTCGATGGCCAAAGTGGCCAGGAAGATTGATCCGCCGGCCCCACCGTACTGCTCCGGCACCTCAATTCCCATCAATCCCAATTCGAAAAACTTCTGGATCAGCTCGGGCCGGAATTTGGCCGCTTCGTCCATCTCGTGAACGAACGGCTTGATCTCGGTTTCGGCGAATTCGCGGACGGTGGCCCGGAACAGCTCCTCTTCCTCTGAGAGTTGAGTAAGCGGCTGGGGCGAAAGAGTCTGCGTCATAAGGTGTCCTCGGGTCGAGCAGAGAAGTTAGTGCCCCACCCAGCCCCGGAAAAGCGCCGGTCTTGATATGGCCTTAACGGCTTGGACCAAGGTCTGATACGGCTTTGAGGTCCGCGGTCCCAGCTTCCACCCGGTGCGTGGTGAGTGGAGAGCGGTGAACGGGAAAGGGGAACTCTATGGATCTGCTCATGCTGCTGTTACTCGTCGTGCTGGGGGTTCTGACCTGGGGCCTGATCCGCCTCTGCGACAAGGTCTGACCATGATCATGAACATTGTGGTAGGCGTCATCGCCCTGGTGCTGTTGATCTATCTCTTCGCGGCGCTGCTCAAGCCGGAGATGTTCTCATGACGGCCAATGCCTGGTTGCAGGTAGCGCTCTACCTGGTCGTGCTCCTCGGGCTGGCCAAACCGCTCGGCAGCTTCATGGCCCGGGTCTACCAGGGCGAGCCCCACCTTCTCTCCCGCTGGTTCGGCTCGGTCGAGCGGCTGTGCTACCGCCTGATGGGGGTGAGTCCGGACGAGGAGATGGACTGGAAACGGTATTCCTGGGCGGTGCTGCTCTTCAGCCTGGTCGGCACGGTCGTGGTCTACGGGCTCCAGCGCCTGCAGGGAATCCTCCCGTTGAATCCCGCGAAGATGGCCGGGGTCGAGCCGAAGGTCGCGTTCAATACGGCGATCAGTTTCGTCAGCAACACCAACTGGCAGGCTTATGGTGGCGAAGCGACCATGAGCTATCTGACTCAGATGCTGGCGCTGACGGTCCAGAACTTTGTCTCGGCCGCGGCCGGCATGGCGGTGTTGATCGCCTTGATCCGGGGCATCTCCCGGCATGAAACCAATGGGCTCGGCAGCTTCTGGGCCGACCTGGTTCGAGGGACACTCTACATTCTGCTGCCGCTGTCTCTGGTGCTGGCGCTGGCCCTGGTCTCCCAGGGCGTGATTCAAAACTTTGCCGCCTACAAGACGGTTCCCCTGGTGGAAGCGATCGGGCCGGATACCGCGCGGGTCACCACTCAGGTGCTTCCGATGGGACCGGCGGCATCGCAGGTCGCCATCAAGCAACTCGGCACCAACGGGGGCGGGTTCTTCAACGTGAATTCGGCCCATCCCTTCGAGAACGCCACGCCGTTCAGCAACTTCCTCGAGATGCTCTCGATTCTGCTGATCTCCGGCGCCCTTTGCTACACCTTCGGCAAGATGATCAAGGACACCCGGCAGGGGTGGGCCATTCTGGCGGCCATGACCATCGTCCTGGTGGGACTGCTGCTGGTGGTGGAATTCGCCGAGAACGCCCGGCACCCGGCTTATGCCGCCTTGAGCATCGATCAGGCGCCCGGACCAATGCAGGCCGGCGGGAACATGGAGGGCAAAGAGGTCCGCTTCGGCATTACCAGCTCGGCCGAGTGGGCTGCGGCGACGACGGCGGCCTCCAACGGGTCGGTCAACTCGATGCACGACTCGTACATGCCCCTGGGCGGGCTGGTGCCGCTCTGGTTGATCCAGTTGGGCGAGATCATCTATGGCGGAGTCGGCTCGGGTCTGTACGGAATGCTGCTCTTCGCCATCGTAACGGTGTTCATCGCCGGACTGATGGTAGGACGGACTCCTGAGTATGTGGGCAAGAAGATCGAAGCCTATGAAATGAAGATGGCCAGTCTCGCCATCCTCATCCCCAACGTGATCGTCCTGTTCGCCGTGGCCATCGCGGTGTCCACCCAGGCCGGGCGCTCGGGTCCTCTCAACCCGGAGGCTCACGGGTTCAGCGAGATCCTGTACGCCTTCTCTTCGATGGGGAACAACAACGGCAGCGCGTTCGGGGGCCTGACCGCGACGAACTGGGTCTACGCCGTTCTTGGCGGGGCGGTGATGTGGATCTCCCGGTTCTGGATCATTGTCCCGACTCTGGCCGTGGCGGGTTCCCTGGGGCGGAAGAAGATCGTCCCCGCCAGCGCCGGCACCCTGGCCACCCACACTCCGCTTTTCGTCGTGCTGCTGGTGGGTACCGTCCTGCTGGTCGGGGCGCTGACTCATATACCCAATCTGGCGCTCGGCCCCATCGTCGAGCACCTGCAGCTCTTCGCGAGGTAACCCGACTATGTCACAGGCTAAGTCGCGGCCGCTCTTTGACGGCCCCATCACCCGCCGGGCGATTCGCGAATCGTTCGTGAAGCTCAATCCGCTGCACCTGCTGCGGAACCCGGTGATGTTCGTGGTGGAAGTGGGCAGTCTGCTGACGACCGTGCTGGCGGTGATGGCCTATGCCGGCCGGCTCAACGAGCCGCCCGGGTTCATCCTGGCCGTTTCGCTGTGGCTCTGGCTGACCGTGCTGTTCGCCAACTTCGCCGAGGCCATGGCCGAGGGCCGGGGGAAGGCCCAGGCCGATACGCTGCGAGGCGCCCGGCGCGACGTCTTCGCCAAGAAGCTGCGCAATCCGAAGGACAAGCTGAACTTTGACAACGTCCAGGCCGGCGATCTTCGTAAGGGCGACGTCGTTCTGGTTCATGCCGGCCAGCTGATTCCGGGCGATGGTGATGCGATCGAGGGAGTGGCTTCGGTGGATGAAAGCGCCATCACCGGCGAAAGCGCTCCCGTCATCCGCGAAAGCGGTGGTGATCGGAGCTCGGTCACCGGCGGCACCAAGGTGCTCTCCGACTGGCTCATCGTGCGGATCTCGGCCAATCCCGGAGAGTCGTTTCTCGACCGGATGATCGGTCTGATCGAGGCCGCCAAGCGGCAGAAGACGCCCAACGAAATCGCGTTGGAGATTCTGCTGGCCGGTCTGACCATCATCTTCCTGGTTACCACCGTCACGCTGCTGCCCTTCTCGGTCTTCGCGGTGGCATCCTCCAAGGTGGGCACTCCGGTCACCGTAACGGTGCTGGTCGCCCTGCTGGTGTGCCTCATTCCGACCACCATCGGCGGCTTACTATCGGCCATCGGAATCGCCGGAATGGACCGGATGATTCAGAAGAACGTCGTCGCCATGTCGGGGCGGGCGGTCGAGGCCGCCGGCGATGTGGACGTGCTGCTGCTCGACAAGACCGGAACCATCACCCTGGGAAACCGCCAGGCGGTTGCCTTTCTGCCGGCCGACGGCGTGACCGATGCCGAGCTGGCCGACGCGGCCAAGCTCGCCTCGCTGGCCGATGAGACGCCCGAGGGTCGGAGCTTCGTGGTGCTGGCCAAGGAGAAGTACGGTTTGCGCCAGCGCGACATCACCCAGTTGGGCGCGATCTTCGTCCCCTTCAGCGCCCAGACTCGGATGAGCGGCGTCAATCTGGATGGCCGCCAGATCCGCAAGGGCGCCGACGACGCGATCGGCAGTTGGCTCAAGGAGCAGGGAGCCGAGCTGCCCGCGAAGGTGCGCCACGCGGTGGACTCGATCGCGCGCCAGGGCGGTACGCCCCTGGTGGTCGCCGAAAAAGGCCGGGTACTCGGGACCGTCCAACTCAAGGACATCGTCAAGGGCGGAATCAAGGAGCGCTTTGCCGAGTTGCGGGAGATGGGGATCAAGACGGTGATGATCACCGGTGACAATCCCCTCACCGCCGCCGCCATCGCCGCCGAAGCCGGCGTCGACGATTTCCTGGCCCAGGCCACCCCCGAGGCCAAGCTGGAGCTGATCCGCAAGCATCAGGCTGGCGGAAAACTGGTGGCGATGACCGGGGATGGTACCAACGACGCACCGG
>CAZOES010000076.1:0-21848 GCA_964578865.1 uncultured Gemmatimonadaceae bacterium | reverse complement strand
TACTCGTGGGCCGGGCGAATCCGGAGCCAGCGGCAATCCTCGAAAAAGGCCTGGGCGAACTGCTCGGTGTGCACCTTGAGCGGACGGCCGGCCGCGTTGGCGCCTTTGATGGTCTTGTCGTCCACATCGGTGAGATTCATGATGTGGAAGACCTCCAGCCCGCTGGCCTCGAGCCACCGCCGCAGCAAATCCTCGAAGAGAAAAGTCCGGAAGTTCCCGATGTGGGCGAAGTTGTAGACCGTGGGCCCGCAGGTGTACATCGTCACCCGCCCCGGCTGGAGCGGCACGAAGTCTTCCACCTGCCGGTGCAGGGTGTTGTACAGACGAAGCGGCATGAGGCTCTGAGGTCGGTCGACGATACTGGTACGCCAAGGCGAGGCAGCAAGTTACGGGCAGGCTGGGTTTCACTCAACCTCAGAGTGCTCCGGTACAGAGTGGGAGGGTTCGGAGGGCACGGTTTGGACAGGAGGCACCGAGTCACGAAGATTCACGGAAACTTCGAGAATGATCAGCGTTTCCTGCCACCGCTGATTTGGCGTTTCTTGGTTAACAAATCTCACTCCGCTTCCTGCGCCAGAAGCCTCCACTTCGATGAGTTCACCAAAACTGCTTGGTTGGTGACTTTGAATTGCCTGATCTAAGCACCCATACTCTTCCGTGTATCTCCATGACTCCGTGCCTCCTGTCCAAACCGTGTCCTCCGCAATCTCCGTCCCTGCTTGACACCAAACTCCTCTAATATTATGATCATCATATTAAGAGGAGACCAGGCATGGCCCGGACACCCAACAGCAAAAAGGAAGACACCCACGACCGGATCGTGGAGGTGGCCGCCAGGGCCCTGCGGCGCGAGGGGTATGCCGGTACCGGGGTCGCCGCCGTCATGAAGGAAGCCGGCCTCACCCACGGCGGGTTCTACGCCCACTTCGGGTCGCGAGACGCTCTCCTGGTCGAGGCGCTGGAGCGGGCCGGCGAAGAGAGCCGGGACATCGTAAAACAGGCGATCACGGAAGGACACGCGAAGGCGATCAGCCCCTTCCGTGCTCTGGTGGAAGCCTACCTCGCGGATACTCAGCTCAGCTCCCTCGAGATGGGCTGCCCGGTTGCCGCGCTCGGCTGTGACATGCCGAGGCAATCGAAGTCGGTGCGGAAAGCCTCGGCCGGCGGGGTTCAGAAGCTCATCGAGGCGGTAAAGGAAACGCTGCCCCAAGGGCACAAGGCGGCGGCCGCCGCAGTGACTGGGTCACTGGTCGGGTCGCTTCAGATGGCCCGGACCGTGGGTGACAACCCCGCGGGCCGCGCGATGCTCGCCGCGGTCCGGAGCTCGCTGATCGGGCAATTCGACGGTTCCCCCCGTTCCCATAAATAGAAAGCGGCAGGACGATTCGCCGGTAATCGTATTCAGTAATATGACATTTATCATATTAACCCTCGCAAGGAGTCGCTTGTGAAGATCCGTGGAAGCACTGCCCTCGTCACCGGTGCCAATCGTGGCATCGGTCTGGCCTTTACCCGGGAATTACTCGCCCGCGGCGCCAAAACGGTTTACGCCGGAGCCCGGAATCCCTCGTCCATTACTCAGCCCGGGGTCCATCCGGTGGCGCTGGACGTCACCCGTCCGGAACAGATCGCCGAACTGGCTGCCCGTCTCCGGGATGTAGACCTCCTGATCAACAATGCCGGCGTCGGTCACGCCGGCGGGTTTCTGGCCGAGGACAGCGAGGAAGTCGCGCGCCGGCAGCTGGAGACCAACTTCTTCGGGATGTTGCGGATGAGCAAAGCCTTTGCGCCGGTCCTCAAGAGCAACGGAGGCGGGGCAATCCTCAACGTTCTTTCGATCGTCTCCTGGATGAACGGCGGAATGCTGGCCGCCTACGCCGCGAGCAAGTCGGCGGCCTGGTCGCTGACCAACTCACTGCGTTTCGAGCTGGCACCCCAGAAGACGCAGGTGGTTGCGCTGCACATGGGGTTCGTGGACACCGATCTGGTCCGCAGCTTCGACACTCCCAAGGCAACCCCCGAGGAGATCGTAAAGCGGGGGCTGGACGGATTGGAGGCGGGACTGGACGAGGTGCTGGGCGACGAGTCTACTCGTCAAGTCAAGGCAGGACTATCTGCCGCCGCGGCCAGCTATCTGCCGCAGCGGGCTTAGCCGGTCAGGGCTGGTCGGGACCGTCGGGGGCCGACGGTCTCCGGCCGGTAAGCAGCGCCTTGGCCTCGTCGGGATCGGTGTCGCCCGAAACCCGGATATGCATCATCCGCTGTGGGAATGGAATTTCGATCCCCTCGTGGTCCAGCCGGTTCTTTATCCGGCGGCGAAACTCGCGACCCACTCCCCACTGCTTGCCAGGATAGGTCCGGAGCAGAGTCCGGATGGTCACCTGGCTGTCAGCCAGATCGTTGACCCCGACCACCTCCGGCAGGCCGTCGAGGTCATCCTTCCAGGCAGGATCGGTGGCCAGGCGTTCAGCTTCCTGCCGGAAGATATCGAGCGCCTTGTCGACATCGGTTCCATAGGCGACGCCTACATCCACCACGGCGCGGGACCACCCGCGGGTGAGATTGCTGACCGTGGCGATCTGCCCGTTGGGAACCATATGCAAGGCGCCGTTGGTATCCCGTAACATGACCACTCGGAGGGTCATCCGCTCGACCACACCGGACTTGCCCGCGATCTCGATCACGTCACCCACCGCGAACTGCCCTTCGATCAGGAAGAAGAAGCCGGAGATAACATCCTTCACCAGGCTCTGGGCCCCGAAGGAAACCGCCAGACCGAGTATGCCGGCGCCGGCCAGGATCGGCTTGATGTCAACGAAGACGTTGAGTGAGAGCAGTACCGCCAGAGCAACCAGGAGCACCTTACCCACGCTCCGCAGCAGCTGGGAAATGGTCTGTCCCCGCTGCTCCCGTTCACTCAGGTGGGTATCGTCGCCGTCATCCACCGCCTTCTCAATCCGGCGGGCGATCTGGTGGACCACCCGGAGACCGACCCAGGTGAGCAGCCAGATGAACCCGACCTGGAGCAGCTTCCGGATCAGCTCGGAGGCATCGACCTTGAGCAGCTCGGCCAGATTCTTGATGAAATCGGGAATGACGACGGCAAGTTCAGCCACGGAAATCCTCGGGGAAGGTGCAGCAACCGGGGCAGGAAGTTAGGACCCTCCCCTGCCCCTATCAACCCGGAGCGCTTGCTCAGAACCGGAGCTCTATTCCGCCAATCGCACTGATGAACTGCTGATTGTTGATGCGGGGCAGTTGATCGAACGTCGAATGGAATCGGACCTCGATATCTACTGCGAGGGGGGTCCCCCGGAAAGGAAAGCTCACGCCGGGGCCCAGACTGCCGCCTGCGGTGGTGCTGGTTTTGCCGCCGGTGGGGACGAACTGATAGGCCCCCAGCCCGATCACCAGATAGATCTGCACCGGTCCTTCACCTATGAAGGATGGCAGTCGGCCGAATCCGCCGTACACCCTGGTCTTGGCGTTGTCGCCGATTTTGTGTTGACCGAACTCGGCGCCGAAACTCGCGTGGCGAAAACGAACTCCGGCTTCGGCCTGGAAGGAGAACCCACCGCTGGCCTCGCCGGGGGTATTCTCGTCGGTGGGAAACGCCACTCCGGCGAACCCCCCGATCATGATGGGAAGCTGGGCCGAGAGTCTGGCCGGGAGCAGCAGGAAAAGTGGGAGTGCGAACAGACGGATGGCGCGACAGTACATCTGGAGGCTCCAGGCGATGCAGGTGGAAGTGGCTGCAAAGTAGCCCTGGACGAATCTGGTGGCGAGCGCCGGTGTCATGGCCGATAACGACTGAAACGTACTGCAACAGAAGCAGTTAGAGTGGGATGGTCAGGACGGCTGCGGCGGAGTGCTGCATCAACCGGCGAGGGATGTTGGTGAGTTCGGCAGCGGCCGGAGGACCGCCGCGATGACAGCCGAACACCAGTACATCAGTTGATTCCATCTCAGCTTCCCGGAGCAATTCCTCCACGATGGGGCCCTGTCGGATCAGGACCGGCTGAGATCCATGGGGCGGGTCGGACTCCCATTGTTCGGGCCCCAGTACCCCGTTGCGCCGAAGCTCCTCCACCGCGGCGAAGAGCCGTTCGGAGCGGGAGGACCAAGGCCTCTCCCCATCGAGGCCATCCGGCTCCACCATCACGGCTCGCAGCTTGGCCCGAGTGCCTTGAGCGAATTCAACCGCACCGTCGAGGACGGCCATCCCCCGTTCGGTGCCATCGAGTGCGACGACCAGATGGTCGAACCGCTGGGGACCGGGCCTGACGACGAGACAGGGCACCCGGCTCCGCCGGGTCACCGCGTCGACGGTGTCCTCCTTGCCGGACTCGAGGCTGCCACGACTCCTGCGCTCCATGATGACCAGATCGGCGTCGCTGCTGTCGGCGAATCGACCGATTTCGACGCCGGGGAGACCGAACTTGATGGCGAGGTGCACCGCCGGATGAGGCCGCTGAACGGTTTCGAGCTGACGAGTGACAATGCCGCGGAGGTTCCGGGTGAGGTCGGCCAGACCATGTTCCTTGAGCGGCTCGCTCGCCACCGCTAGAACCGTTACTCTTGCCTGAAACCGCTGTCCCAGACTGGTGGCGGCTTGAACTGCGGCTCTACCTTCCTCACTGTCACTGGTGGCCACGACAAAGTGCCGCGGGGGCATCCACACGCTTCCTTAGTCGGGAACGTCGAGAATAGCCCGACTGCATGAAGCTGGCGTGAAACCCTCTGGAAGTATCAGGATCGACGCAACCCAAGAGAAAAGTTAGACTTCACTCCATGGCCCATTCCTACAGCACGCCACTGCCGGTTGACACCCCTCTGGCCACTCGATTGGAGCGCCTGGTTACCAGTGGAGCGGAGCTCACAGGCGAACTCACACTGGAGAGAGTTCTCCAGAAGGTGGCCAATCTGGCAGCGGAGGTCATTGGCGCCCGTTACGCCGCCGTGGGGATGCTGGCCGCGGACGGAAGAACCCTGGAGACCTTTACCACCTATGGGATGTCGCCAGAGGAGCGGGCCCGGATGGATCACCTTCCTGAAGGACACGGGATCCTCGGACTGGTGATCCGCAACGGGAACAGCGTGCGGCTGGCCGATCTCAATACCCATCCGGCTCGCTATGGCTTCCCGGCCAACCACCCTCCAATGCGATCCTTCCTTGGTGTGCCGATCATCGGCAAACACGGGGTGCTGGGCGATCTCTACCTCACCGAGAAGATCGGACCAGCCACAGAGTTCACCGCCGAGGATGAGCACCTGGCCAACCTGCTGGCCTCCAAGGCGGCCGCGGCGATCGAGAACGCCAAGCTCCACGAGGACAGCGCCCGGCTGCTGGAAGAGGTTCAGCAGCTGCACCGGTCCCGGGAGCGGTTCTTCGCGACGGTCAACCACGAATTGAGAAATTCCCTTGCCGCAGTGTACGGCTGGGCTGAAATGCTGGTTCGCCGGAAAGATCCCAAAACGGTCCCTAAAGCAGCCTACGAAGTGCTCGACTCCGCCGAGGCAGCGATCAGTCTGATTAACGACTTGCTGGACCTGAGCCGGCTGGACGAGAATCGGCTGAAGCCGGCCATCGTGGAGACCGACTGCGGTGCGGTACTCAAACAGGCCCTCAATCGGGTGACCGGGGCGTCCGACGCGAAGGGAATCCGGTTGCAGCCTTCGATCCCTGAACCGGCACCAGTGTGTCGGACCGATTCGCTGCGGGTGGAGCAGATCCTGGTGAATCTGCTGCTGAACGCCATCAGCCATTCGCCCCCCGGCGGCACGGTCAGGGTTAGGCTGAGCCAGCCGGAGGACTACGTCACTTTCGTGGTGGAAGACGACGGCAAAGGCGTTTCTCCGGCCGACGTCGAGCGCATTTTCGACGTGTACCTGACTGAGCGAAAAGAGGAAGGTCAGGGCACCGGCCTGGGAATGCCCCTCAGCCGGCGGTTGGCGAGGCTCCTCAAGGGTGAGCTTAAGGCCATACCGCGTCAGGGGTTAGGCGGATGCTTCGTGCTGGAATTGCCGTTGACGCATGAGTAAGCCTTTCTTCATAATAGGTTGAGAGTCGATTCATGTACGGTTCTTAAGTTCTTCCTTCATGAAAGTTCTCGTGGTGGAAGACGACCGGAAGGTCGCCGGGTTTATCGAGCAGGGCCTCAAGGAAGAGGGCTATGTGGTCGACATCGCTGCGGACGGCGATGAGGCAACCACCCTGGCCCACGTCTACGAGTATGACGTGATCCTTCTCGACGTCATGCTTCCCAAGAAAAACGGCTTCCAGATTGCGATGGAGCTCCGCCGGGAGGGGCGGAACACTCCTATCATGATGCTGACCTCGCGAGACGGGGTGGAGGACATCGTGCGTGGTCTGGACGCCGGGGCGGATGATTATCTCGCGAAGCCCTTCCGCTTCGACGAATTGCTTGCCCGTATCCGGGCCTTGGCCCGGCGTGGCGGCGCGGAGCGACTGGAAGTGCTTCGATACGGGCCTCTCACCCTGGATCGGCTGCGGCACATCGTCCTGGTAGACGAGAAGCCGCTGGAGCTGACTCCCAAGGAATTCCAGATCGTCGAGTTCTTCCTGCTGCATCCCGAACAGGTGGTCCGCCGCACCACCCTACTGGAGAAGGTGTGGGACATGCACTTCGACCCGGAAAGCAACGTGGTGGACGTGCACGTCGGGAATATGCGCCGCAAGCTGCAGAGGGCGGCCGGCGAGAACCTGATTCACACTGTGCGCGGTGTGGGATTCTGCCTGCGGCGCGCCCGGGCCGACGACCAAGTAGTCGATGCTCAGATTTCCGAGTCTTCATCCTGACGCCATCCCGTCGAATGGTGCTCCGGAAGGACAGCGGCCCCGCTCCCCTGGCGGGGTCGACTGTTTTTCCCAGCAGTTATTGAGGTAAGTTCGTCTGGTCGTGAGACGGGAGACGGAGATTAACGTGAACCTGCCGGCGGTACCTCGTAAGCGAACCATGTTCAGCCGAGCCTTGCGGCGCCGCTGCCCAGTCTGCGGCAAAGCAGTCCTGTTCGATGGCTGGTTCAAGATGAAGGATCATTGCCCCAGCTGCGGCATCCGGACTCGGCGGGGTGAGGACGGCTACACCCTTGGCGCGCTCTGGTTCAACCTCTTTCTGGCCGAGACGATCACCACGGCCATCTTTGTCACCACCCTGGTCCGCACCTGGCCCGATCCACCGTGGAATTGGCTTCAGATTGCCGGACCGGTAGAGGCGATCGTGATTCCGCTGCTGGTGTGGCCCTTCGCCCGCTCGCTCTTTCTTGCCTTTGATCTCTGCTTCCGGCCGCTGGAGGCAAAGGACTTGAGCTGATGCCCGAGATCCATCCGATCTTTGTCTTCGAGGTGGCGCTGGCCATCGACCTCGACGCCGCGGAACGAGGCCTGGCCGGTGCGGCACGACAGACCTTCAGGCATCGGGGCAGAGCCACCTCGTTCTTTCAGTATCGCCCCGCCCCGCTGCGGGTCTCCCAGGAAGGCGCCGACCTGGCTCATGGCGAGTGGAGGAACGAGCCGGTGGTGGACCTGGTGCTCTACGATTTCGGAGCCGCCTCGGTCGCCTATCAGTACAACGTGCCTGGCGGACTCCCCGAGGTTCGCGCCGCCAGCATCGCGCTGCGCCGATCGGAGAAGCTGAGAAATGATGCCCGCCAGAGGGTGCAGGCGCTGCTGCAGCAGATCGGCAGTGCGGCCCAGAAACCCCGGATCGCGGAATACACCGAGGACTACACCATCATCGGAATAAAGGAGGCGCTGGAGTCGCCCACCGCCCAGGAATTCTGCGACAGCAACGTTGAGCGGATCGCCCAGATTCTCCGCCCCGATGCCGGCGGACTCTCGGCGGAGGAAATCGTCGCCGCCACTGATATCCGGATCTCCTTCGGCCCCCGGGATGTGACCATCGTGGACTGGGACGCAGCCTTCGTGGTGGACCCCGAGCCGGAGGATGTCCGGGCCGTGCTCGAGTTTGCCAATGTGCAGTTACTGGAAATGCGCTGGCTGGACCTGCAGCTGGATCAGGCGATCGAGCGATCCTACAGTCTGCTGGGGCCGGCCCGGGGCTGGCGGCGATTCGTGGCTCGAGGAGTGACCGGCGATCTCCGGCGGGTGGCGGAGCTGCAGCTGGAGAGCGCGGTGCTGCTGGAGCGGGTGACCAACGCGCTCAAGGTGTTCGGCGAGGAGTATCTGGCCCGGATTTACAAGCTGGCGGCCCAGCGGTTTCAGCTTGCCGAGATGGACAGCGCCATTACTCAGAAGCTGGCCACCATCGAGAGCATCTATCAGAAGCTCAACGATCGCGCCACCACCATCCGGATGGAAATGCTGGAATGGGTGGTGATCATCCTGATTGCCCTGGAGATCGTGCTCGGCCTGATGGGCGGGCACTAGTCTGCCCATGGTCCGCTGGATCCGTCCCGCTGTTCCGCTGGTGGCCATTCTGGTTGGATTTTCCCTTCGTCTCGGCGAACAGACCACCTGGGCCGACCGGGTGTGGATGGGGGGGCTGCTGGTCTCCGGGCTTCCGGTGGTGTGGCAGACCATGCGCGGGGCCCTGACCGGACGCTTCGCCGCGGATCTGGTGGCGTCGCTCGCGATTATTACCGCGGTGTCCCTGGATCAACCGTTGCCGGGTCTGGTCGTGGTTCTGATGCAGACCGGCGGGGAGACGCTGGAACGATTCGCCGCCCGAAAGGCCTCGCGCGCGGTGGAGGAACTCGAGGCAGCCGCTCCGGTGCGAGCGACCCGGCTTCGAGGCGACCAGACGGAAGAGATCGCCGCCGATCAGGTGCGGCCCGGCGATATCCTTTTGGTCCGTCCGGGTGAGATGGTGCCTTGCGACGCCGAGGTCATCCGGGGCTACTCGCATGTCGACGCCTCCCGGCTTACCGGGGAGCCGGTTCCCCAATCGGCCGGCACCGGCGCTCGGCTGGTCAGCGGAAGCTTGAATCTGGAAAGCCCGCTCACTCTTCGCGCCGTCAGCGAAGCCAGCCACAGTCAGTACGCCCGGATTGTGGATCTGGTCCGGTCGGCGGCGGAGAGCAAGTCTCCCCTGCTCCGCATGGCCGACCGCTATGCCGTCTGGTTCACCCCCCTCACCTTGCTAGTTAGCGGCCTCGCGTGGCTCCTGTCGGGCGATCCCGGGAGGGTCCTTGCCGTCCTGGTGGTCGCCACCCCCTGTCCGCTGATTCTGGCCGCGCCGGTGGCCATGATCGGTGGCATCAATCGGGCCGCTCGCAAGGGAATCATCGTTCGTCATGGAGAAGCACTGGAGCGGCTGGGGACGGCGACTGCAGTGCTGCTCGACAAAACCGGGACCCTCACGGTGGGTCACCCCGAGGTGAGCCGGGTGGAGAGCCATTCCGGTTGGTCCGAGGAAGCCATCCTTCGCTATGCGGCGGGTATCGACGCCGGCTCCGGTCACGCCCTTGCCCGGCCCATCATCGAGGCCGCGGCATCCCGCAGGCTGGCACCGGCGATCGCCGAGCAGGTCAAGGAAATCCCCGGCCGGGGAGTATCAGGCCTCATCGACGGGAGCGAGATCGCGATCGGGTCCCAGAGCTTTCTGCACCAGTTGTATCCCGGGCTCGATGCGGATTGGCCTCCACCAGGCGAGGGACTTCAGGCCGCCCTGACCATCAACGGCCGTCCCGGTGGACTGATCACGTTCGCGGACCTCCTCCGTCCCGAGGCACCCGCTTTGGTTCAGCATCTCCGGGCCCTCGGCATGGCGCCAATCATCATGGTGACAGGAGACCGGGAGCAGCATGCCCGCACGATTGCCGATGCCGCCGGCGTGGTGGAAGTCAGAGCCGACCTGCTGGCGGCCGACAAGGTGCGAGTGGTCGAAGAGCTGGAGCAGGCCGGCAAGCACGTGCTGATGGTGGGCGACGGGACCAACGATGCACCGGCGCTGACCCGGGCAAGTGTGGGAGTCGCGTTGGCTGCCCACGGAGGCGGGATCTCCGCCGAAGCGGCGGACGTGGTGGTCCTGGCCGACAACCCCGCGCTGGTGGCCGATGCTATCGGGATCAGCCGGCAGACTCTGAGAGTTGCCCGTCAGAGCATCTGGGCCGGATTGGGTCTTTCGGGGGTCGCCATGATCCTGGCGGCAACGGGCTTCATTCCTCCCGTGACGGGAGCCATCCTTCAGGAAATAATTGACGTGGCCGTGATCGTAAATGCCCTCCGGGCTTCGAAATAAGCCCAATTCTCCATCCTGAAGAAGCCTTCAAACTGCTCGAAACCTGACTTCACGAATGACTCCCTACTCTTCCCGAGGAGAGAGGGAGCTGGCAGGCGCATGCATGTGCTGGTGCGGTCCAGACGAGTGAGCTCGTGACCAGATCGCCCACAGTCCGCTGAGCAGAATCAGCAGCGCAAGCAGCCGCCGACGGGCAATGGATGACAGCATCACGCCGCGAAGCCCTCGGGCTACCACGGTGAGCGCCGGGATGGTGCCCAGCCCAAAGAAACCCATGGCCAGTGCACCGGCCCAGGGTGTGGCCAGAGCAATAGGGATTCCCAGCGCCGAGTAGACCAGGCCGCAGGGGAGCAACCCATTGACCAGGCCAAAGGCGAGCTGCGCCGAGATCGACGTGGAGCTGACGGCCTTGGCTCCGGCCCGGCCCAGCCACGGCAGCGGCAGGCGTGGTTCGGGAAGCAGGCCGGCCAGGGCCAGGGCGAACCAGGTGAGCAACAGGGCGGCGAGCGCCGCGGGCAGCCAGGACGGACCGGGCAGGAATCGACCCACGGCGCCGGCGACCGCCCCCAGCAGGATGTAGGTGCTGATTCGCCCGAGGTGCCAGGCGGGAAGTCCTCCGGGAACCCGGCTGCAGGAAGCGGCAAAACCACCGCACATGCCGACGCAGTGAAGCGAACCAAGCAGGCCGGCGACGAACGACGCCCCGAGCGCAGGTATCACAGCGACCCAGACGGAGGAAAGACGTGGAATATACTGCAGAGCGAAAACCCCTCGACACCAACTACGACGATAAGGTGGTCAAGGCATTCTTGATCGCCACGGTCACCTGGGCGGTGGTGGGTATGCTGGCGGGGGTGTGGATCGCGCTGGAGCTGGCCTACTGGCCGGCCAACATGGGCACCCAGTATCTGACCTTCGGTCGCCTGCGGCCGCTCCACACCAACGCGGTGATCTTCGCGTTCGGGGGCAACATCTGCTTCACCGGGATCTACTACTCGATGCAGCGGCTGCTCAAGACCCGGATGTGGAACGACACCCTGTCCTGGCTGCATTTCTGGGGCTGGCAGCTGATCATTGTCTGCGCGGCGATCACCCTGCCGCTGGGTTTGACCCAGTCCAAGGAGTACGCTGAACTGATCTGGCCCATCGATATCCTGATCACGGTCGTCTGGGTGATCTTCGCGGCCAACTTCTTCGGTACGATCGCGGTCCGCAAGGTCGAGCACCTCTACGTGGCGATCTGGTTCTACATGTCGTTCGTGATCACCATCGCGGTGCTCCACATTGTCAACAGCCTGGCGGTCCCGGCCACCTTTCTCCGCTCCTATCCGATCTACGCCGGCCTGACCGACGCGCTGGTGCAGTGGTGGTACGGACATAACGCGGTGGGCTTCTTCCTCACCACCCCGTTCCTGGGGATGATGTACTACTTCCTGCCCCGGATTGCCGAACGGCCGGTGTACAGCTACCGGCTGTCGATCATCCACTTCTGGGCCCTGATCTTCCTCTACATCTGGGCCGGGCCGCATCACCTGCTCTATTCGTCCCTGCCCGAGTGGGCCCAGACCCTGGGGATGACCTTCAGCATCATGCTGCTGGCCCCGTCCTGGGGTGGCATGATCAACGGGTTGCTCACTCTGCGGGGCGCCTGGGACCGGGTGAGGACCGATCCGATCCTCAAGTTCCTGGTGGTGGCGGTGAGTTTCTACGGCATGTCGACCTTCGAAGGGCCGATGATGTCGATCCGGGCGGTCAACAGTCTTTCCCATTACACCAACTGGACCATCGGTCACGTCCATTCCGGAGCGCTGGGCTGGAACGGCATGATCACCTTCGGAATCGTCTACTGGCTGGTGCCCAAGTTGTGGAACCGGCCGCTGGTCCGGCCGGCCTGGGCCACCACCCACTTCTGGCTCGCCACCATCGGCATCGTGCTGTACACCGTTTCGATGTGGGCCGCCGGCCTGACCGAAGGGCTGCAGTGGCGGGCCTTTGATGGAAGCGGTCAGCTCAAGTATCCCAACTTCGTCGACATCGTGCACCAGCTGCAGCCCTTCTACGTGCTGCGGGTATTGGGCGGGCTGCTCTATCTGACCGGAGCGATCATGATGGCTGTCAACGTGTTCCGGACCATCGCCAGCGCGGCGCCGGCCCCGGCGCCCGCCCCGGCTCCGGCGCGCTGAGGATCCGACCATGACGACACAGAATCAGAGCGGTTATACCGCAGCGCACCGGATCCTCGAGGGCAAGAGCGCGCTCTTCGCCGGCCTTGCGACGGTCGCCATCCTCATCGGTGGTCTGGTTGAAATCACCCCGATGTTTTCGGCCAAGTCCGGTCCCGAAAGTATGCCCGGAGTGCATCCGCTCACCGCGCTGGAAGTCGGCGGGCGGGACATCTACATCCGGGAAGGCTGCTATACCTGCCATTCCCAGATGATCCGTCCGATGCGGGCAGAGGTGCTGCGCTACGGTGAATGGAGCCGGGCCGGCGAGTACGCCTTCGATCATCCCTTCCTGCTAGGCTCCCGCCGGATCGGGCCCGACCTGCAGCGGGTGGGTGGCAAGTACCCCGACGCCTGGCACTACGAGCACATGCGGGATCCCCGCAGTACCTCGCCCGGCAGCTTGATGCCGACGTACACCTGGCTGCTCAAACAGAGCTACAGCGCCAGCGACATCCAGGCTTCACTCCGGGCCCTGGCCAAGGTCGGGGTCCCCTATACCGCAGCCGAGATTGACGGTGCACCGGCCGCCATCGACGCCGAGGCCGAAGCAATCGTCGCCCGGCTGAAGCAGGCCGGGATCGACGCACCCAAGGATCGCGAGATCATCGCCCTGATCGCGTATCTCCAGCGATTAGGCCAGGACGGTAAGGCGGCCATCGCCGCCCAGGCCGGCAACGCTGCAACCGCGGCGGGGACCCCATGAGTTCCTTCTTCAAGCAGGCCGCCGAGAGTGTCACCCAGGGCTGGTTGCTGGGGATCACCACGATCGGCTTCATGGCCACGTTCATCTTCTGGATCTGGTGGGCCTGGAGCAGCCGCAATCGGTCGCGCTGGGAAGCGGACAGCCGCCTGCCATTAAATGATGGAGGGGAGTCGTGAGCAAGCGAGAGCTGAATCAGGTCCTGGGGCACGCCGACGAGGCCGACGGAATCGAAGAGTACGACAACCCGATGCCGAACTGGTGGCTCGGCCTGTTCTATCTGACCATCGTCTGGGCCCTGCTGTATGGGGTGCACTACCACTTCGTGGCCCATCGCTCGGAAGTGAAGGCGCTCGCCGCCGAGATGGCCGAAGCCGACAGACGGTGGCCCAGGGAAGCGGCCGCCGCCGCAGCCGGGGCGGTCGATCTCTCGGAAGACAACGTGGAAGCCGGCGAAGCCATCTTCAAGGCCAACTGTGTGGCCTGTCACGGGGCCGACATGCATGGCGGAATCGGGCCCAACCTCCTCGATACGCTGTGGATTCATGGCGGCAAGCCGGAGGAGATTCTCCATACCATCACGGTCGGTGTACCCGAGAAAGGAATGTTGACCTGGGGACCGATCCTGGGTCCGGCCAAGGTCGCCCAGGTGGCCGCCTACGTGGTTGCCCGCAACCGGGAGGCGAACGGCGGCGAGCAGCATGAAGAGGCGGAGAAGAAGGCGGGCTCGTAATGCTGGGATTCGCGACCAAGCGTAAGTGGATCTACGAACAGAAGGTCACCGGACCGTGGCAGCGGCTGCGAAAAGGGACCTTCGGGCTGCTGCACCTGATCCTGTTCCTGACTCCGTGGATCGTGGTGCGGGGCAACCCGGCGCTGTTGATCGATCTGCCCAACCGGCGGCTTTACGCCTTTGGCGCGATTTTCACCGCGGCAGACACCATTTTCCTGTTGCTCCTGCTGCTGTTTCTCGCCTTCTCGCTGTTTTTTTTCACGTCGCTCTTTGGCCGGCTCTGGTGCGGCTTCGCCTGCCCCCAGACGGTCTTCCTGGATACCTGGATCCGGCCCCTCGAGGAATGGATCGAGGGAGACTGGGTCCATCGCCGCAAACGGGATGAGGCGGGCTGGAACTTCGCCCGAATCTGGCGCAAAGCCGCGAAGTGGTCCCTCTTCCTGATCATCGCTCTGGTGATCGCGATGTCGTTCGGCAGCTACTTCGCCGGGGCCCGGCAGCTGTGGAGCGGGCGGGGAAGCGCGCTGGAATACTCCATTGTGGCCATCTTCACGGCTGTCTGGTTCCTCGATCTGGCCTGGTTCCGGGAGCAGTTCTGCAACTATCTCTGCCCCTACGCCCGGTTCCAGAGTGCCTTGACCGATGCCGAGAGTCTGCTGGTGCAGTACGATGTGCCGCGGGGCGAGCCTCGGGGTGGAGCGGACGCCAAGGAGGCGGGCCGCTGCATCGAGTGCAACAAGTGCGTGTTCGTGTGTCCCCAGGGGATCGATATCCGTAACGGCTTCCAGCTGGAGTGTATCGCCTGTGCCCGGTGTATTGATGCCTGTGACATCGTAATGGGCAAACTGGACCATCCCTCGCTGATCACCTGGAGCTCCATGGCGGAGCAGTCCGGCCGCAAACCCCGGCGAATCCGGCCGCGCACCGTGGCCTACGCCGGATTGCTGACCGCCATCGCCGCCGCCGGCGTCACCCTGCTGACGGCCCGGGCTCCGTTCGACGCCGCGGTACAACGGGCTCCCGGATCACTCTTCGTGGTGGACGCCGACGGGTACGTCCGGAATACCTACCTCCTCCGGATCACCAACAAGGCCGCCTCGACCACGCCGGTCAATTTTCACGTGAAGGTGGATGGCATCCCGGCGGAAGATGTGATCGTTCAAGATGTGGAGCTGGCCACCACGGAAAGCCGGACCCTGCCGATGGTCATCCGGATGAAGGCCAGCGCCGATCTGCCGCGCACCATCCCGCTGCAGGTGAACATCTGGTCCCCGTCTCAAGTCGTCCGGCTGGAGGCCACCTTCAAGACCGAGGGGCACCTTGGAACCGACTAACCCCGGCGCTCGAGTCTGGCCCCGCGCCATCTTCCTCGGCCTGTTGCTGGTCGTGGTGATCAACGGGCTCTTCGCTTATATCGCCATCCGCGATGCCGATCCGGTCGTCAGCTCCTACCGCACCGAAGCGCGCTGACGCCGCCTCCTGCCCTCACTGCGGAGCCGCGGTCGAGGGATCGGTAGACGTCTACTGTTGTCACGGCTGCGAACTGGCCGCGGCCATCGTGCGAGATGCCGGTCTGGAGCGTTACTACCGCGAGCGCGAAGCTTGCGCCCCCCGCCCGGAGCCGCTGAACGGCAGCTGGGCCGATGTCCCCACCGAGCAGCGCGATGATGGCAGCGTGGCGGTTCGCCTGAGTATCGAGGGCCTGCGCTGCGCCTCCTGCGTCTGGGTCACCGAAAAAGTCTTGCAGCAAACTGCCGGAGTCCGCTCGGCCCAGATCTCCTACGCCAGCGGCCGGGCCGCCATCTGCTGGGATCCAGCCGTCACCGACCTGCCGGCGCTGGCCCGAAAGATCGCCATGCTGGGCTATCGCCCCCGGCCGCTGACCGAACGGGCGACCCCGGACCGGAGTCTTCTGGTCCGTATGGGAGTGGCGGGAATGGCGACCCTGTTCATCATGGGATTGTATGAGGGGCTCTATGCCGGCTGGTGGTATGGCGGCATGGATCCCCGCTTCGCCACGCTGTTCCGCTGGCTCAGCCTGCTGCTCGCGACCCCGGTGACCATCTGGTGCGCCGAACCATTTTTTGCAGGTGCCTGGAACGGGTTGCGTCACCGGCTGTTGCACATGGACCTGCCGATCGCTCTGGGCATCGCCCTGATGTATGTCCACGGGGTGGCGACGACGATCGGGGGTGAAACCGGCTATCTCGATTCACTGGCGATGCTGGTCGCTCTGTTGCTGGCCGGCCGGGTACTCGAGTCGCACAGCCGGCGGCGCGCGACCGAAGCGGCGAGTGCCCTGGCGGGCTCGGTTCCCCGCTCGGCCCGCCGGGTCGCTAACAATTCAAGCGGAGAAGTCGAGCGGGTCGAGACCGTACCGGTCGGCCAGTTGCGGCTGGGCGACCTGATCGACCTCGGCGCCGGCGAGGAGTTCGCGGCCGACGGCCTGGTGGTTCAAGGCTCGGGCCAGGTCCGGATGGCCCTGATTACCGGAGAGGCCACCCCGGTTCCGGTGATCCCGGGAGACCGCGTCATCGCCGGGACCATGCTGCTGGATGGCGCCTTGACCGTCTCAGTCGAGGCGCTCGGTGAGGAAACGGTGATTCAAAGGATGGCCCGCCAGCTCCGCCTCTCTCAGGACCGGGCCATGACCCCCGGCGCGACCGACCGCATTGCGCCTTGGTTCACCATGGCGACGCTGCTCGCTGCGCTGGGGACTTTTGCGCTCTGGGTGCCGAGCCACGGACTGGCGCTGGCAATCTCCCGAACCGTCGCGGTGCTGGTGGTGGCCTGCCCCTGCGCCCTCGCCCTGGCCCAGCCGCTGGCGGCGGCAGCCGGACTGGGGGCCGCCGCGCGGCGCGGGCTGTTGCTCCGCTCCTCCGATTCCCTGCTCAAACTGGCCGAAGTGTCGGCGGCTGGAGTGGACAAGACCGGCACCGTCACCGAGGGGACCATCAAGGTTCTTGCCGCCAGCGATGACACCCTGCGAATCGCCGCGGCGCTGGAGCGCTACAGCGTCCATCCGGTGGCCCTGGCAATCACCGGCGAGGCCGCGCGGCGAGGGATCCCCCTGCCCCAGGCAATCGACCTAACCGAAACGCCGGGCGTCGGGATAAGTGGCAGGGTGGACGGCATCAGATGGTCGCTCCAGAGCGGCGGAGCCGGCCGGCTGGAACTGGGGCGAGAAGGTGAGCCCGCTGGCGCCGGTTGGATCGACCTGGGTGACGGGATCCGGCCGGACAGCGCCGAGGCTCTGGCGGAGTTGGAGCGGCTGGGGGTGGAGGTCACCATGCTCACCGGGGATCATGAGAAGACCGGGGCGAGCGTTGCGGCCCGGATCGGAGTCAATGCCCGAACCCGGATGACACCGGAGACCAAGGTCGACTGGATCCGGGCGGCCCAGATCGCGGGAGAAAAAGTTCTTTTCGCAGGTGACGGACTCAACGACGGACCGGCGCTGGCCGCCGCGGATGTCGGCATCGCCATGGCGGGAGGGGTGGCGAGCAGTGTCCTGGTGGCGGATGGCATCGTGGCGACCGGTTCGCTCAAGCCGCTGGCGGAAGGAGTCCGGGCGGCCCGGCTGGCCCAGCGGGCGGCCCGCCGAAGTCAGATGCAATCGATCGGCTACAATTTGATCGCGGTGCTGGCCGCTGCAGCCGGGTGGGTCAATCCCCTGGTAGCGGCGCTGCTGATGCCGCTTTCCAGTGTGACGGTCATTTGGAATGCCGCCGTGATCGAGCGGGCCATGAAGAGGAGCCAGACATGAACGGGGTACTGATTCTGCTGCCGGTGATCCTCGGGCTGGGGCTGCTTTTCGCGGGCCTGTTCTACTACGCGGCGAAACGGGGGCAATTCGACGATCTGGACGATCCGCCCCGACGGATGCTCAAGGACGACTGATCATGCGGACCCGAATCATCATTGGACTCGGCCTGATGATAGGGGCCACGCCGGCAATGGCACAGGAGCGGGACACCCTGCCAACCCGGCGGCAACGCCCAATCCAGGTCACTGACAGTGCGGTCGCTCGAGGGCGCGAGGTCTTCCAGGGCAGCGGCAATTGTGTGGCCTGCCACGGTGTCGATGGGGTCGGTACCGACAGTGGTGCCCCGCTGGCCCAGGGAGTGTGGCTCCATGGCGACGATAGTTATGAAGCCATCCTCAGCCGGGTAGTGCACGGCATCCCCAAGAGTGTCTCCACCCGGGGAACCGAAATGCCCATGCGGGGGTGGAGCACGCTGTCGGACCAGCAGGTGCGTGACGTGGCGGCCTACGTCTGGTGGATCAGTCATGGATGGATGCGGCCGCGGCGACCATGAGCGGAGATTCGCCGGCCCTTCAGCCGCGGTTCACGACGGGTTTGCTACGTTAGGGCACGGTAATTCAGCAGCACGCTGACCGTCCCACCTCGGAGGACCGTATGAAACTCATGAAAGCGCCGCTCGGCCCCCCCACGATCGCGCGGGATTTCGACGAAGTCTTCGACCGGGTCTTCAACTCACCGTTGGCATTCCCGTCGCTGACCTTCGAGCCGATCCGCCGGGCCATGGAAGGCACCTGGATGCCGGCCGTGGACCTGACGGAAACGGAGAAGGACTTCATCCTCCGGGCCGAGATCCCCGGAGTGCCGAGAGAGAATCTCGACGTTCACCTCGAAAGTGGGGTGCTCACCATTGTCGGGCACCGGGAAACCAAGACCACTGAAAAGGGTGAGACCATGCTGTGGGAGGAGCGGGAAGCCGGCAAGTTCGTTCGCACCATGCGGCTGCCCAAACCCGTGGACCCGGCCAAGGTCGATGCGCTCTTTCAAGATGGCATTCTGACCGTCCGAGTCCCCAAGGCGGATGTCGCAGTCAAGAACAAGATCCTCATCAAGGGCTGAGACACTTCCGCGGGTCCCATGAACAACCGCCCCGGCCACCTGACCGGGGCGGTTTTCGCTTACATTCGCCTTCATGCCGAATCTCTCCCGCTGGTTCATCAAGGCCGGGCTCGTCAGCCTGGTGCTGGCGCTGGGGCTGGAACTCTTGCAGCTGCGCCCGGGCCACTGGTGGCCCGGGTTGCCGGCAAGCGGGCTCCATCTCGCGGCGATTCACCTGCTCACCGTGGGATGGCTGTTGCAGGTGATCATCGGCGTGGCTTTCTGGATGTTCCCCCGTCATCCGACCACGCCCCCGCGGGGAGATCCGCGCTACGGCTGGTTCGCGTTCGGAACACTCAATCTCGGATTGCTGCTGCGGTTGGGGGGAGAATCGTGGCGCCTGGGGGGCGACGGGCCCAGCTGGCCCCTGGTCGCCGCCGCCCTGCTTCAGACCGGGGGCGTCATTGCAGCGACGATCCTGCTCTGGCCCCGGGTTCGGGCGATGGGGAAATAGTGCCCACCGGCTCGATCTGGTTGCTGCGCCTTTCGCTGGTCTCCCTGCTGGCAGGCACTGGTATCGGAGCCTGGCTTCTGGGTCATGAACCGTGGGGCTCCCTGTGGCTACCCCGGTTCAGGGCCGCCCACGTGCACCTCATGCTTTTCGGCTGGCTGATTCCGTTCGTGCTCGGCACCGCCTACTGGATCCTCCCACGTCATGCCGATCAGGACGAGCGAGGCTCCCGGGCCGCGGCCACCCTTGCGATCGGACTGCTGGGGCTGGGAATTCCAGTTGGATTGGCGGGAGCACTTCTGGGAGTGGCCCCGGTGCAGAACAGCGGGACGCTTTGCGTCGTGGCCGGGGCCATGGTGTTGATCACCCTTCTCTGGCCCCGGGTCAAGCGATTTGGGAGCGGAAGGGGAGTCGAATAGGGCCTACAACAGCTCTCCGATGGTGGTCTCCCGGAAGAACGTGGCGTTGCGCTCCGAGGCGGCCTTCCACTTGTGATGCAGGGCGCAGGGATTGAGGTCGCTGCACTGGATCTTCCCCAACAGGCAGGTCCGTCGAGCCGAGATGTCGTCGAACAGGGTGACGATATCCAGCAGGGTGATCCGCTCGGCCGGCCGGGCCAGCCGGAAGCCTCCGGATTTGCCCCGGGTGGACTCGAGCAGTCCGGCCCGGGCCAACTGGTGCAGGGTCTTGCTGAGGTAATTCTGCGGCAGACCCAGAGATTGAGCCAATACCCCAGCCCCCACCGCCTCCCCCCCGCCGGCGGCGATAGCCAGTACAGCCCTGACAGCATACTGCGCGGTTTGTGAGAGCATACCCTGCTCCAGTCTGAAGAACCCTTACTGACCCATAATATCATATGTTCATGATAATATCAATATGTTCCGGGCGTGTTGGAGACGATTCACCCACGCCCAAGGAGCCGTTGTATGCGTCGCCGAGTCTCGCTCGCGCTGGTCCCGTTGATGGTCGGTCTGGCCGTGGCTTGCGGCGGGAAGGGTGAGGCGCCCGCTCCCGCCGCCGCGGCGAGCTCCCCTGGCTCCGACCTGACTCCGTTCGAGCTTGAAAACGGGGTTGGCCCGGTAACCCAGGTGGTCGAGCTGGGTGCGATCGATCCAGCGAAGGTGGCCGCGGGCAAGGTGCAGTTCGAGGGGAAGTGTCAGGCCTGCCACAAGTACGAAGAGCGATATGTGGGACCGGCACTTGGCGGGGTGACCAAGCGCCGGACCCCGGCCTACATCATGAACATGATCCTCAATCCCGAAGGGATGTATACCCGGCATCCGGTCGCCCGACAGCTCCTCGCCGAACACATGACTCAGATGCCAAATCTGGGCCTGACCCAGGACCAGGCGCGCGAAGTGGTCGAATTCCTCCGGACCCATGAGTCCGAACCCGACGAAGCCCACGACAATTGACCGGACCAGGAGAACTCTCGCTATGACACGTATCCATCATTTGACCCAAACCCTCCGCCGGAGTGGCCTGGCCACTCTGCTCCTGCTGGCGGCGGCCTGCGGCCGGAACGCCACGCCGGTGGGCGGGACCGGCGACGCCGCGTCCAGAGTATACGTCGCTCCCGGACAGTACGACGACTACTACATGTTTGCCTCGGGCGGTTTCTCCGGGCAGGTCAGTGTATACGGTCTTCCCTCCGGGCGGCTGTTCCGCGTGATCCCGGTCTTTTCGCAGGATCCGGAAAAGGCCTACGGTTACAGCGAGCAGTCCAAGCCGATGCTCAACACCAGCTACGGCTTTGTCCCCTGGGATGACGCCCACCATCCCTCCCTTTCCAAGACCGACGGGATGAACGACGGACGGTGGCTGTTCATCAACGGGAACAACACTCCCCGGGTGGCCCGGATCGACCTGGCCGAGATGAACACCAAGGAAATCCTCGAGATCCCCAATGCCGCCGGCAATCACGCGTCACCTTTCGTCACTCAAGGCACCGAGTACGTGGTGACAGCAACCCGCTTCAGCGTGCCGACCCCGCAGAGGGACGTGCCGATTTCCAGCTACAAGGAGAACTTCAGCGGGCAGATCGGATTTGTGGCGGTCGATCCCAAGACCGGCAAGATGTCGATGGCATTCCAGATTCACATGCCCGGCTTCGACTACGACCTGGCCCGGCCGGGCAAGGGCCCGTCGCACGGGTGGGCCTTCTTCACCAGTTACAACACCGAGCAGGCGTCGACCCTGAAGGAGAGGAACGCCTCCCAGAACGACAAGGACTTCATCACCGCGGTGAACTGGAAGCAGGCCGAGCAATGCGTGGCGCAGGGCAAGGCCAAGACGTGGCCCACCCGCTACGCCCACAACTGGGTCGACGAGGCTGACGTGGCCCACAGCGAGATGTTGACCGGTGAGAAGGTGCTGGAACCGGCCGACTGCCCCAACATGCTGTACTTCCTGCCGACACCGAAGTCACCCCACGGGGTCGATGTCGATCCCTCGGGTGAATTCATCGCGGCGGGCGGCAAGCTGGCCACCGTGATCCCGGTATTCTCCTTCAGCAAGGTCCAGAAAGCCATTGCTGACAAGGCTATCGACAAGGAAATCGGGGGCATTCCGGTGCTCAAGTACGAAGCGCTGACC
>CAZOES010000075.1:0-21885 GCA_964578865.1 uncultured Gemmatimonadaceae bacterium | reverse complement strand
GCCAGCATCTGGACCTTGGTCCACTGCTCACCCGCCACCACCGGCATCATGGGAATTCCCGCCTTGGCGTAGTCTTGCCGTTTTATCAGCGCGAGGGCCCAGAAGTGGGGCGGGGTCCAGAAGAAAATGATGGCGAAGAGGTAGATGGCCGGGAGATCCAGCTGGCCGGTCATCGCGGTCCAGCCCACCAGAGGCGGGAAGGCGCCGGCGGCACCACCGATCACGATGTTCTGGGGCGAAATCCGCTTGAGCCAGACGGTATAAATGAAGACGTAGAACAAGAGCCCGCCCAGCGCCAGCCAGGCACTCAGCGGATTCACCTGAGTCCAGAAGATTGCGAAGGCCAGTGCACCGGAGGCCAGGCCGAATGTCAGCGCGCCGGCCGGGGAGATCCGGCCGGAAGGAACCGGCCGGAGCCTGGTGCGGGACATCAGCTGATCGATATCCCGGTCGAACCACATGTTGATGGTGTTGGCCCCGCCTGCCATCAAGTAACCGCCGATTGTCACCCAGAAGATCTGCGCCAGCGACGGCATCCCGTGTCCGGTGATGAACATGGGGAGAATCGTGGTCACCAGGAGCAGGGAGATGATTCTCGGCTTAGTGAGGGTCACTAAGTCCTGTAGCAGAGACGGCTTTGGAGTATCAGTACCGAGTACCGAGTACCGAGTGGTCGATTCAGAACCGATTGCCTCGGTCAACGGTGCATCGGAAGTACTCGGTACTCGGTACTCGGTACTCATTCGCCTCGCCCTGAACACCAGCATCACTATCGACGCCCACACCAGGCTCCCCACAAACAGATGGGCCGCCCGGAGTGAAGTGGGCAGCAGTTGCAGGATCATCATCGCCGCGACAATGACCTGTGCCACTGTTGCCAGCAGAAGATGGTTCGCGGCGCTCCGCACCTTGGCGAATCCGGGACCCACCAGCTTCTGGCTCCACGCGAAGGTGAATGCGGTGGCGCCGAGGAAAGTGAATGCCAGCAACCGGTGCACCCACTGGACTCGGCCCAGCAGGGTGGGCGGCGGGGCCAGCTCACCGGCGCAGAGCGGAAAGCCCAGGCAGTAAACCCCCGCGTCGTAGTTGGCGACGAAGGCGCCAGCCAGGATAGTCAGCGCTCCAAGGACCGCGGTAAGGGCGACCCAACGGGTCGCCCCAACCGTCTCTGCAGATGGGCCAGTCGACCGGACTGTCCCGTCCGGGATGCCGGCCATCGTCGCGTCACCCGACCGCAGCAGGGCCACCACCAGCACCGCCAGCAGGATCATCGCGTTGGTCAGGTGGATCACCACCGCCGGCGCCGCGGTACCCAGTTTCACCGTCAACGCCCCCAGCAGTACCTGGAGCACCAGGACGCCGAGGGCGAGGTAGGCCGGATTCCGGAGGTAGGAATCCCGCCGGTGCCTGCGCCAGGCCACGATGGCCAGGCCCAGTATGGTTGCGCTGAGGAGTGAGGCGACCCAACGGTGGGACCACTCGATCACTTCCAGGGTGTCGGAGAGGTTGGGAAGCAGCCGGCCGTTACACAACGGCCAATGATCCCCGCAGCCCATTCCGGACCCGGTAATTCGAACCACACCGCCCAGGGTGATCAGACCGACAGCCAGTATCACCGCAGCGGCCGCGACGCGCCGGTAAAGCCGGGGCTCATCGCCAGCCACAATTTCCTTCATCGAAACTCCCAATGAGGTCAAACGGTCTATCTATATAAGGAAAGGGGACTTGGGTCCCGGAAACCGCCCCGAAAGAACGGGGCCGGGGTGCGGGTTGTCAAGCTGCTCCGAACCGGCCATGTTAACCCCCAATCACCCAGTTAGTACCGAGTACCGGGTACCGAGTTGGTTGTTTTTCCGACCCTCGGACACCCTCATCGTCCCTCGGTACTCGGTACTCGGTACTTCCTTCCCCGGAACATGACCCAACCGAAAGACGAATGGGGCGAGCGTCTGCCCCGCCAGCTTGGCCTGTGGAGTGCGGTCGCGGTCCTGGTCGGTTCGACCATCGGCAGCGGGATCTTTCGCACCCCTGCCTCGGTGGCGGCCAGGATCGACGATGTCCCCCTGATCCTGATCGCCTGGGTGATCGGCGGCGTGGTCGCGGTTTGTGGCGCCCTGACCTATTCCGAGCTGGCAGCGATGTTCCCCCGGAGCGGAGGAGTTTACGTCTTCGTTCGCGAGGGGTTTGGCCCGCTGCCCGCCTTTCTGTTCGGGTGGGCCGAGTTGCTGATCATTCGGCCGGGAGCCTACGGCGCCATCGGCATCACCGCCTCAGCCTATTCCTTGCGAACCTTCGGGCTCGACCCGGCGGCAGAGTATACCGCGCTGAACATCCGGGCCGATCAGCTGCTTGGCGCAGTGTTCATCATCATAGTTGCGGTGGTGAATTACTTCGGGATCAGGAGGGGAGCGATACTGCAGAATCTGAGTACCGCGTTCAAGGTCGCCGCGCTCGCGGCGCTGGTACTGCTGGGATTCGTGCTGGGCGAAGGGATGGGCTTTGGGCCCATGCTGGCTCAGCGCGGAGAGGTGAGTGTCTCTCCCTTTCTCCTGGCGATGGTCTCGATCCTCTGGGCCTATGATGGCTGGGCCGATCTCGCCTTCGTGGGCGGGGAGGTGAAGGACCCTCAGCGGACCCTGCCGAAGGCTCTGTTGCTGGGAACCGCCCTGGTGGTGGTGCTCTATCTCAGCGCCAATCTGATTTACCTCTATCTCATTCCGATGGCCCAGATGAAGCAGGCCGAACTGGTCGCCGCTGATGTGGCCCAGCTGATCATCGGCCAGGCCGGTATTGTAGCGATCTCCGCGGCGGTGGCGGTGAGCACCTTTGGTACTCTGAACGGCTCGATGATGACCTCGCCCCGGATCTTCTATGCCATGGCCGAGGATGGGCTGTTCCCGAAGGCGATTGCCAAAGTCGATCCGACCACCGGGGCACCCACCGCTGCGGTTCTGCTGGCCGCGGTGCTTGGGGTGATCTTCGTGCTGATCCGCACTTTCACCGAGCTGGCCGATCAATTCGTTATCGGGATCTGGCCCTTCTATGCGCTGGCAGTGGCATCGGTGTTTGTGCTGCGAAAGCAACGCCCCGATGCTCCCCGGCCCTATCGGACCTGGGGCTATCCCATCGTCCCGTTGTTGTTCCTGGGGGCGTCGCTCTTTCTGCTGGGGAACTACCTGGTGTCACAACCGAAGGCGTTCGCGGTCGATATCGGCGTGATCCTGACGGGGCTTCCGGTGTACTATGGGTGGAAGGCGATGAGGCGCGGATAGGAGGGCCACCTCATCCCGAGGGAGTGTCACGACCGAGGGACCTGCTGACCCGGCCCCGAGCCATCCAAAGCAGGTCCCTCCCCCTCACTGCGTTCGGTGTCGGGATGAGGTGTGCCTCTAGGTAACCATCCGCTTACCCCTGCACAATCTCCAGGCTGATATCCGCCGCCTTCACGCTATGGGTGAGGGCGCCGATCGACACAAAATCCGCCCCCGCCTCGGCGAAGCTCCGCACGTTCGCCAGGTTGATGCCGCCGGTCGCTTCGATTTCGATGCCGGCCCTGGCGCTTCGCGCCACGGCCACCCACTGCTTCACCGTTTCAGCAGTCTGATTGTCGACCAGTAATCGGGTGGCTCCGGCCGCACACGCCGTCTTCACCTGATCCAGCGATTCCACTTCCACCTGGCACTGGGCGATCCCGCCGGCCCGGGCCTGATTGAGTACATCGGCCAGTTTGCGGCCTGATGTCTCGAGCGCCCGCCAGTGGTTGTCTTTGATCATGACGGTGTGGCCCAGGTCGACCCGGTGCAGCTGGCCACCGCCCGCCAGCACCGCGCTCACATCGAGCAGCCGCAGTCCCGGTGCGGTTTTGCGGGTGTGCAGAATTCTGGTTGGGGTACCCGCCACCGCATCGACATAGGCCCTGGTCGCGGTGGCGATCCCCACAGCTCGCTGCAACAGATTCAGCATTGGCCGTTCAGCCCGGAGGATCCGCACCAGATTCCCCTGCAATGATCCCACCGTGGTTCCAGCCGGTACACTGCTGCCATTGGCCGATTGCCAGATGACTCCGCCCAGCTCGCACAAGGTGGTGACCGCATCGGCGTACGCGGTTCCGGCCAGCACTCCGGCAGTCCGGAATTCGATGACCGCGGTACCGAAAGCTTCCGGATCGACCGAGTACCGGGTGGTCACGTCGTCGCTGCCGTCCTCCGCCAGCGCCCGCTCGGCCACCTGCATCGTGTCGGTACCGATCCGGATTCTCAGTTCGCGTTCGATCACCTTAGTACTCCGAGATTGGATGGGACATTGGGGCGGGAAAGCTCCAGGGCAATCCGGGTCCGTTCCCACTCGAAGACCAGGGCCACTCGATCCCGGTTGCCGTGGTCCTCGATTGTCGCGGTGAAAGTGTCAACAATTTCCGGTAATACCTCGACCGGTACGGTTGCGTTACCGATCTCCCTGGCCCTGACGGCCCGGGAGATGTCGTTACCCCAATGCCGGGTCGACCGGCTGACATACACCGTCCAGTGGTCCGGCAGGGGCTCGACGTACAACGAGTATCGGCCGGGCGGGAGGGAAATTCCAGCGAGGGTGATCGGCTTATCGACCGAGAGCCGGGTGGGCTCGTTGGCCCCCAGTCGCCAGGGCTCGCCCCAGGGGACCAGACCACCGAAGATGGTGCGGTCCCGGCGAATCGGCCGGCCGTAGCACAACTGGGCCTCGGCGTCGGCAATGTGAAACCGGAGTCCGGCGAGGGCGCTGGCTCTGGGCTTGTAGCTGACGGGGGAGGTCCAGTCTTTGAAGCAGGGACCGAGGGCTAGGGAGGGCGGGATGAGCGAAACGCCTGAAATCAGGAATGTGATGAATCCGAGAAGTGCGAGAAGGAGAGCAAATCCGAGGAATCGCTTCATGGTTGAGTACGTTCGAAAACGTTCTTGCGACTCCTCTGGCGTTAACAGGATGCAAGGATTGAAGGATACCTCATCCTTGAATCGTTATATCCTGTCGCTGTTGTACTGCTTCTCCACCCGACTAGTCGCCCGGCTTCTTCACCACCCCCGGCCCCAACGCCACCATCCGGTCCAGCGACGCCCGGGCCCGATCGGCCACATCCCGGGGCACCGTAATGTGATAGCGATCGAGCTTGAGCGCGTCCCGGGTTCCTTCCAGCGTGATGGTTTTCATGAAGGCGCAGACCGCAGTCCCATCGGCCGCGATGAACTTCTTCTGCGGCGCGAGTTGCTGCATCCGGTGCATGATCCCGGTCTCGGTGGCGATGATGAACTCCTGGGCCGGACGCTCCTTCACCAGTTGAACCATCCGCTCGGTGGATGCGATGTGCACTCCATCGGTGGGAACACTCCCGGTGCCCATCTCATAGATCAACTGGCCGGCGCAACCGCACTCCGGATGGACCAGCACCTCGGCGCCGGGATGGGCTTTGCGATTGCGCTCCAGAGTGTGGGGATTGATGTCGCGATGTACGTGGCACTCACCCAGCCAGACTTCAACCTTGCGATGGGGCCGGCTGCGGCGGACGTGGGCACCCAGAAAGAAGTCGGGGCAGAAGAGAATGCCCTGGTCGGCCGGAATTGCATCGATCACGTCGAGCACATTCCCGCTGGTGCAGCAGTAGTCGAGTTCAGCTTTCACTTCCGCCGTGGTGTTGACGTATCCCACCGCGATGTAACCGGGGAACTTCGCCTTCCAGTCGCGGACATCCTGCGCAGTGATCGTCGCCGCCAGCGAGCAGCCGGCCTTGAGATCGGGCAGCAGGACTTTCTTGGCCGGGGCCAGGATTGCGGCGGTCTCGGCCATGAAGTGAACTCCGCAGAACACGATCACATCGGCATTGGTCGCCGCGGCCTGACGGGAGAGACCCAGGGAGTCGCCCACATAGTCGGCAACGTCCTGGACCTCGGCTCGCTGGTAGTTATGGGCCAGCACCACCGCGTTGCGCGCCTTGGCCAGGCTGCGAATTTCTTCCTGCAGCTGTTTCACCTCGCCCCCGGTCAGGCGGCTCGGTTCGATCACCGGAAGTTCGTTGCCGGGTGCGTGAGCGGCGGCCGGAGTCATGCGGATTTTCCCCCCACCCGTTGGGTCGTCCGGGGAGGGCTGTAGGAGGCCACCGGGGGATAGTCGAGTCGGCGATGACCCCCGCGACTCTCCCGCCGGCGCAGCGCCGCATGAGTGATCAGCCGGGCGGTCAACACCTGATTGGCGGTGCGCCAGGCATCGGCTGGAATCTGACGGGCCAGCCGGGCCAGTCCCCGTTTGGCCCGGGTCAGGCCTGCTTCGGTGCGGACCATGCCCACTTCGTTGGTCATGATCTGGCGCATCTCGGCTCGGAGTGAGGCCATGCTTTCCTCGGCCGCTTCACCGGCGAGAACCTGGGTCGACTCGGGGAAGGGCGGGAACGGCTGCCGCATCGCCGCGGTGGGCCAACGGGTCAGAATCGCCGGTGCCCGGCTGGCTGGAATCGGTTTGGTCGCTGAGCGATCGGTCCAGCCCTGCCGGATGACGCTGTCCTGCTGGCCGGCCAGCAGCGCCCGCGCCACCCGGTCGGCGAACACCAGACCTTCGAGCAGCGAGTTGGACGCGAGCCGGTTGGCCCCGTGCACCCCGGTGCTGGCAACCTCGCCCACCGCCCACAACCCTTCCCGCGAGCTCCGTCCTTCCAGATCGGTGCGGACTCCGCCCATCGAGTAGTGCAAGGCGGGCGCAACCGGGATCGGATCGCGTCCGGGATCCAGCCCCTGCTGGGTCAGAATCTGGGTGACACCGGGGAAGCGCTCGGCGAAATCGCGGATCTCCCGCGCGTCGAGCCAGGCACCACCGGTGGCATCGGCCGCTGCCACGGCACGGGCTACTACGTCTCGGGGGGCCAGTTCACCCCGGGGGTCGGCATCAAAGGCGAAGCGTCGTCCTTCATGGTCGATCAATATGGCTCCCGCGCCCCGTACCGCTTCGGTGATGAGCGGCGCGGGATTCACCCCGGGAAGCTTGAGCGCGGTGGGATGGAACTGCAGAAACTCGAGATCGCGCAGGTCGGCCCCGGCCCGCCAGGCCAGCGAGAGCCCATCGCCGGTGGCGACCAGCGGATTGGTGGTGACTGCGTAGAGCTGTCCCACCCCACCGGTCGCCAGCACCACGTCGCGAGATTCCAGCTCCAGCAGCGAACCATTGCGTACCGCCAGCACCCCGGTCACCCGGGTACCGTCATGCCGCAGCGCGGCGACTTCAGTGTACCGGAGGATTTCGATCAGCGGGTGACGCCGGATGATCTCGGTAAGGAACGCGACGATGGCCGACCCGGTCCGGTCGCCGCCGGCGTGAATGATCCGGGCCCGGCTGTGAGCCGCTTCGAGGCCGAACCGCAGGGAACCATCGGGGCCTCGATCGAAGATCGCACCCATCGCCAGCAACTCCCGGATCCGGTCGGGTCCCTCGTTCGTCAGCACCCGGACCGCTTCGGGGTCGGACAGCCCGTCTCCCGCCGCCAGGGTGTCGGCCGCGTGCTGGCTGGGAGAGTCTCCCGGACCGAGCGCGACCGCGATACCGCCCTGGGCCCAGGCGCTGGCACTATCGGCCAGCAGTCCCTTGGTCAGCAGGACCGAAGGCTGCCCCTCAGCTGCGAGCCGCCACGCGGTCCACAACCCCGCGATGCCGGTGCCGACGATGATGGGCTTTGTGGGTGAGGTCATCGGTTGAATATAGAGCGGCCAGGCGGCCGGGAGGCGGCTGGATACAGGAACTGAGTTACCCGAGCAATTCGTGTCGATACGCCACTTGCCGCCTCGCCGCCTCGCCGCTAAGTCCGCACCTTGCCCAGTAGCCAGAACGCCGCCGCCAGGAAGATCACGTTGGGCGCCCAGGCAGCCGCCACCGGATTCACGATGCCGGTGACTCCAACCGCCTTGGAAAGCTGGATCAGGGAAAGGAAGACCACGGTAGTACCCAGCGAGATTGCGATACCGATCGCCGCACCTTGTCGGGGGGATGACACCGCCAGCGGGGCTCCGAACAATGCGATCACCAGGCAGGTGGCCGGTAAAGCGATCTTGAGGGCCCGGTCCACCTCGATCTTGCTGGTATCGTTGCCCGATCGCTTCAGCGCTTCGATGTAGCGGGTCAACTCGGCGTAACGCATCTCCTCCGGCGCCTTCGGCTCGGCCAGCAGATCCACCGGTTCCTGCGAGAGGGCCCGAAGCCGGGCGGTCTTGAAATGGAAGGCTTCCTGTCCCACCGGGCCCCCGATCCGGCGGCTGGTGCCGGACCAGAGCCGCCAGGTCTTGAGGGTGTCGTCGTAGGTCGCGCTGTCGGCCGAAATGGCCAGACCGGGGTAATCGGGGCCCTTGCCCTGCCGCTCGAATACCAGCTGGCGCAGGATCCGGTTCTGCACGTCCAGCGCCCGGATGGTGTAGACCCAGCCCTGATCGGCCCGGAACACAAAGTTGTAGCGGGCGGTGCGGGGCCGGGCAATCTTGGTCTTCTGCAATTCGAGCTGACGGGAGGTCGATTCCGGAGCCAGTTCCCCCACCACGTAGGCCAGGCCTGCCGCGAAGGTCGCCGCGATGAAGATCGGCATGGTGAGGCGGAGGAAACTCTGCCCGCTGGCCTTGGCCGCGGTCAGCTCCGAATGCTTGCCCAATCCGCCCACGGTGAACACGGTGGCAAACAGCACCGCCGCCGGCATCACCAGGAAGATGTTCTCCGGCAGGGCGTAGATGTAGCTGATGAAGATGTCCGGCATCTTGAGCCCGCGGTCCAGCAGCTTGTCCAGGTTGTCCGTCATGTTGATCATGATGGAGACAACCGGAAAGCCGATGGCGGTGAGCACGAAGATCACCAGCCAGGTCCGCAGCACGTAGCGATCCAGCAGCCGCACGTCAGCTCGCCTTCCGCCGGCGCAACCGGCTGGTGATCGAATCCCACAGTTCGGCCAGATCGCCGCCCCGGGTGGAGCCGGACTCCCGGCTCACTTTGATCATGCCGAACACGCCCAGCACGGTGAAGATGATGTTGGGGGTCCACATCGCGATCCAAGGATGGACGATGTCCTTGTTGCCCAGAGTCTCGCCCGCGATCAGCCCCACATAGTAGATCGCGAAGACCGCCAGACCGCCTCCAATCACCAGACCCATTCCCCCCCGGGGAAACCGCAGCGCCATCGGAATACCAACCACCGCGAAGACCAGGCAGGCGACGCTGATCGCCCATTTCTTGTGGACTTCAACCAGATACTGATCGGCCCGGTTGCCCGAGGTTTTCACCTCATCCCGCGCGCTGGACACTTCGGCCCAGTTGGTGACCCGGGGGCGGGGACGGGCCCCGGGGATCTGGGGAATCGTCACCCCCTGCAGCGGCTGGGTAACACTCTCGTCCGGGCGGAGCGGCTTGTTGGGGACAGTTTTTCCCGGAGCCGCTTTCGGTTCTACCATCCGGTTGTAGTCATCATCCGACTGTGCACTGGAGTCGGTCTGAGCCGTCCCCAGCGCATTAGCCACCTTTTGGAATACTTCGCAGTACTTGGGAAGCGGCTCCTGCGATACCGGTGTCATCCGCGCCGTCGCAGGTAGAACCAGCAGGGCCAGCAGGTCACGATTCAAGGAGAGCCGTCGCCGTTCCTGCGCCTGGGCGATCTCGAATTCCGCGCCCCGCACGGTCTCCATCATCTCGCAGGTGCTCATCTCCCGGTCACCCCGAACTCCATCGCTGGCTTCCAGATCGAGGCGGTTGGAGACTTCCTTCACCAGGATGGTGTTCACCTTGAAATCGGTGATCTGCAGCAGGGTCGGATCGCTCTGCTTGAAGGCGTGAATCGCTCCGTCGAACAGCCGGAATTGCAGGTCGGCACCCTGGTTGGCGAAGGCCATGACGCCGCTGTCGGCATAGATGATCCGCCGGTTGTCGGTGCCGGCCATGTCGTAGATCGTCACACTGCGAAGCCGGCCGTTGTTGGCATCGATCCGGCTGGCCCGGAGAAACAGACCGCTCGGCGGAATTTCATTGATCACCTGCTCCCGCAGCTCGAGGGTGGGCTTCTTGCGGGAGATGTTAATCAGCAGGTTTCTCAGGCGGGCGTTGCTTTTGGGGAGCACCTGGTCGGTGAACCAGAAGTTGCCCACGGTGAGCAGGACCCCCACCAGCAACATGGGCCGGAGCAGCTGGACCACGCTGACGCCACTGGCGCGCATGGCGGTGATTTCACTGTCCGCCGCCAGATGACTGAAGGTGTAGAGCACCGCCACCAGCACCGCCATCGGCAGGGTCATGGCGATGATGAAGGGAAGGCAGAGCACAAAGACCTCCCCGATCACCGACCAGGGAAGCCCTTTGCCGACCAGCGCGCCAAATCGCCGCGCCACCTGGTTGAGCAGCATGATGCTGGTCATGGCGGCGAAGGCGAACAGGAGCGGCGCGATGAACTGCCGCACGAGATACCGATCCAGCAGGCGCAAAAGCGGGGAAGTCTCCAGACCGTAACGAGTTGTGAGCCCTCTAATCGGCCAGTATATTTGCGGTGTCCAGCACCTTCAAGCCTGACCTTCCTCTGGCACGTCCCGCCATTCGCTTAGCGCGTCGACTGACCGCCCTGGCGCTGCTGACTCTGGCCGTACCTACGGCACTGCACGCGCAAGGGGACACCACGTTCACCGCCTGGCTCCGCTTCAAGACCCCTGCGGAGCTGGAGCTCAGGGAGCCGGATGTTTTCCGGAGTCCCTGGGCCGGCACGCGTATCGACCCCGGCAAGGCAGGCGACGCGTGGAACCAGTCGGTTTACACCCAGCTTGACTCCGTCCGGGCCGCCCGGGCCACAACTTGGCGGCTTCGGCGGATCTACGGACGCAAGGCCGTGGTTCTGGAAGATAGCCTTGCCAAGGGCCAGCGCGGCGCCTTCGGACTCAATCGGAAATACGCCGACCTCAACATCGACGGTCAGGCCCGGACCGAGATCCGCACCGAGAAACTCAAGAACCTCCGCTGTACCCCGGCCCAGCTGCTCGATCTCAACTCCGGCTGTCGGGGCGGCTTTAAGGCGCCCCGGCTGGACACCTATCTCTCGGTGCGGGCCGGCGGACTGATCGGGCGCCGGCTCCATGTCGATGTCGACTACGATACCGAGCGCGACTTCACCGCCCGGAACAATCTGCAGGTCTACTACCAGGGCCTGGAGGACGAGATGGTCCGCCGGGTGGAGGTGGGAACCGTCACCTTCGTCCCGCCCCCTTCGCGTTTTCTTACGGCCAGCATTCCGGCCAACAATTTCGGTGTGAATGCCACCTTCGAAATTGGGGCCTTTCAGATTCAGACCGTGGCCGCCACCCAGAAGGGGAGTGTGGTGGCCGAGCGGACCTATACGGTGGGAAGCACCACGGTACAGCCGCAGGATCGAGAGGCCCGTGATCTCGATGTAGAGCTGGGCCGGTTTTTCTGGGTGCCCGATCCGGCCACCATTCCCGGCTATCCCAACCTCGACATCCTCCAGCCTCCGGCCATCGCCACCTTGCCGCCGCTGGCCCAGGTCACCCAGGGCGACGTCAGGGTCTATCGCTATCGCCCCACCACCGGGTCTAACAACCCCAACCTGGGTGGCATCCACGCGGTGGCGTTGAGTACCACCCGGGTCGACACTCTGGTGGGGGTATGGAAGCTGCTGGAACGGAATGTCGACTACTACGTCGATCCCACCGGTCTCTGGTTTGCGCTGGCCAACCGGCTGGACCCATCCGAGTATCTGGCGGTGAGCTATCGGAGCGCCGGCGGCAACGTGGGAACCTTTCCCGCGGTGGATCAGGGCGATCCGGTCCGAGATACTCTGAGCTTGATCGCCCAGCCGGTGTCCAACGCCACTCAGGCCAGCTTCCGTCACGAGATCAGGAACGCCTACCGGGTAGCCGGCGCCGATCTCGATCTCAATTCGCTGATCGTCAACCTGACGCTCAATCGCTCGGAACGACCGCTGAGCGGCGGAGCACCGACCTATCTCTCCTTGCTCGGGCTTGCCACCGCCAATGACCCGGCGGTATTCAACCGGCAGGACCGGCTCTTCCCCCGGACCCGGGAGCCCAACGCCCAGCTGGCGATCAAAGAGTCGTACATCATCTTCCCGACCCTCAATCCCTTCGCCGATCCGCTCAAGCTTCTGCCGACCGAGCGAAACGATTCACTCTACACCACCCCCGGCTATGTGCTGTTCAGCCAGGGCCCGCCTGCCAAATTCATCTTCCGGCTGCGCTACAACGCCAGCTCCAGCGGAGACCGGAGCACCCTTGACCTGGGTGCCCTCCAGATTCGCAACGGCAGCGAAACGTTGTATCTGAATGGCCGGCGGCTGGAGAAGGAGATCGACTACAACATCAACTACGATCTCGGTCAGGTCACCTTCGTCAATCCCCAGTCATTGTTCGGCAACTCGTCGGGGAACATTCTGGCCCGCTTCGAAGAACGGGGGGTCTTCGCGGTCGCCCCGACCCAGATCTTCGGCGTCTCCACCCGCTACAGTCTGGGTGATGTCGGTGGGATCAACCTGATGGGGATCTATCAGGTGGAGCAAAGCGCGTTCAATCGCCCGCAGCTGGGCTTCGAAGCTTCGGCCCATCTGATCGGCGGGATCAGCACCGATCTGCGCTTCAAGCCCGCGGGCGTGACCCGGTTCATGAACCGGCTGACCTCCACCCCGGCGACCGCTCCCTCGCGGCTCGATCTCAACGCCGAGCTGGCGCTGACCCGGCCTGATCCCAATCGTTCCGGTCAGGCGTACCTCGAAGAGTTCGAAGGGGATCAGGGCATCGCGCTGTCCTTGCGGGAGAATCTCTGGCAGTTCGGCAGCCGGCCGGTCTTCAACGACGGCCTCACCGACGCCAATCTGCTTCCCTTCGGGTTTGATACCGCCGATGCAGTGCAGCTGACCTGGCAGAACCTCATTTCCGAGAATGGGGGTCAGTCGCTCCGGGCGCGCGACATCGACAACAGCATTCAGGTGGCGGGTCAGCAGGATCAGCTGGAGACCGTGCTCTACCTCGGGCTCCAGCCCGATACCGCCGGCGGCCAGGTGTCGCATCGCAATGCGACCTACGGAAAGATGCAGTGGGTCCTGCCCCAGCGGCTCAATGCGCCTCGCTGGCGCTCCATGGTGACTCCCCTCAGCAATGTGGGTCTCGACCTGAGCAAGAATGAGTTTCTCGAGTTCTGGGTCTTCCACCAGGCGACCGGAGCCACCGATTCCACCGGCTTGCGCCTGGTATTCGATCTCGGCTCGGTCAGCGAGGATGCCGTGGCCATGGCCCCCGAGAGTCTGCAGGTCACCGGCGGCGACACGGTGTTCAGCGGGCGGCAATTCGTGGGGCCGGGTCAGCTCAACTCCGAGCGGCAGAGCACCGGCATCTACAACGCCGAATCCGACGACATCGGAATCCTGGGCGACCGCCCTGAGTCGATCGTCAGCAATGGCGCGCTGCAGCAGCGGGTCGCTCTCTGCCAGCAGCAGCTGGGCCATGACGTGAATACCTACCCCTGGGGCGACATCAGCGCCCGCTGCTCCAATGGCAACGGCTTCCTCGACACCGAGGATCTCGACGGGGACAACACCCTCAATGCTTCCGGCGGAGGAGAGAACGTCTTCCGCTGGGTGGTCCAGATCTCCGATCTCAAGTATTTCATCCGCAACGGAGTCCAGAACAGCGATGGCAGCGTCTGGCGGCTGTACCGCATTCCGCTGCGCCGGCCGGAGTACTCCCTCGGCAGTCCCAACATCCGGCTGATCAAGAATCTCCGGATCACCGCGGTGGCCCAGAACGACGGCGGCCAGCCTGACAAGCGGGTGCTCTTTACCCTGGCCCGGATGCGCTTCCTCGGTTCACCCTGGGTCCGGCGGTCGGATCAGCCGATCAAGGGTATCGCCGGCAACACCGGTGCTGCCACCGGCGAAGTGGTCGCTTCCAGTATTTCGACCGAGAACCAGGAATTGGGATACGTCTCGCCGCCAGGGGTCGTTGGCGGGCTCGATCGCAAGGGCGGCAGCCAGGGGGAATTCGGAACCCAGATCAACGAGCGCTCGCTGCGGATCATCGGGCGGGGCGTCACCGATAGTCAGCGGGTAGAGGCCTATTTCCGCTTCCCCAGCGGCCCCCAGAACCTGCTGGGGTACCGTCAGCTCAAAGCCTGGTTCCGGGGGCGGGGCCCGGGCTGGAGCAGCAGCGGCGATTTCCGGGCCTATCTCCGGGTGGGCAGCGACAGCCGCAATTTCTATCAGTACACCACCACCGCCGAGACCACCACCTGGCTTCCGGAAGTGAGCGTGGATCTCGAGACCTGGCGCAATCTCCGGGGGCAGATCGAATCCCGCCGGCTGCAAGGCCTGCTTCCCGACAGCGCCGCCCGGGTGGCCTGCGGCGGGGACCCGGCGGCCTCGGATACCTACGTCCTTTGCAGCGGTCCCTACCTGGTTCACATCCAGGATGTGGCGGTCAATCCTCCCAATCTCGCCAGCATTCAGGAAATCGCCGCCGGTATTTACCGGACCAACTCCAACGATGCGACCGACAGCGCGGAGGTCTGGGTGGACGACATTCGCCTGGTCGATCCCATCGCCCGGGTCGGATCGGCGGTTGCGCTAGACGCCCGGCTGGTAGCTTCGGATGTAGCCGAGTTTTCAGCCGGATACACCAGGCAGGATGGCTACTTCCAGCAGATCGGGGGACAACCGAGCTACCGGACGACCGGAACCCTCCAGTTAGGCACCGGTCTCCGGCTGGATCGTTTTCTCCCCCCTTCGCTCGGCATCCAGATGCCGCTGCAGGTCGCCTTTGCCAGGACCGACGTCGATCCCCAATTGATCAGTGGAACCGACGTCGAGACCAACGATCTCGAGGGGCTTCGCCGGCCGGTGAACTGGACCCTCAGCTACAACGTGAACGTACGGCGGTCGGCTCGCGGCAAGAGCTGGCTGATCCGGGGCCTGGTCGATCCGCTGGCTCTCAGCGCCAGCTTCGATAACGGCAAGAACGTCACCGAGCTGTCCCGGGCCACCAGTAATAATCACGCCCTGAATGCCACCTATCAGCTGGTCCCCGGGCGGGGCGGTTTCAACCTCAACTTCGGGAAGCTGGTCGATAAGTTGCCCCGCTTCCTCAGGAACAGCGATGCCGGAAATGGTCTGCGCAAGCCATTCGTCAACCTGGCCCCCAGCAGTGTTCGACTCTCGACCGGAGTCACCCGCAATCAGTCGGATCTGATTTCCTATGATGTGCCGGTGAGCCGTTCGGACGACGCGCAGCTCCCCACGGTGAACTCGTTGCAGCATCTCTGGCGCAACAGCGCCGGCCTGTCCTGGCAGCCGGTAGGGATGCTCAACCTCTCGGCCGACCTGGCCAGCACCCGCGATCTGCGCCGCTACCCCGATTCCACCTCCCTGGGACGACTGGCCGGCGAATCCCGCAAATCACTCTTCGGCATGGACGTCGGGGTGGAGCGGGACCGGCAGCTGGGGACCAGCTTCACCCTTACTCCCAAAATCAGCAGTTACTTCCGGCCCCGGTTCCTGACCTCGAGCAGCTTTGTGCTCTCCCGCAGTCTGACCAGCCGGGAACCGATCCGTTCCGATGGCGATACCACCGGCGCATTCATCCTGCCACAGACGCTCAACAATTCCCGGACCTACGAGCTGGGTGGGGCGGTGGACGTGAACCGGATGTTCGGCCGGATTTTCGGGGATTCGGGAACGATCGGCCGGGCCACCCGCCGGTTGCGGGCGTTCGATATCAGCGATCGATTGACCCGCAACTCCACCTTCGACCTGGTGGGATTCAATCCCGGTCTGAACTACCAGCTGGGTCTCGGTGGTCTCGAGTCCTTCCTTACCCAGGGAAGCGACTCGGCGATCGGTGCGGCCGAGGTGCGGGCCACCAGCTTTAACTCGGGTGCCGATCTCCCCCTGGGCCTCTCGTTTACGATGGGGTACACCCGGACTCGGACCAACCGGTTTCAGCTGGTCAGCGGCTCGTTCCTCACTTCAGAGACCAAACAACGGGAGTGGCCCCGCGGGTCATTGCGGCTGACCCGCAGTCTGGCCAAGGGTCCAATTTCGGTCTTTGCGTTGGGCACGTCCTTCCGGACCACGGAGGGCACCACGGTTACCCCGACTTCGCAGTCTTCGGCCATACTGTCGAGGGTCTATTCGTCCAACGTGACGCCGGATGCCCAGTTTACTCTGCGAAACGGGATGTCGCTGAGTCTGGCCTATAATCGGCTGCGACAGGAGAATCTGGCCAGCGGCAATCTGACCCGTACCAGCCAGAACGATATTACCGCCGCTCTCAGTCACGCCTTCAACCTGCCGGCCTCGATCAGCCGGATTCGCCGAACCATCCGGTCTCAGTTCAGCGGCGTGCTGTCACGGACTACCGCCTGTCTGCTCCGGGCCGGCGACAACGACTGCCTCAATATCTCCGATACCCGGCGGACCGAGGCCCGGGCGAGCTTCGACAGCGATCTGGCCCAGATCCTCACCGGCGGGCTCTCGTTCAGCTACACCTTGAATGAAGCCAGGCACCTGGACCGCAAGTTCTCCCAGATCGTGATTACGGCGTCGCTGCAGTTGTCGTTGTTCTCCGGGGACTACCGCTAGTGGGCTGGTGGGCCAGTGGGCCGGTGGGCTAGGGGAAACTGACCGATGTACTAGTTTCTATCGTGCCCGATAATCCCAGCCCACCAGCCCACTAGCCCACCGAACTCCCGATGCGTGCAATCCTCGTCGCCACAATCGTTGCTACTGCCTGTGATTCCGCCCCGCCCCCGCGCGAGTTCGACGGCGCTTCGGCTTTCAAGTATCTGGAGCAGCAGGTCGGCTTCGGCACCCGGATCCCGGGAACTGCTCCCCACGCCCGGATGGCGGTCTGGCTCGATTCGATGGTGCGGGCCCGGGTCGACTCGGTGATCACTCAGAAGTGGAATCACGTCACCGCCAAAGGCGACACCCTGCCGCTGGTGAATGTGATCGCCCGGATCAACCCCAATGCTACCGAGCGGATCCTGTTCATGGCCCATTGGGACACCCGGCCCATCTCGGATGGTCCCAATAACAAGGGCGACCGGAAGCTGCCGGTGCCCGGGGCCAACGACGGGGCCTCCGGGGTGGCATTGCTGCTGGGAGTGGCCGATGTGCTGAAGCAGCATCCCGCCAAGGTGGGAGTGGATCTGCTCTTCGTCGATGGAGAGGATTACGGCGATTTCGGCGCCAGCCCGCCGGACGATGTCCTGATCGGCTCGCGCTACTATGGCCAGCACCAGGCGCCGGGACCCACCCCGCTATACGCGGTCCTGTTCGACATGATCGCGGACAAGGATCTCAATATCTATCAGGAAGGCAATTCTCTTCTGGGGGCACCGGAAGTGGTCGAGCTGGTGTGGCGGGTGGCCAAAGATGTCGGCCATTCCGGCCAGTTCATTGGGTCACCCAAACACACCCTGACCGATGATCACGTCGAACTGCAGAAGGTGGGGATCCGGGCCATCGATGTAGTCGATTTCGACTATCCCTCGTGGCACACCCCGGACGATACCATCGACAAAGTGAGTGCAGCCAGTCTGCAGATTGTGGGTGACGTGGCCATGGGGCTGGTGCGGAAACACTAGCGGGCGTTGAGCGGGCCGGCGGGCGTACCGCGGGCGCCCCTCATCCCGAGACCGAAGGTCGAAGGAACTACTGCATCGCCCACAACGTAGCCCCGGTAATGACGCACCAGAGCACTGGGAGCACCAGTAGCCACTTCGGGGCTCGGGTCGCCAGCAGCAGTCCAATAGTCACTACCACCGTCGGGTCGGGCGCCAGGCCAAACAGCTCGGCGCCCTTCCAGTTTCTCCCCATCAGCGGCGCAATGAGTGGCCAACCGAGGAGTCCAATCGCGGCTATCGCCGCGCCAGCTCGATTGGGCTCACCGCGTGATTGGTTCGAAGTCCACCATCCCCAGAAGGCCAGTGTCAGTCCCTCGACCAGGAACAGCATGGCGAACCACTTCGCTGCCAGCATGATAGTGGCGTAACGCCGATAGTGAAACACATAGGCGACGATGAGCCACACGATCGCCAGCCCACTGGTGATCACAGTTCTGGATCCACCCCGCCAGCTCAACGCAACTAACCCGATCCCGGTTGCCATCGTCAGGACGGCCACGGGCCACAACGCGGCATTGAGTAACTCGAAGAGCCGGAAGTAGGTCTCCGGCTCGAACATGAGAAAGTCAGATAGCCTGTAAGTCCACCATTCGCTCATGGATTACCCTTGCCTAGCCCACTAGCCCACTAGCCCACTAGCCCACTAGCCCACTAGCCCACTAGCCCACTAGCCTGCTAGCCCACCAGCCCACTACCTCAGGACCTCAATCATCCGTTTCCTCAAGCCCGCATCCGGCATCCGGCCCCTCGCCGCCCCCAGATTCTCCCGCACATGGGCCACGCTGCTGGTTGCCGGGATCACCACCGTCACCGCCGGGTGGGAGATGATGAACTTGATCAGGTACTGGGCCCAGCTGGTGCAATCGAACTCGGCCGCGAAAGATGGCAGGGGTTTCCGGCTCACCCGCTCGAGCAGCTCATTGCGCTGGAACGGCCGATTGATGACCATCGCGATCCCCTGGTCCTGGGCCAGCGGAAGGATCCGCTCTTCCACTTCCCGGTCGGCCAGGTTGTAGGTGATCTGCACGAAATCGATCGGCTGGGTCCGCATGATCTTTTCGATATCGTCGTGCCGTCTGCCGTGGGAGGTCGTTATGCCTGCGTAGCGGAGTTTTCCGGCCGCCTTCATCGCGAAGAGGGTAGGGAGGTGTGCTTCCCACGCCATCAGGTTGTGAACCTGCAGCAAGTCGAACTTGGCGACCCGCCAGTTTTTCCGGGACTCTTCGATCTGGGCTGGTCCCTGCGAGCCGGAGTTGGTCCACACCTTGTCGGCAGCCCAATAGCCGGCCGGCCGGTTGAGCTTCTCATAGGCATACCCGATGGTTTGTTGCGAGGAGCCGTACATCGGGGAGGAGTCGATGGTCCTGCCCCCGGCCTCGAGGAACGCCTTGATCACTTCGGTGCACTTGTCTCTCGCCGCGGCATCGTCGCCCACATTGAAAGTTCCCCAGCTGCCCAGACCGACGACTGGTAAGGCCTCTCCGGACTTAGGGATTTTTCTGGTGAGCACTGTCGGGCTCTGGGCCGAAAGGGCCCGATGGCCCATGGTCGCAAAGGCGCCCGCCGCGGCCAGGGCCTGAAGCATTTCTCTGCGCTTCATCGAGAACTCCGTCGTTCGGGTCCGGTCATCGTTTGTTAGTGCCCAGCTGCAGGTCGACGCTTGCCTACTGTCTCAAGATGACGGCGGAGCGTAGAGCCATTGTCCTGCTGCTCGCCTTGGCGGTGGGAGGCCAGGGTCTCAGGATGTGGATGATGGCGCCTGGGACCGCGCCGGGTCAGGTCTCGCTGCTTCCGCCGCCCAGGGGTAGTACCCCTTTGGCCCACCGCGATTCCGGGCTGGCGCTCGCCCGCCCGCTGAAGGCCGGCGAAACCGTCGATCTCGATCAAGCCCCCGCGCTCGAGATTGCCCGGCTTCCCAGGGTGGGTCTCAAGCTCGCCAAGGTCATCGTGTCGGACCGGAACGCGAAAGGGCCATTCGGAAGCCTGGAAGGCCTCGACCGGGTTCCGGGGATAGGTCCAGGCCTACTCACGGCCATCCGAGAGCAAGCCCGTTTCTCGGGCCGGGTCGTAGCACCGTCACCCCAAACCCCGGCAATTAGTACGGGAAACTCGGAACCCGGAACTCGGAACTCTCTGCCGCCCCTGGATCTCAACGCAGCCTCCGCAGCCCAGCTCGAGGCCCTCCCCAGGGTCGGTCCGGCGCTGGCTGCCCGGATTGTGGCCTTTCGCCAGAAACACGGGCCTTTTCCCGTGGTGGATAGCCTGGTCCGGGTCCCCGGCATCGGACCTGCGACTCTGGCGTTCCTACGGGACCGCGTGAAGGTCGATTGAGTACCGAGTACCGGGTACCGAGAATGGTGGAGGGTTCCTCTCGGCCAGAGACTCGGTACTCGGTACCCGGTACTTGACTCCCCGCCCCACCGTCCTAGCTTAGAAGAAAGCCCCTAACCTATTGTCACTCTTCACAATCCAGCACTTAGAGGGCGATGGCGACCGCAGCTGCCGGCAGCAATGATCGGCTGGGCGACATCCTGATTCGTGAGGGCCTGATAACCCGTGACCAGCTCACGGCGGCCCTGGCGGAACAGAAGTCCTCCGGCCACCGACTTGGCTATGTCCTGGTCAAACTCGGACTGGTCCAGGAACTCGAAGTCACCAAGATCCTCGCTCGGCAGTATCGCATGCCGGCAGTGGATCTGACGCGCTTTGAAGTCGATCCCAAGATCCTCAAGCTGGTTCCTTCGGATTTCACCCTGAAGCACGTGGTGCTCCCGCTCAAACGGGAAGGCCGCACGCTTACGGTGGCGATGGCCGACCCCACCAACACCGGGGTGCTCGACGATCTCAAGTTCATTACCCGGTACGACCTCTTCCCGGTCATCGCCGGCGAGTACACCCTCCGCAATCTCATCGAAAAACACTACGAGTCCTCTGACGAGCAGATGCAGACTCTCCTGAAGGAAATGGAGAATCTGGGTGAGAGCGATGTCGAAGTGGTTGAGGAGCAGGAGGACGAGGCCGCCACCCAGGCGCAGATCAACGATGCGCCGGTGGTGAAGCTGATCAACGGCCTGCTGACCGACGCGGTGAAGCGGGGCGCCTCCGACATTCACATCGAGCCCTTCGAGCACGAAATCCGGGTCCGCTACCGGATTGACGGGGCCCTGCTCGAGGTCATGAAGCCGCCGGTCAAGATGAAGGCGGCCCTGACCAGCCGTATCAAGATCCTTTCTCAGCTCAACATTGCCGAACGCCGGGTGCCCCAGGACGGCCGCCTCAAGCTCAAGATCGGCAACAAGGTCATCGATTTCCGGGTTTCCACCCTGCCGGTCATCTACGGGGAGAAGATCGTTCTGCGCATCCTGGACAAGGGCAATTTGACCCTTGACCTGTCCAAGTTCGGCTTCGAGCCCCAGGCCGAGCAGGACCTGATGAGGAACATCCTGAATCCCTACGGGATGGTTCTGGTTACCGGCCCTACCGGCTCGGGCAAGACCACGACCCTGTACTCCGCCCTGTCTCGGGTCAATACCATCGAGACCAACATCATGACGGCGGAGGACCCGGTCGAGTACAACCTGATGGGAATCAACCAGGTACTGGTCCGGAACGAGATTGGCCTGACCTTTGCCGCAGCATTGAAGGCGTTCCTGCGGCAGGACCCGAACATCATCATGATCGGGGAGATCCGGGATCTGGAAACCGGGGGTATCGCCATCAAGGCGGCCCTGACCGGACACCTGGTCCTCTCCACCCTGCACACCAACGACGCGCCTTCGACCATCACCCGCATGATCGACATGGGGGTCGAGGCGTTCAACGTTGCCAGCGCGGTCAATCTGGTGGTGGCGCAGCGGCTGGTCCGCCGGATCTGCAAAGAGTGCAAGGCTCCGGCAACCTACAAGGACGAAGAGCTGATCGCCCTGGGCGACGCGATCGAAGCAGTGAAGAAGATGAACCTGATGAAGGGCACCGGGTGCGAAACCTGCAGCGGCACCGGATATAAGGGTCGCGCCGGGCTCTATGAGGTCATGGCTCTGAGCGGCGAATTGCGCCGCCTGATCCTGCGCGGCGGCTCGGTCGCCGAAATCAGAGAACAGGCCGTGAAAGACGGAATGCTCACCCTGCGGATGGACGGCCTCAAGAAGGTCGAACGGGGTGTGACCACGCTGGAAGAGGTCATCAAGGAGACCGCCGCATGACGGTGAACCTGCG
>CAZOES010000074.1:7934-22024 GCA_964578865.1 uncultured Gemmatimonadaceae bacterium | reverse complement strand
AAGGCGCAGAGGAACCCGCAGAGGCTACTCCGTCAAAGAGGGCACGTCTTCGCTCCTCTGCAAAGGTTTTTTGGGTGAACTCATCGAAGAGACTAGGGCATTGCCATTCGATGAGTTCGCCCAAAATCCAATGTTTGGATGGGCACTGGACCTGTCGAGTCCGCGATCCCTCTGGGGTTTTTCTCTGCGACTCTGCGCCTCTGCGGTTAATTCGATCTGCGCCTCTGCGGTTAAGCAGTTGCCGCTCAGCTATTTCATCGACATCACGTGTTCCACAAACTGATCGACCGCGATCTGACTCCCGTCGTAGAAGCCGGACGATTTGTGAGTCGCCAGGTCGGCTTCGCTCCGGTGCAGGGCCGAGAAGACGTAACGAGTTCCGTCGTCCACGGTTTGCATCGTCATGATGGCGGTGATTGGAATGTCGTCGAAAACGGCCGGTCGATAGTTGGGGAACAACATCGAAGTCCAGACCAGCCGTTCCTGGGGGACAACCTCGAGGATGCAGCCGACATTGGCCGATTCGGGGCCGTCTCCCGTCGCGATGTCGATTCGAATAATGCCGCCCGGTCGCAAGTCGATCTCGGCTCGCGATACCCGCCCCCACTTCCTGGGCATGTACCAGTTTTTGAGATGCTCCGGTCTGGTCAATGCCTCCCACACTTTGCGGGTGGGCGCCTCGATAACTCGTTCGATCGCGAAATCGAGCTTGGGATCGATGGTAAATGGCTTCATGACCGACCGGCGCCCGCGGCCAGGGTGACCAGAAGCTCGTCCAGTTGCCCGAAGGTCTCGACCATCGCATCCGCCGCCCCGGTGCCGGCAGCGTCGAGAGATTCCTTCGAGACATGGAGCTCGTGCACGACCAGCATCGTCTTGCCGCCCGTCTCCTCGAATGTCGCCGTAGTGACCGGGCCGCCTTCACCACCTTCCTCATTGGTCCAGACCAGGCGCGAGGGCGGTGTCACCTCGAGGTAGGTGCCGAAGAAGGCGAAACCATCGGGTTCGAACTCCAGGCGATACTTGCCCCCGACCCGCACATCCATTTCAAGGGAACGCAGGGACATGCTCATCGACTGCGGCAGCCACCAGCGCTTGAACAGCTCGGGCCTGGTCCACGCCTCGAACACCAGGCGGGCAGGGGCGTCGAAGCTTCGGGTAACCACCAGCTCGCGGTCGGACTTCCGTTCTACCTTCGTGGGGTTCTTCATAGGTGCCGGCTCACTCTCTGTTCTTGCGTCCATGGACCTTCTCATTTCGTTTCAGTTCCTCGACTACCTTGTCCAGCTCGTCGAAGCGTGAGTCCCACAGCTGGCGGTACCTCTCGATCCAGGCCGTCTCTTCCTGCAGCCGGCGGGGACCGAGTTTGCAGGTTCGCACCCGGCCAACCTTTTCCGTCTTGACCAGCCCGGCCTGCTCCAGGACCCCGACGTGCTTCTTCATGCCCGTGAGGGTCATGTTGAACTTCTCGGCCAGATCCGTGATCGACGCGTCCGCCCGTCCCAGCTGCTGGAGAACCCCCCGTCGGGTGGCGTCCGAGAGGGCGGCGAACGAGGAGTCGAGGTCCGGCGAATACTGAACCATACGGTTCAGTATAGTAACCTGAATGGCGGGATGCAAGGGGCCATATTTGGGTATTAACCGCCGCCATAGTTGGGTATTAACCGCAGAGGCGCAAAGGCGCAGACTCGTCGAATTGCTCGAGCGCTCTGCGGTTTTCTCTGCGCCTTTGCGCCTCTGCGGTGAATAGTTGCGGTTGCAATTCCCCGAACCCGGAATCGACATGAATAGCAGAGTTACCCTTTCGCTCGTGGCCTGCTTCCCGAGCCTGCTCGCGGCTCAGGACTCGGTTCCGCCCCAACCGATCGCGCTGACCAACGCTACCCTGGTAGACGCGCCGTCTAATTCGCTCCGCAGAAACCTGGTAATCCTGGTCGAAGGCGAACGCATCACCGCGGTCTTCCCGGCCGGTTCTCGGCCGCTTCCGCCCAACACCAAGACCATCAGCCTGGCCGGCAAGTACCTCATCCCCGGCCTCATCGATACCCACATCCACATCGCCACCGACCCCTCCAAAGAAGACACCCGGCTCCGCACCGAGCGGCGGCTCAAGAAAGCGCTGTATGGGGGAATCACTGCAGGCCGGGACATGGCGGGAGACGTGCGCGCGCTGGCCTCGCTGCAGCGCGACGCGCTGCTGGGCGAGATTCCCAGTCCCGACATCTTCTATGTGGCGCTGTTCGCCGGCCCGAGGTTCTTTGCCGACCCCCGGACTCACGACGCCAGCCGAGGACTGGTTGCGGGGGAAGTGCCGTGGATGCGGGCAATCAGTGACAGCACCGATCTGCACCAGGCGATCGCCGAAGCTCGCGGCACTGGAGCTACCGCGATCAAGCTCTACGCCGATCTGACCGGCGATCTGGCTCGACGGATTACCATCGAAGCCCACGCTCAGCACCTGCAGGTGTGGGCTCACGCTGCGCTCAGGCCGGCATTGCCGCTCGAAGTAGTAAACGCCGGGGTCGACGTGATCTCTCACGCCAACCTGGTCGCCCGGGCCATGGACTCGGCCCGGCGCGCCGGCGACATGAAAGCGGCGCCTGCCGATTCGCTCGATCTCAATGACCCCGGGCTCGATTCGGTTTTCAGTGCCATCCTGGCTCATCGCACCATCTTCGAGCCGACCCTCCTGGTGTTCGCAGACTCACCAGCCTTACAGCGGCTCGGCGGCGCGATCACCCGTAAGGCCCACGACCGCGGCATCACCCTCGTGGCGGGAACCGACACGTTGGCCGGCGCGGACGACGACAAGCTGGAGTTGCCCAATCTGCACGCCGAAATGGAGTTGCTGGTGAAGCTGGGTGGCTTGAGTCCGGCGGAGGCGCTCCTGAGTGCTACTCGGGATGCGGCGGTAGTTCTGGGGCAGGGGAGCGAGCGAGGGTCGATCGAGGCGGGGAAGCTGGCGGATCTGGTGGTGCTGTCGGCGGATCCTCTCACGGATATCCGGAATACCCGATCGGTCACCATGGTGGTCAAACGTGGCAAAGTCTATCGTCGGCCATAGATCGAAAGCTGCGGTGAATTGTTTTTCCATCCCTAAGACCAAAGCTTGCATTTCGGTATTTGTTCGGGTACCTTGAGCACGCCTTACGAAAGACAGGCCGATTGCTCAAAACCCCCGATCTCGAACACAAGCTCAACGTCCTCATGTCCCTCGCGACCGAAGATCGCGAAGGACTCCCGCCGCGGCTCCGCAATGCCAATGCCGCCGGCAGTCTTCGGCCCCTGAACATTCGAACCTTAGCGCCTTTGCCCGGCACCAGGATGCGGTTGCTCCGCATTCTTATGACCAATGCCTGCAGCTATAACTGCCACTACTGTCCCATGCGGCGAGACCGGGAGATGCCCCGGACTCTTCTCAAGCCGGCTGAGCTGGTGAAGATCTTTCTTGGTGCGGTAGACCGGAACTGGTGCGAGGGGTTGTTCATCACCACCGGGATTCCCGGCCGGCCCACCGCAGTGGTGGGCGAAGTGATCCAGGTGCTCGAGCTGCTCCGGCTCAAGCACCGCTTCACCGGCTACATCCACGTGAAGCTGGTGGTGGGATCGGACCAGGCCCAGATCGAACGGGTGACCGAATTGGCCAATCGGGTCTCGCTTAATCTGGAGACACCCTGCGGTGCGAGTCTCACCCAGATCGCCCCCGAGAAAGACCTCTCGCTCTCATTCCAGAATCTCGAGAAGGTCCGCAGTCTGGTGGCCGAGGAGCGTGCCGAGCGGCGTTATGGCCGGCCGGTGAATCCGCTGCGGCCGCAGGGAGCTTCGGGGATCACCACCCAGTTCGTGGTCGGTGCCACGCCCGATGCTGACAAGGCGATTCTAGGGACGGTCTCCCAGCTCCACAAAGGCGGGGAAGTGCACCACGTGCACTTCAGCGCCTTCCGTCCCATCATCGATACCCCGATGGAGAACGTGGCCGGCACACCGGTGCTGCGGGAACATCGTTTGTATCAGGCCGAGTATCTCTTGCGCGACTACGCATTCAAGGCCGATGAGATCGTCTTCGGGCCCGATGGCAATCTGCCGCTGGCTCGAGATCCCAAAGTTGGCTGGGCCCTGGCCCATCCGGAGAGGTTCCCGGTCGAGATCAGCAAAGCGTCGTTCGAGGAGTTGATTCGGGTTCCCGGGATCGGGCGGGTGAGCGCCAAGCGGATCGTAGCCGAGCGACGGACTGTGGTCTTTCGCTCAGCTTCGGATCTGGCCAAGCTCGGCGTCCGCGCGGCTCATGCGGCCGGGTTCCTCACGCTCAACGGCAAGCGGCTGCAGCATGATCGTTGGATAGAGCAGATGGGGATGTGGTCGCTGGAGGATCAGGTGGGGATGGACCATCGGACTTATCAGGTGAGTCCGGGGACGTTTCGCTAGGCGGCTAGGCGGCTAGGCGGCTAGCCGGGTAGGCGGGTAGGCGGGTAGGTGCACCTCATCCTGAGGGCCGAAGGCCCGAAGTACCTGGTGTGTGAGAACGGGGTTTGTCGTCACAAACTGAACCGCGCACACGTAATAGCGACCATCGCCTTCACCGGACCCGCGCATGGTCGCCGACGCCGCACAACCCCGACTCGCCGGGGTGCTCTACCTGTTGAACATAGGGTTGGGAGTTGCCTCACTGGCGTTGTCAGGCAGGGCAGGGACGGTCGTCCTGGTGCTCGCAGCGCTCACCTATGTCGCCGTCACCATCATCCTGTACGAGTACTTTCGACCGGTTAACCCCTCGATCTCGGCGCTGGCCGCCGGGTTCAGCCTGATCGGGTGCTTTCTCTCCCTGGTTAACGCGACCGGCATCGGAAGTATCGGGGTTCACCCACTCGGGTTCTTCGGAGGGTACTGCCTCCTCCTCGGGTTTCTGATCGTCCGCTCGAAGTTTGTTCCGGCGATACTCGGCGTGCTTCTCATGCTGGGTGGGCTCGGCTGGCTCACCTTTGGGTGGCCGGCTCTTTCCAGCACCCTGGTCCCTTACAACATGGCGCCTGGGATCTTGAGTGAGTTGTTGTTTGCGGTATGGTTGGTGGCCAAGGGGCGGCTAAGGGCTGAGAGCTAAGAGCTAAGAGCTACGGGCTTGGGGCAATTCGCCTTAGCTTTTAGCTCTTAGCTATCAGCTGTCGTCCTCACCCCAAGGACCTCGCATGCCTGCCATCCAATCGTGGATCGGCTACGCGCTGCTCTCCGCCGCGTTCGCCGCCCTGACGGCCATCTTCGCCAAGCTCGGTCTCGAAGGGGTCGATAGCGACTACGCGACCCTGATCCGCACCAGCGTGATCTTCGTTGTGCTCACTGCCATCGTGGTCAGTCTGGGCAAGTGGCGCAACCCGCTCTCCCTCTCAGGGAACACCCTGACCTTTCTGACGCTCTCCGGTCTCGCCACCGGCGCCTCGTGGCTGTGCTACTTCCGGGCGCTCAAGGTGGGAGAAGCGGCTCAAGTTGCTCCGGTGGATAAGCTCAGCGTGGTGCTGGTGGCGATCTTCGCGGTGATGTTCCTGGGCGAGCGGCCGAGTGTGCGGGAGTGGGCGGGAATCGGGCTGGTGACGGCCGGGGTGCTGATGCTGACGGTGAAGAGGTAGGTACGAATTGTCATCCCGAGTGACATCGAGCGTATCGAGATGGAATCGAGGGATCTCCGACTATCCCACCTCGGAGATCCCTCCACTCGCCCTTCGGGCTCGGTCGGGATGACATAGTCGCCAGAACCGGCCTCCTCATCAGATCCCGCCCGATTAGCTTCTCCTCCGCATGGCAAAACGGCGACTGATTCAGCGTCCCTCGGGCCAGACCCCGGCCGGTGCCCTCGCTTCGGGGGAGCGAGCTACCGACATACCGGAGGATCTCCTTCAGGAGGCAGGCCACCGGCTGGGACTGGCCGCACTGCTCGGTGTCGCGCTGTGGAGCGTCGGCGTCGTGGCCGATCACCTGGCGATGCGGGCCCTGGATCCGAGTCATCCCAGGTGGCGCCAGCTGCATTTCCCCGATGCGGTGGTCGCCGTCGCCATCATCGCGTCGCTGGCTCTCTTTCTTTATAGCAGAAGTCCCCACCGAGATCCCCGCCGCCTGCTGGATCTCGGCCTGCTCTATCTGATCGTCACTTCGCTCGAAATCGGCATCATCTGGCACTGGAGTCCGGTCACCGCCACGATGTCGGTGCGGCCGGAATTCACCTGGGTCGGGTCCCTGGTGCTGATCTTCGCCGCGATTATTCCCAATCCGCCCTGGAAAACGCTGGTCGCTGGAGTCATCGCGGCGTCGATGATGCCGCTGGGAATGGTCTTGTCCAAACTGGAAGGCCGCTGGGATTTCGGGGCTTACAGCAACATTCTGCTGATGCATTATCCCGACTACATCATGGTCGGGGTTTCCGTGGTCATCTCCCGGGTAGTGACTCGGCTGGGCCAGCATATCACCAAGGCCCGCGAGATGGGGAGCTACCAGCTGGGTGAGCTGCTGGGGAAGGGTGGGATGGGTGAGGTCTACCTCGCCACGCACCGGATGCTGGCCCGGCCAGCGGCAATCAAGCTGATCCGGCCCGAGATGATCTGCGGCGACGGCAACGAAGCGGCCCAGGTGGCAGTCAAGCGATTCCGGCGGGAGGCGGAGGCGGCTGCCAGTCTACGTTCGCCTCACACGGTAGAGTTGTACGACTTCGGTGTCACCGAGGATCAGACGCTTTACTTCGTGATGGAATTGCTCAAGGGGATGGACCTCGAGTCGCTGGTCAAAGAGCATGGAGTCCAGCCGGCCAATCGGGTGATCTTCATCCTGAAGCAGGTCTGCGAGTCGCTCGACGAGGCTCACTCCCGCGGGCTGGTGCATCGCGACATCAAGCCCGCCAACATTCATCTCGGCACCCTCGGTCTACAGCATGATTTTGTGAAGGTGCTGGACTTCGGGCTGGTGAAGTCGGCCGAGGCGGGAGCGGAACAGTCCCTGGCGACCGGCGCCGACGCGACGCCAGGCACCCCGGCCTACATGGCTCCCGAGATGGCGCTGGGAGGAGAGGTGGACGGTCGGGCCGACCTGTACGCCCTGGGGTGTGTAGCCTATTTCCTGCTGACTCGTCATGTGGTCTTTGAAGCGGCGACGGCGTTGCAGGCTGTGGCGAAACATGTAAGCGATACGCCGATTCCGCCCTCGCAGCGGAATGGGTCGGTTTCCATTCCGCCAGAGTTCGAGCAGATTATCATGCAGCTCCTCGCCAAAAAGCCGTCCGATCGGATCCCCAATGCGGCTGCACTGGCCGAGGCCCTGGGGACGATCCGCGTGACTCCCTGGACTGAGGCTGATGCCCGCGACTGGTGGGGCAAGAATAAATCCGCCTGATCGGCACTTCCCACATTCTCGAACTGGCCCACATGAGCGCAATTTCAATTCTGTTCGTCGCCCTCGGTCTGTTCTCCATCTATTTCATCGTCACACTCACTGTCGGGGTCAAAAAAGCCGAAACACCGGTGCGGCCCCGGCTTGATGCCTTCATTACCGGAACCATTGCCAACTTCTTCGATACCCTGGGCATCGGTTCGTTCGCCACTACCACCTCGGCCTTCCGCACCTTCAAAATGGTCTCGGACGAGAAGATTCCCGGGACCCTCAACGCCGGATATGCCTCGGCCGCGCTGTTTCAGTCTTTTCTGTTCATCTCATCGGTAGAAGTGGACCCACTCACCCTCATCGGCATGATGGGCACCGCGGTGCTGGGGGCCTGGGTCGGGGCCGGCCTGTTCGCCAAGTGGCCCAAGCGGCAGATCCAGTTTGGAATGGGTCTCGCCCTGCTGGTCGCGGGTGCCCTCTTCATGTACCGCAACATCGCCGGCAACCCGACCGGTGGAACGCTCACCGGGTTGACCGGAGGCATGCTCTTTCTCGGCCTGTTCGGGAATTTTGTGCTGGGGATTCTGATGATGATCGGGGTGGGACTCTACGGACCCTGCATGCTGCTGGTCTCACTGCTGGGAATGAATCCCCAGACTGCCTTTCCGATCATGATGGGGTCGTGCGCCTTCCTGATGCCGATCGCCAGTGCCCGATTCATCAAGGAGAGGGCGGTCGATATTCCGGTGACGGTGGCGCTGTCACTCAGTGCGCTGCCCGGTGTGTGGCTGGCCTACAAGTTCTTCTCCAGCCTCGATGTGGCCAACCTCCGCTGGCTGGTGGCTGTGGTCGTGTTGATCACCGGCATCATGCTGCTGAAGACGGCACTCTCCAATCGTGAGAACTGACCCTGCGGCGTGTCGTCCCGAGGGACGTCGAGCGAAGCGAGAGGGACCGAGGGATCTCAAACTCCAATGATTTGAGATCCCTCCGTCTCACTACGCTCGATGTCCGGACGACACAGCTTCAGTACTTGCTAATCAGCTCGCCGACATACACTCTCCCTCGCCAGATCCGGCCCCCACGATGGAGCGCAGATGTCGGTACCGCCAGACGGACCACCCGAACTCCCCCGCGCTCCCCGACGATCCAGCGGGGCCCGGAAACGAGTCCCTGAGACCATAGGCCACTACCGCATCCTCGCCGCGCTGGGCGAGGGCGGCATGGGCACGGTCTACGAGGCCGAGCAGGACAATCCCCACCGCAAAGTCGCGCTCAAGGTGGTCCGGCCCGATCTGGTTTCGCCGATGCTGGTGAAGCGGTTCAACCGGGAATCGGAAGCGCTGGGGCGGCTGGAGCATCCCGGGATTGCGCGCATCTACGAGGCGGGCACCGCCGAGGGGCCCCACGGGCCCCAGCCGTTCTTCGCGATGGAGCTGGTGAAAGGGGAGCCGCTCGATAGTTACGCCAAGTCCATGAAGCTGACGGTATCCCAGCGGCTGGCCCTGTTCATCCGGATCTGTGAAGGAGTGCACTACGCCCACCAGAAAGGCGTGATCCACCGCGATCTCAAGCCGACCAACATTCTGGTTGATGCCAGCGGGCAGCCCAAGATTCTCGATTTCGGGGTGGCCCGGCTCAACGACACTGAAGTCCCGATGACCCGGGCCACCACCATGGGCCAGATGATCGGGACCCTGCAGTACATGAGCCCGGAACAGGTCAACGCCGACCCCGACGATCTCGACATCCGGAGCGACGTCTACTCACTCGGAGTCATTCTCTACGAGTTGCTCTCGGAACGGCTCCCCTACGACATCTCCAAGGATCTGCTGCATCAGGCGGCCTGGACCATTCTCCAGGTCGACCCTGCGCCGCTGAGTTCGGTCGACCGGGATCTCCGGGGTGATGTCGAGACCATCGTTAACAAGGCGCTCGAGAAAGAGAAAGATCGGCGCTACAGCTCGGCCGACGACCTGGCCAGCGATATCCGCCGCTTTCTCAATCACGAGCCCATCACGGCTCGCCCAATCAGCACCTGGTATCAGTTGCGGAAGTTCGCCGACCGGAACAAGGCGCTGGTCGCCGGGCTGGCGTTGGCCGGTCTGATTCTGGTGATCGGTACGGTGCTGAGTACCTGGCTGGCGGTCCGCGCCACCGCGGCGGAACGGTTGGCGGAGAGCCGCCGGACCGAGGCGGTGTCGGCTCAACAGCTCGCGGAGCAGCGGCGGGCCGAGACGGCGGCCGCGCTGGTAGCCACCGACTCGGCCCGGGCCGAGGCGCTGCAGGAGAAGGCCCTGGCGACGGCCAGCGCCAGACGAGCCAGTCAGGAAGCGGAGAAAGCCCGGTCGGTGAACTCCTTTCTGCAAGACATGCTCTCCTCGGCCGACCCGAGCCGGGCCCGGGGCAAGGAGGTGACGGTCCGGGAAGTGCTCGATCGGGCCTCCACCGGCGGCTACGGCGAGAACCTCAGGCGGCAGCCGGAAGTTCGAGCCTCGGTCGATGCCACCATCGGCCAGACCTACTACGCCCTGGGTCTCTACGACCAGGCCCGGCCCTATCTCGATTCGGCCTATGCGGTAAGACGCCGGCTGAATCCCTCCAGCGTCGATTTCACCAAGAGCGCAGCCGATCAAGCCGAACTGGCCCGAGCCTCCGGGGATTTCAGACTGGCCGAGCAACGGCTGAAAGAGGCGATTGCCATCGACCGCCGTCAGCTCGATCCCACCGACGACCGGCTCACCTCCAAGCTCACCGCGCTCGCCATCGTGGTTTACAACCTCGGCAAGATGGACGAAGCCGAGCAGCTTCATCGCGAGGCCCTGGCGCTGACTCGCAAGCGTCACGGCAACAGCGGGATCGAAGTGGCCAGCCAGCTGCAGGCCTACGGGCAGTTTCTACTCTACACCCTGCGCGCTCCCAAGGCGGAATCCCTGCTGGTACAGGCCATGGCCATGACCCGAGCCGGCTATGAGGCGGATCATCCCCGGATCGTCAACACCCTGGTCGCCCTGGCCGACGCGCAGGAAGCCCAGAGCAAGCTGCCCGAATCCGACTCCACCCTCGTCGAGGCCCTCACGCTGGCGCACAAGATCTACGGGCCGGAGCATCCCACCGTCGCGGACATCCTGGCTCGGCGCGGCAATGTCCTCGCCGGTATGCGTCGATTAGAGGAAGGGGAGAAGCTGATTCGGGAAGCGATCGGCGTGCGGCTCAAACTGCTGGGCGAACAGCACCCGGATGTACAGCTGGCCCGGGTCGATCTGGCCCGCCTCCTCCTCTGGCAGCAGCGCTATGGGGAGGCGGACACGCTACTGACGCTGGCGCTGGCTGGGCGGCGGGCGGCGGTGGGCGATTCCAACCCGGCGATTGCGTCGACCCTGCAGGACCTGGGATACAGCGCCGAGCAGCAGGGGCGGTGGGTCGATGCGGAGAAGTACTACCGCGAGGCAATCACCATCTGGAGATATGGCAGCTATCCCCGCGATGAGGCGGCCACCATGGCCCAGCTGGGCTGGGTCCTGTCGCAGCAGAAGAGACTGAACGAAGCCGATTCACTGCTTCAGCTGGTGCTGCTGAGTTACCGCAAGGAATATGGCGACCAGAGCCGTCAGGCCGGTGATACCTACGAGAAGATGGCCAACATCGCGGTGCAGCAGGAGAATTTCCCCCGGGCTGAGTCGCTGACCGTGGCTGGGCTCGACATCAGAAACCAGGTGTGGGGTCCGGAATCTCCTCAGGCCGCCGACCAGATGATGAACTTGGCGTTCATGCGGGAGAAGCTGGGCGACACGATCGCAGCCATACCGCTGATCCGCAAGTCGATCGACAACTATCGGGCGGTTCGCCCGCCCTCCGATCCCACTCTGCTTCGCTACCAGCAGTGGCTGGGGGAGGACCTCTGTATTACCGGCCGGACTGCCGAAGGTGAGGCCCTGGTTCGTACGACCATGGAGCTTATCCCGGCCGACTCCAACCGTAGTTTGCCCTGGCGGATCCGGGGGAGTCTGGGCGAGTGTCTCCTGCGTCAGAAAAAGTTCGCCGAAGCCGAGCCGCCGCTGCTGGAAGCCGAGCAGCGGATGAAGTCAGTACCCAACGTGCCACCACTGCTGGTGAAAAGGACGGTGACCCGGCTGGTAGACCTTTACCGGCAGTGGGGAAAGCAGGATTTGGAGACAATTTGGGCCGCCAAACAGTGACGCGAGACGGAGGCCGGAACGGGAGGTCGGATCTAACAAGTGACCGAAATCCATCCGGGGCCAGGCGGTTTACCCGGCTGGCGAATCCCGAACTGCGTTCGTAGCTTGAGACATACCTTTGAACCGGGGCCGCCAAATTCCTGATCGTGGCTTCGAAGAAGATCACCGTCTCAGGGCAGCGGTGGAATCCAGTCCCAGCGGTCTGGTGATGACCGATGGGGGAGGACGTATTGTCCTGGTCAATCGTGAAGTCGAACGGCTGTTCGGCTACCCCCGCGAAGAATTGCTAGGGCAGTCCATAGAGATTCTGGTCCCCGAGCGGTACCGCCGTGAGCATTCCGGATTTCGGGCTGCCTTTCATGCCAGTCCCAGTGTCCGGGCCATGGGAGCGGGCCGGGATCTGTACGGTCGCCGGAAAGACGGCAGTGAGGTCCCGATCGAGATCGGCCTTACTCCGGTCCCCTCTCCGGAAGGTCTCTTCGTTCTCGCCTCGGTGGTAGATATCAGTGCCCGGCGCCTGGCCGAGGCGCGGTTTCGGGTGGCCGTCGAATCATCGCCCAACGGGATGGCAATGATAGACAGCCGGGGTTCCATCGTGATGGTGAACCTCGCGGTGGAAGAGATGTTTGGCTACCGGCGGGAGGAACTGCTGGGCCAGTCTATCGAGCGGCTGGTTCCTGCACGCTTTCGGGACAAGCACCCGGGGGACCGGGGCGGGTTCTTTGCCCGGCCGCACCGGCGCGCCATGGGGGAAGGGCGGGATCTCTTCGGTCTTCGAAAGGACGGGACCGAGATCCCGGTGGAGATTGGACTCAACCCGATCGAAACCGAAGAGGGGCTCCTGGTGCTGGCCTCGATCGTCGACATCAGCGCCCGCAAACTGGCTGAGTCGGAAAGGCACGAACTGGAGGAGCAGCTCCGGCAATCCCAGAAACTCGAGGCGGTGGGGACTCTGGCCGGCGGAATCGCTCACGACTTCCGCAACATCCTCAACGGCATCATCGGCTTCGGTGAGTTGCTGGCGGATCAGATGAGCGGTCGGAAGGCCAAGGAGGATCTCGAGCAGATCATGCAGTACGCCGAGCGCGGAAAGGCACTGGTCGATCGGATTCTCACCTTCAGCCGGAAACAGGATCCCAGCCGTAAGCCTGGTTCGCTCCGTCCCGCCGTGGAAGAGGCGATCAGATTGCTTCGTTCCACCCTGCCATCCTCAGTCCGAATCGCCAGCCTCCTGCGGGAGGTCCCGGGCTCCCAGGCAGATGTCACTTCGATCCATCAGATCGTCACCAACCTGGCCACTAATGCAGTCCACGCCATGCCTCACGGCGGCGAATTGGAAATCTCTCTCGAATCGTTCTACGCCAGGGATAGCTTTGCCCGAACCAATCGTGCTCTGCACGAGGGAGAGTACGCCCTGTTGACAGTCAAGGATAACGGCGAGGGGATGGATGCGGTTACCAAAGCCAGAGCCTTCGAGCCGTTCTTCACCACCAAGCCGCCCGGGGTTGGCACCGGACTTGGGCTTGCGATGGTCCACGGGATCATGAAGGAGCATGGAGGAGCGGTGCTCCTGGCCAGCGAGCCGGGCCAGGGGACGACGGTGCGTTGCTTCTTCCCGCTGGTCGGGGCCGATCCGTCAGCCCTCGATGCCGCGTCCCAGCCGCTGGCGAAGGGCAAAGGACAGCGGATCTTGTACGTCGATGACGAACCTGGTCTCACTCGAATCGGCCAACGGCGCCTGCAACAACTGGGCTACGCCGTCACTGTAGCGAACGATGGTCCGAGCGCCCTGGCTGTTTTTGACGCCGACCCGCAGGCCTTCGCCATGGTGGTCACCGACTTCACCATGCCGGGAATGACCGGCCTCGACCTGGCGCGTGAGCTGACTCGCCGCCGGCCGGGGCTCCCGATCATCATGACGACCGGGTACATCGATGAATTTCCCCCTGACGAAATCGCTCATGCCGGCGTCTGCCGGCTGGTCATGAAGCCGATGAGCAGTGCCGAGCTGGGCAATGTGGTGGCGGAGCTCCTCAAGCAGATTCCTCAAGCGTAATACTCCCTCGGAACGAGAGTCCTGCCAGCTCCTCTCTTGTCTTAACCCACAAATCTCTCTGTCAGGGTCCGTAACTCGCCGGCAAGTCCCGCCAGGGCGGCGGCGGCCTGTTGAGTCCTTGCCGCGCCTTCCCTGGTAACCCGGGCCGCACGCCCGACCCCTTCGATATTCTGGGAGATCTCTCCCATTCCGCGGGCGCCTTCGCTCAGGTTCCGGCTCATCTCATTGGTCGTGGCGGTCTGCTCCTCCACCGCCGAGGCGATCGAGCTCTGGATCTCGTTAATCCTGCCGATCACACCAGCGATTTCCCGGATGGCGCTGACGGCATCCCCGGTATCCCGCTGAATGGCCTCGATCCGCTGACTGATATTCTCGGTGGCGCGGGCGGTCTCCTTGGCCAGTTCCTTCACCTCGGTCGCTACCACCGCAAAGCCTTTACCGGCTTCACCGGCGCGGGCAGCTTCGATAGTGGCGTTCAG
>CAZOES010000074.1:0-7834 GCA_964578865.1 uncultured Gemmatimonadaceae bacterium | reverse complement strand
GTGTAGGTGGCCTGGAGCCAGACTTCCCTGCCATTCTTGTCGACCCGCTTGAATTCTCCACCCTGGGGCCTACCTTCGCCCAGGTCACGCCAGAACTGGAGGTAGGCCCCGCTCTGGGCGGTAGCCGAGTCGACGAACATCCGGTGATGCTTCCCGGTAACCTCGTCCATCCGGTAACCCATGGTCCGGAGGAAAACATCGTTGGCCCACTTCACATGGCCATCGAGGGTAAACTCGATGACTGCCTGGGTCCGTTGGATCGCCTCCAGCTGGCCCTGGAAGTCGGCGTTTCGGAGTTTCTGCTGGGTGACATCGGTGGCATACTTCACCACCTTGAAGGGACGTCCGTCGGGATCCAGAATCGGATTGTAGCTGGCCTGGATCCACACTTCCCGCCCACCTTTGCCGAAGCGTTTGTACTCGGCGGTCTGATACCGGCCGGACCGGAGCTCGCTCCAGAACTGATGGTACTCGGCGCTGTTGGCGGTGGCTTGATCGACGAACATGCGATGGTGTTTACCCCGGATCTCCTCCAGCCGGTAACCCATCGCGTTGAGGAAGGCGTCGTTGGCGACCAGGACCGTGCCGTCGAGGTCGAACTCGACGACCGCCTGGGCCTTGTTGATGGCCTGGACCTGTCCCCGGAGGTCGGCCAGGTCCTCCGCGCTGATTTCGACCATCCGCTCCGGCATTCCTTCGGTGATCGCCGGTGGGGTCCTGGAATCCCAGCCGTTGCCGCCAGTCATTGGTGCTCCCGGTAGCCTGTGGGGTAACTGAAAGGGCGACGACCGATCAGCCCTAAAGCGTTAATTGTCGTCTCCGGTTGTTAGATGTTTAGGTGGGGTATCGGCACCTGCCTAACGAATGGTTTCGGGACAACTTTGCCGGTACTAGTGACCGGAAAACCGCCAGCCTCCTTATATGTATTTCAAGCAGATTCTAGACGAGCGTTGCGGCTGCGCCTCATACCTGATCGCCTCCCGGAGGTCGCGAGAGGCGGCGGTGGTCGATCCCTCCCTGGCTCTGGCGGAATACGAAGGGCTGCTCAAGGAGCGGGACTTCACCCTCCGCTACGTGATCGATACCCACGTCCATGCCGACCACGTCTCGGGAGCGCGAGACCTGGCGGCCCGGCACGGGGCCGAACTTTGTCTTCATGAGTCGGCCCGGGTGAACTACCCGCGACGGGGGCTCAGGGACGGGGAGGAGCTGGAGTTGGGGCAGCTGCGGTTGCGGGTGTTGCACACGCCGGGACACCGGCCTGAGCTGATCTCCCTCTTGATTATCAATCCACCCAGGAGTCCCGAGGCTTCGATGGTGCTGACCGGCGACTCGATGCTGGTGGGCGACGTGGGTCGACCCGACTTTGGCGGGGGGGACCCAGAGGCTCAGTTCGGCAGTATCAGCCGGTTGTTAGAGCTGCCGGACTATGTATCAGTGTTTCCCGGTCACTTCGAGGGTCCCTGCGGGAAGGGCATGTGCGGGAGACCCAGCACAACTATCGGCTTCGAACGGCGCTTCAGTCCGATGCTGCATTTGGACAGGGATGGGTTCGTGGCGGCGCTCACTGATGGGATCCCGCCCCGGCCACTCAACATGACCGCCATTGAGGCGACTAACCGGGGTGCGGCCGACATGAAGTGGGTGATGTTGACGTCCTCCCCGGAAATCGACAGTATCGATGTGGAAGGGATCGACCCGCGGCCGCCGGAAACGATCCTGGTCGATGTCCGTGAACCCGAAGAATATCAGATGGGCCATGTGCCGGGGGCGGTGAGCATACCTCAGGCCGATCTGGCCAGCCGGTTAGCCGAGCTGCCCAAGCAGCAGCCTATCCTGGTGATTTGCCAGGCCGGAATGCGATCGCTGCGTTGCGCCCAGTTTCTCCGGCAGATGGGGTACTCCAAAGTTGCCTCGGTCAGCGGCGGAACTGGAGGCTGGAGTGCGGCCGGGCGATCGCTGGTGACTGGGGAGCTGCCGATCAAACCGGTACGGTTCGTCGAATCGGAATGGCCCCATGCCGGGGCGGGGATCTAGTCAGTCCTCAGGAGGTGGGTATGCGTCGAAATCTTCGGGGAGGGATTGGCCTACTCGCCGTGGTGCTGGCAGCGGCGCTGGCAGCCTGTGAGTCGGGGACGACCACCGCGATCAAGGACCCCCCGCCGCCTCCAGCGGCTCCGGTGGCCACTGGGGCTTTGAAGATCACCATCCTGGGGCTCACTGACCCGATCCGTGGGAGGATCGAGGTGACCGGCCCGACCATTTTCCATCGTACCGTCACCCGCGACACGGTTATTCATAATCTGATCCCCGGGCCCTACCTGCTGGTAGCGCAGGAGATTCAGAACGGGGGGCAGGATTATGGCGTCTTGCCGAGTACAGAGAGTGTCGAAATCGCTGCGGGGCAGACTGCCGCCGTGGTCATGAGCTATGATCGAGTCGTAGCTGGAATCACCGTGAATGTGGTAGGCTTTCCTGCAAACGCCCCCCAACCAGTCATCGGAGTTGACGGTCCTGATGGACTGACTTCGACCTACACCGGCTCCTTCACGGCTTTATCGCTACCAATCGGGGTGTACACGATCCGGCCGCAAGACGCGTTTGCCGAGCAGGAGCGATTCAGCACCGGCTGGCAGCCGCCCGGCCGTTATTTCTACCTCGTACCTGGAGGGATTACGGTGGTCCAGGCCACCTACCAGCGGGTTACCGCACCGCTGGAAGTGACCATTGATGGCCTGCCCGCCGGGGTGGACGCTACGGTACGTGCGAAGGCAGAGGCTCGGCCTTTCGACGTCACCGTCCCGCAAACCCAGACGTTCCACGGATTGCAGGTGGACTGGTATAACGTGGTGGCCAGCCCGGTCGTAACACCGAACGGGACCTACCTGCCGACCCCAGACAGCACCAGGTTGTTCGTTTCAACGATTCGTCGAAACCTGGTGGGGATCACTTACAACATGGCTCCGTAGTGCAGCTGGCCCGGAAGGGTGGGAGCGCCCTTCCATCCCCCTCACGCGAACGCCAGCAGCTTCTCCAGCACCTCGATCTCCACCGGCTTCACCGTGTGGGTATCGAAGCCCGCCAGTTCCGACCGGCGCCGGTCCCGCTCCTGGCCATATCCGGTCATCGCGATGATCCGGGTGCTGGTAAAGCCCTTCTGCCGCAGCTGCCGGCATACCTCATAGCCATCCAGTCCCGGTAACCCCAGATCCAGCAGGATGACTTCGGGCCGGTACTCCATGCTGGCGTTGAGCGCTTCCAGCCCATCGTGCGCGACGTGAAGGGTGTGCCCTCCCAGCTTCAGCAGCAGGGCCAGGCTCTGAGCCGCGTCGCGGTTGTCGTCCACCACCAGGATCCGGCGGGGTCGAACCGGCGACCCGCCGCCGGGTTCGCTCTTGCCGTGCTCGTCGGCCGAGACCGGGAGTACCGGCAGACGCACAATGCACTCGGTGCCCAGGCCGTGCCCTTCGCTGTGGATTGCGATGGTCCCACCATGTAGCTCCACCAGACTCTTCACCAGGAACAGACCGACTCCCAATCCCCCAAAGGGTCCGTGCAAGTGACGCTCGCCCTGAGCGAATAACTGGAACACATCCCTGAGCAGCTCCGGCGCGATTCCCACTCCGTAGTCCCTGATCCGGATTTCGGCGGTGTCGTTGTCGAGGCGCTTCACCGTCAGCTCGATCCGCCCCGCTTCCGGTTGATACTTGGCCGCATTGTTGAGCAAGTTGGCGAAGATCTGATTGAGCCGGGCCGAGTCGCCCTGGAGCCAGATGGGGGCCACGGGGACGGCCCGGTCGAGCCGGTGGTGCCGCAGGTCGATCAAGGGCTTGCTGGTCTCGATGGCGTCACGGACTACCTCCGCGAGATTCAGCGGTTCCAGCCGGAGGGTGATCTTGCCCTGGGTGATCCGGGAGACGTCGAGCAAGTCGTCCACCAGCCGGGCCGATTGCCGGGTCTGCCGCTCGATTACATCGCGGCACCAGCGGAGATCGGGGTCGTCGATCGTCTTCCGCTGCATGATGGCGACCGCGTTCTGCATCGGGGCCAGGGGGTTCCGGAGTTCGTGAGCTAACAAGGCCAGGAACTCATCCTTCCGCCGGTCGGCGGCCTGGAGTTGCTCGGCCAACTCGGTCTGTTTGGCGATGGCGGTCTCCAGCTCCGCAGTCCGACTGGCCACCCTGAGCTCGAGCTCGGCGGCGATCCGTTCGGCTTCCTGGCGCTTACGATAGAGCTCGATGAAGACCCTGAGCTTGGCCCGGAGCAGCTCCGGTACCACCGGGACCGAGACGTAATCGACCGCGCCGGTCTCGTAACCCTTGATCCGGTCGAGATCGGTCAGGTGCACCGCTGAGACGAAAATGATCGCGGTACGCTGATGGCGGGGATGGGCCCGGATCATCTCCGCCAGCTCAAAGCCGTCCAGTTCCGGCATGCTGACATCCATCAGCACTACGGTGATCTCGTTCTTGAGCAGGTGTTCCAGTGCCTCCCGCCCCGAGCTGGCCCGGATCAGATTTTCCCCCAGCTGCTCCAGCATGGCCTCATAGGCGAGCAGCTTGCCGGGCTGGTCGTCGACCAGCAGGATGTTGACCTTCTCCTGGGTACTCACCAGGCTCTCCGAACCCATTACCGATGCAGCCATAGACGCAGCGCCGAGAGGAGTTGTTCCGTGTTGACCGGTTTGGCCAGATAGTCTGACGCTCCAGCTTCCAGGCACTTCTCGCGATCACCTTTCATTGCCTTGGCCGTCAGGGCCACGATGGGGAGCCGGCGGAATTGAGGATCCTGCCGGATCGCCTGCATGGTCTGATAGCCATCCATTTCCGGCATCATGATGTCCATCAGCACGATGGCGATGTCGGAAGTATTGGACAGCGTCTCGATCGCTTCGTGCCCGGTGCCGGCGGTTAGCACTTCCATGCCCCGTCGCTCCAGCACGGTACTCAGCGCGAAGATGTTGCGTACGTCGTCATCCACCACCAGTACTTTCTTGCCCACCAGGTCGTCATCGGAGCGATGCAGCCGGTCCAGCATCTGCTGCATGTCGGGCGGCAGATCGGGAATGACCCGGTGAAGGAACAGCGCAGTCTCGTCCAGCAGCCGCTCGGGCGATTCCACTCCTTTGACTACTACACTTCGGGCCAGCGAGTGCAACCGGGCATCCTCTTCCGGGGAAAGCGCCTTCCCGGTGAAGACCACCACCGGCACGTCGGCCATGACCGGGTCGCCCCGCATCTTCTCCAGGATGTCGAAGCCGGTCATGTCGGGGAGCCGGAGGTCGAGCACCGCACAATCGTAGTCCTGGTTCCGGAGCGCCTGCAGCGCTTCCGTGCCGGTGCCCGCGGTCTCGATCTCCACATCGTCGTGGCGCAGCAGGGCGGTGATGCTGAGCTGCTCGGCCGCGTTGTCTTCCACCACCAGCAGCCGGCGGTTCCGGGGTACCGCGTACTTCTTGATCCGCTCCAGGGCCGACTGGAGTCCTTCCTTGCTGGCCGGTTTGGGGAGGAAGGCGAAGGCGCCCCGGGCCAACCCATGCTGACGATCTTCGTCCAGAGTAACCATCTGGACCGGGATGTGGCGCAGGGAAGGGTCCTGCTTCAGCTGGTTGAGCACGGTCCAGCCCAGCATGTCGGGCAGGAAGACATCCAGCGAAACAGCGGTGGGCCGGTAGGCTCGAGCCAGGGTGAGCGCCTCGTCGCCCCGGTGGGCCACCAGCACCTTGAAGCCCTGGTTGTGGGCTTCTTCAACCAGGATCCGGGCGTAGCTGGGATCGTCCTCGACGATGAGCAAAGTCTGATCGCCCGCCACGATCTCCTCGCGATCGTCGGGGGTGTGCTCCACCACCTGCTCCTGACTCCGGTTGACCATCACCCGGCCGGTGGGAGGCACCGGACGCTCTCCGATAGTCGGGGCCCCAATCGAAGGGCCCACGTAGGCCTGGGGCAGATAGAAAGTGAACGTGCTGCCGACACCCGGGGTGCTTCTCAGCTGAATCTCGCCCCCCAGCAATGAGGCGAGCTCCCGGCTGATGGCCAGGCCGAGCCCGGTACCGCCGTACTTGCGGCTGGTGCCGGCATCGGCCTGCTGAAACGCTTCGAAGATGATGCGCTGTTTTTCCGGCGGGATGCCGATTCCGGTGTCGGCCACTTCAAAGGCGACCACACTGGGCGAACGCTTGAGGATCGGATGATCGGAGGTCCAGCCACTCTGGACCTTGGTGACGCTGAGCCGGATGCCGCCCTGTTCGGTGAACTTGAACGCGTTGGAGAAGAGGTTCTTGAGAACCTGCTGGACCCGCTTCGAGTCGGTGATGATGGTGCTGCCGATGCCGGGATCGATGCTGACTTCCAGGCCCAGCCGTCTGGTTTCGGCCTCATGCCGGAATGGACGAATGACGGCGTCGATGACACCGGTGAGGAGCACCTCCTCGGCCACCACCGTGACGGTGCCAGATTCGATCTTGGAGAGATCCAGAATGTCGGTGATCAGGTTGAGCAGGTCGGTACCGGCGCCGTGAATAGTGCGGGCAAACTCCACCTGCTTGCTGCTCAGGTTGCCGTCGACGTTGTCGCCCAGCTGCTGGCCCAGGATCAGAATGCTGTTGAGCGGGGTCCGCAACTCGTGCGACATGTTGGCCAGGAATTCCGACTTGTACTTCGAGGTCAGCGCCAGCTCGGTGGCTTTTTCTTCAACCGCCCGGCGGGCCTGCTCGATTTCCTGGTTCTTGCGCTCCACTTCGGCGTTCTGTTCGGCCAGCTGCTGGGCCTTCTGGGCCAGCTGTTCGTTGGTCTGCTGCAATTCCCGCTGCTGGGTCTGCAGCTCGGTGGCCAGCTGCTGAGATTGTTTCAGCAGATCCTCGGTCTGCATCGTTGCTTCGATACTGTTGAGCACGATACCGATGCTGGAGGTCAGCTGCTCCAGGAAGGCGAGGTGCGACTGGGTGAAGCCGCTCAGCGAGGCCAGCTCGATCACCGCCTTCACTTCGTCTTCGAACAGCACCGGCAGCACGATCACGTTGCGGGGTGTGGCCCGGAAGAGGCCGGAGCTGATCGAGGTGCTGGTGCTGGGGAGATCGTGAATCACCATGATGCGCTTTTCCAGGGCGCACTGACCGATGAGTCCCTGGCCCCGCCGGATCATGGGCGGATGCCCATTGGTGCCGTCGTCGGCGAATCCGGCCAAGAGCAGCATTTCGTCATTGAGCGGGCTCTCGATCCGGTAGATCACACCCTGATGGGCGTTCACCAGCTGAGTCAGCTCGGACAGCAACATCCGGCCCACGGTGGCCAGGTCGCGCTGGCCCTGCAGCATGCCGGTGAACCGGGCCAGGTTGGTCTTGAGCCAGTCCTGTTCAGTATTCCGGTCGGTTGTGCCCCGGAGGTTGTTGATCATCGTATTGATGTTGTCCTTCAACTCGGCCACTTCGCCGCGGGCCTCGACCTGAATCGACCGGGTCAGGTCGCCCTGGGTCACCGCGGTGGCCACTTCGGCGATGGTTCTTACCTGTGAGGTCAGGTTGGCCGCCAGCAGGTTCACGTTACCGGTCAGGTCCTTCCAGGTGCCGGCCGCACCCGGGACGTTGGCCTGGCCGCCCAGGCGTCCTTCTACGCCGACTTCGCGGGCTACGGTGGTCACCTGATCGGCGAAGGTGGCCAGAGTGCCGGTCATGTTATTGATCGTTTCGGCGAGGGCGGCGACTTCGCCCTTGGCGTTCACCGTCAGCTTCGGCTTTAAGTCTCCGTTGGCGACGGCGGTTACCACCTTCACGATGCCGCGGACCTGTTCGGTCAGGATGGCGGCCATGACGTTCACGTTGTCGGTCAGGTCCATC
>CAZOES010000073.1:0-22077 GCA_964578865.1 uncultured Gemmatimonadaceae bacterium | reverse complement strand
GCCGGTGAGTTGTCACCGGACAGGATCCGGGCCAGGCGGAAGTCTGGTCTGATCCCGTGGTCTTCGCTGTAGAGTCCGACACCGATCACCAGCACGACCCGAAAGGTCCTCCATAGCCGTCTTGCCACTTCACCACCCCATGTCAGTCTGGAGCCTGGAGTGGTGAGCGATTTCGCTACCCTTCCACCCTCCGATTAGAGATCGCAGGGTTGGGGTAAATCCCGACAGAAGGGGGGCGGGCACTGCTCGCCGAGATGCAAGAGGCGACCTTTGCCTGACCGCCTGTACGGGGGCGAGGGTGGTTGGCTCGGCGCAACCCCGGCTCCCTTAACAGCTTAACACGAAGGACACGAAGAAAACACGTAGGGTTCACGCTCAATTCAACTTTCATCGCGCACGCCAATTGTGTCTTTTTGGGGTCAACTCATCGCAAGGCGGGTTTCGCGGTTTGACCCGAGACTTCGCCAACGATTAGTTGACCCAAGAAAGGTGCTCAATGTGGCGCGACGAAGGTTGATAACACGTGAACCCTACGTGTTTTCTTCGTGTACTTCGTGTCAGGCAGTTAGCGAACTCTAACCAACGCCACAGTCATTATTGTCCATACCGGTCCTGGGAGCCCGTCGGGTAGGTTCGAATCCGGGTGAGCAGAGCCCGGAAGGCCGGTTCGCCGCCGAGTGTTTTGAGATCCGGGTCGTTCTCGATTCGTTCGACTGGCAGGAAGGATCTCGAAGCGCACTCCAGCGCCTCGATCGCCTGGCTCTGCTGCTTGAGCCGGGCAAAGGCGCGGGCCTGGAAGTAGCAAACGTCGGGATCGTTGGGGCGCATGGCCTGGGCTACCTCGAGGATGCCGAGCGCGCGGGCGGGATCGCCGCGGTCAAGGTAATCCATCGGCTCGTAGAACGAGGCGTACACCCAAAGCTGCTCCAGACCCCGTTCGGCCGCGTTGGCATCGATAGAGTCGGCACCGCCGGCTCGAGCTTCCAGTGAGCGAAGCTGAGTTCTGGCGATAGACTGATCCAGCGGTTCGCCCTCCGACTTCCGGAAGTCGCCGAGGTAGTCTGCCAGCTTCAAATTGTAGCCCGACTGAGTCTTCACCGTCTCGGCGATCCGGCGATCGATCCGCTTGACCTCGTCGTTCTTCGCGAGCTGTCCAGCTTTGGCCGTCGCCTCGCGCACATCCTTCATTCCCTCGAAATCGTTGGCGATCGCGAGGTACTTGCGCCAGGCATGGTAGCCATCGCCGGCCTCGTTCATGGCCGCAGCTTTGGTCATGGCCGTGGTGTAGGACGAATCGATCCAGGCCTGGTCGCGGGGCTTGAGCCCGTAGCGCATGGCCATGAGCTCCATGTACTCGACCGCGTCGGTCAGGGTCGCGGCCGGCGGCCAGGCGTGCAGCCCGTCGAAGTAACTGATCCGATGGGGGAAGTTGGCCCGGGAGAGCGTGGTATCGAGGGCCCACATCTCATCGTAGTTGTAGTCGGTGGTACCGGCCGCGCCATAGAATACCAGCGGCGGCTGGGCCCCCTTGGCCAGCGGACTTATAAGGAAGGACTCCGGCTTGCTGGCCCCGATCCCGATGATCCCGGCCACGTGGCCCCGAAGATTGTAGCCGTAGATCCAGCTGGCTCTCGCGGTTCCCGACTGCCCCACCAGGTAGATCCGGTGCACATCGAGAGCGAAATGCCGTTGGGCATCCGACAGCATCGCGTTGATGGCGTCGGCGTTGGGGTCGGTTCCCTCGTCGCTGCGAGTGTTGTAGCTGCTGAGCGCGATATACCCCAGCCGGTCGGCCACTTCCCGGACCCGGGAAAGCGGGATCATCGCCCGGCCCCGTGGGTCCATCAGCAGGAGAATCGGCCAGGTCTTATCGGGGCGATAGCTCGCAGGGAGGTAGACGGCGTACTGCTCCCGGGGGTTTGCTTCGCTGGTGACCCGTTCGACCAGCTGGCCCGGGGTATAGCGGGATACCCGATTTGAAACGGTGGTAATTGTGGCCTGGGCGCCCACGCATGGAGCTGACGGCATGGACCCGATCGTGATCAAGCCCACAATGCCGAGTACCCGGACAGAAGAAGCAACCATGCGATGGATTACGCATGGCTGCTTGTCAGGGTTTGGTTAAAGATCAATGTTTTGTAAAAGTTAGATGTGAGCCTGGTTTGCATGAAACGTTTGAAACGGGTTTTCCCATCCACGCGACACTCCGGTGCGATTGGACATCTTACCAGAGGGGGCCCTTGCCTCGAGATCGTTCCAAGGCGAGTGTACCGTCATGCAACCTCAGTGGGCTGTCGCCGCGTTGCTGCTGGCGGCGAGTCACCCTCGGCCAAATCGTCCACCGGCGCCAGAATGTCCCCGCCTTGCCGCCAGTGGAGCCAGCACCGATCTCTACTGCATTCACCTGGTCGCTCCACCCGGCTACGATGCCAGCGGCTCGGCTGAGCTGAGCTGGGTCGGCGGTCCGTTCACCGTGGGCGTTGCAGCAGATGGAACGCACCGGTGGAACCTCCGCTTTTCTCTCCGGGATCTCCCAGCCTCCCTGCTCAAAGGCAAACGCTCCGGGTTCGTGGCCTGGGCCACCCCGCCAATGATGAGTTCGGTCACCCGGCTCGGCGTGGTCCGGAATGGGGAGATCGAACTGGGACCGGTGGCCTACGATCGCTTCCTGATCCTGATCAGTGCTGAGACGGATACCGCAGTGAAGCAGTGGGAGGGGAAGATCGTGCTGCGGGGGGAGTCGGCCAGTAATCGGCTACGGCCGGCCGACAACTATCAGTTCTTCCTTGGCGTAGCTGCCGATCGGTCGGCTGACCCGAGCCAGCAGCATGGTGGGATGGCGATGGACCTGTCGGGTTGGGGAATGGTCCCGATGTTTCCCGGGCTCGACATGCTGCCGGCCGAGATGGCGCTCCGGCCCTCTGAATCGCCGATGCTGCCGGCGCCGAACGACCTGGTTGCCACCGGTCGGCCCAGCCAGGTGGTTCAGCTCAAGAAGGGAGATACGCTGCAGCTGGTCGCCGGGCCGATTCTTCGAACCATCGCCGGCCGGCAGTACACCATGCTGGGCTTCAACGGTCAGTATCCCGGGCCGCTGATCCGGGCTGAGAAGGGATCAGAGGTTGTGATCCGGCTGGTGAACCATCTGGACATGCCGACCACGGTGCACTGGCACGGCATCCGTCTCGAGAACCGGTTCGATGGGGTTCCGGATCAGACCCAGCCGGCGGTGCAGCCGGGCGAGTCTTTCCTTTATAGGGTAAAGTTTCCCGATGAGGGGATTTTCTGGTATCACCCTCATGTCAGGGAGGATGTGCAGCAGGATCTGGGGCTTTACGGCAACCTCTGGGTGACCGATCCCGGGGTTCGCAGCCACACCCTGCTGGAACGATTCCTCATCCTCGACGACCTGCTGGTGCGGGACGATGGGCTGATGCCTTACGGGAAGGATCAGCCAACTCACGCGGCCATGGGTCGGTTCGGCAATGTGATGCTGGTGAACGGGGAATCGAGCTGGCGGGATACGGTGAACCGGGGAGAAACTCGGCGGTTCTACTTCACCAATGTGGCCAACACCCGGACTTTCAACCTCTCGTTTGGCAACGGGGCAAGGATGAGAGTGACCGGCTCGGATCAGGGACCGTATGCCCGGCCGGCCTGGGTGGAAAGCGTGGTGATTGCTCCGGCCGAACGCTACGTGGTAGACGTGACCTTCCCCAAGTCGGGGCGATCGATGCTCCTCAATCGGGTACAAGCAATCGATCACCTGTTCGGAAAGTTTTTCAGTGTGGTGGATACGCTGGGGATGGTAGAGGTGAGCAGGCCCCACGCCGCCGATCATCCAAGCGAGATCCTGCTGGTATCAGTCGATAGTGGTGAGGCGCGAGTCCTGGACTCGCTGGTGGCTGCCAACGCACAGCTTCCACCTGAGCACACCCTCGAGCTCCGGGTCGCCTTCAATAATCTGCCGTTCGTCAGCGAGCAGCTGATGAAGCTGGACACGATCTACTTCAATCCGGTCGAGTGGGAAGGGACCATGCCCGGTATGAACTGGGCCACCACCGGGGCCGAAACCCGGTGGATTCTCCGGGACCCTTCCACAAACGCGGAAAACATGGACATTCACTGGCGGTTCCGCCGGGGTGAGTTGTCCCGAATCCGGCTGATCGGGGCTCGTAACACCCTGCATGGGATGCAGCACCCGATTCATCTTCATGGCCAGCGTTTCCTTATCATGGCCGTCAACGGCAAGACCAACGACAATCCGGTCTGGAAGGACACCGTGTTGGTCCCGGCCGGCTCGTCGGTCGATATTCTGGCCGATATGTCCAACCCCGGCAGCTGGATGCTGCACTGCCACATCGCGGAACACCTGCAGTCTCTAATGATGATGCACTTCGACGTGGAGGAGTAAATGAAGCTGGCCAGTGGAGTAGTGCTCTGCGCGACCCTGGTAGCGGGGTCCCTTTCGGCTCAGCGTCCTTCGTTGACAGACAATGTCAAGAAGTACGTCGCGCTCGACAGCGGCAGTGTGGCCATCACCGGAGTGACGCTGATCGACGGACGGGGCGGTGCAGCCAGGCGGGGACAAACCGTAGTGATCCGTGACGGCAAGATCGCCGAAGTGGGCTCGGGGAAGGCGCCGGCGGGGGTCTACACCATCGATGGTTCGGGGATGACTCTGATCCCCGGCCTGGTCGGCTTGCATGACCATCTCTTCTACACTGCGGCCGGTGGTCACGCCAACCAGATGAACTACACCGCGCCGAGGCTCTATCTCGCCAGCGGAGTCACCAGCATCAGGACGACCGGCGGACGCTCGCCTTACGCCGAGATCAATCTCAAGAAGGTGGTGGATTCGGGAGCCGTTCCTGGCCCCCGGATCCACGTCACCACTCCATACCTCACCGGCGGCCCCGGTGGCGGTTCGATGTTCGCCAGCGACGATCCCGAGGCGGCTCGCCGCTTCGTGGCCTACTGGGCCAGCGAAGGGGTGAGCTGGGTCAAGTTCTACACCGATGTCTCGCGCGCGACGATGAAGGCGGCGATCACCGAGGCCCACAAGCATGGCATGAAGGCTACCGGCCATCTCTGCTCGGTGACCTTCAGCGAAGCCATCGATCTGGGTCTGGATGACTTCGCGCACGGGGTACTTACTGCCACCGACTTCATCAGTGACAAGCAGGTCGATAAGTGCCCCACCAACGTCTACAAGCTGACCGATTCGACCGCTCAGAGTGATACGCCCGCGGCCAAGGCGCTGATCGCGAAGATGGTGAAGAACAAGGTCTCGATGACCACCACCATGGCGATCTTCGAGGCACTCTATCCCCATCGCCCGGTCACCGATGACCGCACTCTCGAGTTGATGGAGCCGGGGGTTCGGGCTGCCTACGTGGCCAACCGGGCGTTTATCGACTCGGTACCGAACTACATCTTCACCAAGGACGGATTCGCCCGGGCTCTCGCCTTCGACAAGGCCTATTTCCAGGCTGGTGGGTTACTTGCCAATGGGGTCGACCCCACCGGCAACGGCGGCGCGCTGCCCGGCTTCGGTGACCAGCGGGGCTATGAGCTGCTCCGCGAAGCCGGCCTGACCGCCGAGCAGGCGGTGCAGGTTTGCAGCTACAACGGCGCCCGGATACTCGGCGTCGATGCCAAACTGGGGTCGGTTGAGAAGGGAAAGGTCGCGGACCTGGTGCTGCTGCAGGGCGACCTGACCCAGGATCCGTCGGTGATCCGGAAAGTGGTGACCGTATTCAAGGATGGGTACGGCTACGATCCCAAGAAGCTGATTGATGCGGTTCGGGGAAGGGTGGGCATCGACTGAACCGGCTTCGCAGAAGCAGAACACCTCATCCCGAGCGGAGCGAGGGACCTACTGTCGGAGTATGGGGAGTAGGGGCCGCGGGCCCGGCGGGCCGCGGGGTGAGGTGCGTATGCGTGCGGGCGGGGTTGGACGTCTTCCGCGGATCAGCCCGCTCCGACGCATACCGCTCGGCCTTCTCCGGCTGATGCAATGAATCGTACGCCGCTACCAGATCTTTTCGGGCCGCCTTCAAGAAGCTGATCGACGGGTCGGTCTGCTTGATCAGGATGTCGTACCCCAGCGTCGTTTCCTTCACTGCCTCGCTGTACCGCTTCGAACGCAACAGCACCCGCCCCAGTTTGATGTGCCCGATGCCGGTGTTCACATGATCCGGTGCCAGCGCCACCCCGTAGATCTGGATCGCCTGCCGGAGCAGTGCCTCCGCCTGGGGATACTCTTTCCGCTGCTGGTACACCCCCGAGAGGTTGGACAACGCCACCGCGACGAACTGATGATTGGGGCCGTAGGTCGCACGGTAGATCTGGATCACCCGTTTCCAGGCGGTTTCGGCCTCATCCAGGAAGTCCCGCTGCCAGGCCAGTGAGCCCAGCTCGTTGAGCGCGTTGGCTACTTCGGGATGATTGGGGCCGTGGAGTTTCTCCTGAATCTCCAGCGCGTGGCTCAGCGACACTTTGGCGCTGTCGAATTTGTTCTGGAACAGCAGTGACCGTCCCAGCATGGTCAGGTACGATGCCGTCTCGGGGTGATTGAGCCCGTACCATTCCTTCGAGATATCAAACGCTCCCCGGTAGTACCCTTCCGCCTTCTCATACGACCCCAGCATCTGCTGCACTTGTCCCAGGTTGGCCAGATCCTCAGCCACATGGGGATGACGCTCGCCGTAGATGTGGCGACTCCGCCCCAGCACCTGGTTATAGAGCGAGTCCGCCACCGGGTAGTTCCCCGCGAAGAACTCGGCGTTGGCCAGATCGGTGATGGCCGAGGCGTAGTCGGCCGAGTTGGTGTCTCGAGCCCCGTAGAGGCGGATGGTCTCCCGGATCACCGGGATGGCGGAGTCGTACTGCCCTTTCTCTACCAGCACCTGGCCCAGTGATGCGTTGGCCGTGGCGATGGCCACGTGACCCGGAGGGTAACGCCGGCGAGCCAGGCTGAGACCGTCGCGGATCAGCTTTTCCGATTCGTCATAGCGAGCCTGCTTGAGACGCAACTCGCCCAGCGCCACCAGAGCGGGCGCCACATCCGGGTGCTCGGGGCCCAGCAGTTTGCGGCGGGTCTCCAGGGCAACGGTTATCAGGGAATCGGCCCGCTGGTATTTGCCGAGCTGAGTGTAGAGACCGCCAAGGGTGAGGTTGAGTTCCGATTGGATCTGGGGATCTTCGGCCAGCGTCTGGGCCTCCTGCAGACCGCGATCGATCACCGTGACAACGCGCAGGCTGTCGCCCGGCGCGGTCGATTCATCGCCGCTCTGGAACAGATTGACCATGAAGCGCTGGATCCGCTGGGTCCGGGCCGCTTCGGCCTGGGCCTGATTGCGGGCCCGGGTCAGGTTGACGGTATAGAAGACGATCAGCGCCGTGATGATGGTCAGGGTGGCAGCAGTGGCCAACACTGGCACCAGGTTCCGCCGTACGAACTTCCCCAGCCGGTACCCGACCGTATCGGGTCTCGCCTCGAGTGGTTCACCGTTGAGGAAGTGGTCGACATCCCGCAGCAGCGCTTCCACCGTGCGGTAGCGCCGCTGGGGATCCTTATGCATGGCGGTGAGGCAGAGCACATCGAGATCGGCCCAGGCCGACGGCGCCGCGACTCTCACCGCCACGGTCTGGTGCGCCTCGGTCCTGCCCGCTGCCAGTGACGGACGTTCGGCCGCCTCCTCGGTGATGATCTTCGCCGCTTCTTCAGGTGTCCGGTCGGTCAGATCGAAGGGAAGCTTCCCGGTGAGCAGCTGGTAGAGAATCACACCCAGCGCATACACATCGGTGTAGATGCCGACCCGCCCGCCCCGGATTTGCTCCGGTGCGGCGTACGCCGGCGTGAGCAGTCGGAGACCGGTTTGAGTCTGATCGGCTGGGAGGTCCAGGCTGTCCAACTGCTTGGCGATACCGAAGTCGAGCAGCTTCACCTGCCCTTCGGCGGTGACCAGGATGTTGGAGGGTTTGAGATCGCGATGGATCACCAGGTGCCGGTGAGCGTGCTGCACCGCTTCGCAGACAGTATGAAACAGCTGGAGCCGTTCGCGGATCGAAGCGTTCTTGCCGTCGCAGTATGTGGTGAGCGGCACCCCGTCGACATACTCCATCGCGATCCAGGGGGTCCCGTCGGGCAGCGCATCGGCATCGTAGAGGTGAGCGATCGAGGGGTGATTGAGCTGAGCCAGGGTACGCTGCTCGCTCTCGAAGCGCTCTTTGCGGGCGGGAGAGAGCCAGGCGTCACGCAGAATCTTGATGGCCGCAACGCTGCCCAGGTCTCCCCGTTGGCCCAGATAGACCACCCCCATCCCGCCTTCGCCCAGCAGCTTGAGAATCCGGTAGGGGCCAAAGCGCGTGGTCGGTACCGCGGGGTCGGAGCTGAGCAGTTCCCCGGCGACCTCGGCCCGGTCCCGGTCCAGCAGTGAGTCGCTCCGGGCATCCTCGGCCAGCAACGCCAGGACCTCGGCGATCAATTTGGGATCGGCGTCAGCCTCACGCTGGAGGTATTGCTGCTGTTGTTGCGGGGGGAGATCGGCCGCTCCGTGGAACAGCGCCTGAATCCGTTCCCAGCGTGCCGAATCCATAGATAAAGGAAGAGGTCAGACGGTTCGTCGAAGTTCCTTCGCCAGCCAGGCCCGGGCGGCCCGCCAATCGCGCAGGACCGTTGCTTCCGATACATCCAGCAGCTCGGCGATCTCGATCATCTCGAGCCCGCCAAAGAACCGGCTCTCCACCAGGGTCGCCTGCCGCGGGTGCAGCCGGGCCAGGTCTTCCAGCGCGTCGTTGAGAGCCAGCAGATCCTCGGCGCTCCCGGTGGCTCCGTCGAGCGACTCGTCCAGGGTTACTACCGCCGCGCCGGCGCCACGCTTCCCCGCTTTCCGTTTCCGGGCCGCCTCGATCAACACCTGGCGCATGGCCCGCGCCGCCACCCGCTTGAAATGGAGCCGGGACGTGTTGGCCAGGTTGGGGGAGTTCCGGAGCTTGAGCCAGGCCTCGTTGACCAGGTCGGTCGGGGTCAGGGTCGCGGCGGGATCGTCCCGCCGGACCGTGGCCGCCAGCCGGCGTAGCTCTTCATAGGCAAGGCTGAAGGTCTGGTCGAGCGGGTTATGGGCTTCCATGGCTGCCGGATCGCGATTGCTGATCATACCCCCGGAGGCGGTTCCCGCAAGAATGACGGTTTTTTCTCGCCGCCGACGCAATGCGGGTCGGAATCCCTTCGGAGCCCCATGACTCGGCTGGTCTCAGTCTCAGGCAAAGTCAGTCACGTCTCACCCAGCGACCGGGAGCTGGCCCAGAGCTATTTCTCGGGCGAGGCGGCCTCGGACGACTGCCGGCTGACCTTTCTGGTGGACCAACAACCGGCCTCGTACCGGGGCCATCCGGTGGTTGGCGAGGGCGACCTGGTCACCATCGCCGGACCACAGAGCGGGGGGGTCGTCAACGCCCTGGCGATCCGGAACCGGTCTACCGGGGTCGACTATGGGGGAGCGTCTCCTCTGATGTATGGACTCTGCCTGTTCGCGCTGGTGGCCGGGTTCCTCACCCTGGTCTTCAGTGTTTCAGGGCTGCTGTTCTTCGGTTGCGCTGTTTACGCCGGTAGCCGCGTAAGAAGAAGCACCCGAGCGCTCTCCATGGTCCGTAATACCCCCACAAAGGCTTTCCCTTCGCGCTCTTAGCGCTCTTCGCGGTTGGTTCTTCGCGACTTTTCCACCGCGAAGCACGCGAAGAACGCCACGGGACTGGATCGAGGCGCGGCCAATGAAGGTTCTCGGTGGGGTTCCGCGCAATGTCTGCCAGCGGGTACCTCAATCCGGAGACTCAGATGCGCGGGACAAGCCTTGTTGGTCTGGTCATGGCGGCAGCGGTAGCGAGTGCGGCGTGCGGTGGCGATTCGGGCGGGCCGAGCGGCGGCGGAAGCGGGTTTACCGCGCGGGTGGATGGAGTGGCCTGGGCGGCCCAGGAAATCGGCCTGGTGGCGCAGTCGATGCCGGCCTTGCCGGGCGCCCTGATGATCCTGGGAACCGACAACTCCACCGGCGGATCGCGCTCGATCACGATCACCCTTCAGAACATCTCCGGCCCCGGTACCTATGCCCTCGGCGTCGGGAGTGACGTGATCGGCGGGACCGGTCTTTACGGCGATCAGGGTCAGGGCTGGATTACCGAGAACACCGGCCTGGCTGGCGAGGTTGTGATCACTCAGCTCTCCGGTGGGCGGATCGTGGGCACCTTCAGTTATGACGCCGACCCTGGCGTCAACAACAACATTGGCGGCACCCGTCACATCACCCAGGGCAAGTTCAATCTGCCCTTCAGCGGCACCCTCACCCCGGTCCCGGCCAACCAGGGAAGCAAGGTCACCGCGACGTTTGGCGGCGCCACTCCCTACAACGCCTGGTCAGTCAACGGTCTGTTGCAGGACCATCTGGGCGGAGCGGGCTTCCAGTTCAGCACCTCCACCAAGGATCACGGTCTCTCAGTGCTGATCAGCGGCACTATCACCGCCGGCTCGGTCTGGACCATCAACCATCAGAGCCCGGGCGTGGTGAGTGTCGGCGCCGGCCGCAATGGTGGCGATGAGGATCACTGCTGCTGGGGCGGCGGTGGCAGCGCTCTGGACGTCGGCAGCATCACCATCACCAGCATCACAGCCGATCGGGTGACCGGTCACCTGACGGCCACGATTCAGCCCAGTCCCGGCAAGCCGGCCACCACGCCGCTGGAGGTCGAGGCGGACTTCAACGTGGCAATTCCATAACTCAGACTGCTCTTCGCGAATCGAGAGGGACCTCTATGCGCAACATGCTTCGGTGGGGAGTGGCAGCAGGCTTGGCGATCGCAATGAACGCGGCCTGCGGCGGCGATGGTGACGGCGGCAACGGGCCGGGTGGTGGTGGCGGCGGCAGCGGCAGCTTCGCGGCCAGGATCGACGGTGTGGCCTGGGCCACTGATGCCGCCCGGCTGCAGATCATTCCGGGAAGTGTGGGAATCCCCGGATCGATTGTGATCACCGGAACCAAGGTGAACGGCACTAAGGCCACCAGCATCTCGATCTCGCTCGGCTTCGTGCGGTTCCCGGGGAATTATCCGCTGGGTGTGAACAACGGCACTACCCCCGGCGGTCTGGCGACGATCATCGAACAGGATGGATCGACCGTGGAAACTCGGATGACCCCGCTGGACGGGGAATCGGGGTTCTTCGTTGTCACCAGTAACGATGGCAGCCGCATCAAAGGCACCTTCACCTTCGTGGCCCAGCCAATTCCGGGCGTCATCCTGGCGGGGAACCGTACCATCACCGAAGGCACCTTCGATATCGAACTGCCGGCCGGATTCACCGAGGTGGGGACGGTCGACTATGGGAGTGATATCCACGCCGATCTCAACGGAGATCATTTCAATGGCGCTACTGTTACCGGCCTGGGCGCGAATGGGGTCGTGGCAATGGGTGCGCTGACCACCACACTGAACCTGCAGATCCTCAATACCACTCCGGTCACCGTCAATGGGACCAGCCTGACGTTGCTCAACGGAGTGCGGATCACGGTTATTGATCTGGCCACCGGCCACAGCTGGGGTGGGATCAGTGGAGATGTCGGCAGCGTCCTCTATTCGGGTATGAGTGCGGAACGGACTAACGGGACCTTCAGCGGCACGTTGCAGCCCAACGCAGCCTCAGGCGCGACAGGGGTTCTGACCATCACCGGCGGGTCCTTCATAGTGAAAGTCATCCCACAGTAGGAAACCCGAACTTGCAGCTTGCCGGAGCGGCCTGCACCTTAGGCCCATTCGGCAACCAATCGAAGGGGCGGTGGGAGATGAGAACTTTGACCCGGTGGGTGCTTGGCGGATGTGCCGTGGTCGCCGCGGCGGCGTGCGGCGGTGGTGATGGAGGCAATGGCCCCGGAGGCGGTGGAGGCGGGGCCGGGATGTCGGCCCGGATCGACGGCACTTCCTGGAGCGCCGATCAGGTCACCGTTACTCCCAGCAACACCGTCCCCGGGTCGGTGGTGATACTCGGGGTCAAGATCTCGGGCAACAACACCTCGAGTATCAGCCTGATCCTCGGCTTCATCTCGGGCCCAGGCACCTATCCGTTGGGTGTCAACCAGGGGACCAGCGCGGGTGGCACCGGGATCTACCTCACGACCACACCCTCGACCGCGCAGAGCCGAACCACACCCCTCAACGGCAACGCCGGGATGATCACGATCACCAGTCTGACCGCGGGTCACCTGGAAGGAACCTTTTCGTTCGTGGCCGAGCCGATCCTGGGGTCCACCTTCACCGGGAACCGGGCTATCACCGAGGGCACTCTCGACATCGACCTGCCCAGTGCGCTTTCCACCGTGCCGGCGGCCAACCATGGCAGCACCGTCTTCGCCAATCTGGGCGGAACGGTCTTCAATGCTGCTACGGTCGTCGGACTTGGCAGTGCTGGGTCGTTCTCCTTTGGTGGCGGGAACGACAGTCTCGATGTGAGCTTCGTGACCGCGGTACCGGTCAACGCGACAGGGGACTACGGATTCACCGGCGGATTCAGTATCACGGTGAGCGATCTCAAGCTGAACCACAACTGGGGCGGTGGGTCCGGTAGTGACAGCGGGAAGGTGACCATTACCAGCCTGGCCAATGGACGTCTGGTGGGAACATTCAGCGGCCGGCTGCACCCGCTCGGGGCCGGCGGCCTATCCAACCTGACGATCACCGGCGGACACTTCGACGTGCGGATCGACGCCACGCCCTGACCGACATGACCCAACCGGATGCTCGAGCCGCTGCCTCGACAGCCACCCAGGCCGCCCAGGTTGCGGCTCAGCCGCTCCGGAAGCTGGCGACTGCCTGCCCCCGTTGCGGCGCAGCCGTGCGCAGTGAGGCGAGCGACTTCTGCGAAGCCTGCTCGGCTCATCTCTATCCGGGACACTGCGTCTTCTGCCTCGAGCCGTTCGCCAACGGCCAGGCCTACTGCCGGCAGTGCGGTTTGCCTCCTGAAGGAATTGTCTGCGGGGCCTGCGGTACCTTCAGTCGGTTCGACTTCTGTCCCAATCCCGATTGTGGCGCCGGACTGACTCCCCGTGCGGCGTCGGAGATGGCAAGACTCTCGACCGATCCCGAAGTGGTCGAGGCGTTCGAGGAGCTGGATGAGATTGGGGTGGTACTGCAATCACTGGACGGGCGAGACGGGCGAGACGGGCAAGTCGAACAGGTGCAGCAACAGTCGACGGCTTCAACCCCGACCGTCCCGACCGTCCCGACCGTCCCATCTGCCGCGAGCACGCCGAAACCAAACTTGAAGGCGCTGCGAGCGGCGGCTCAGAACGCGCGTTCCGCTGAAGACAAAGCCAAAGTCCGCGCCCTTGCGGAGCAGGCCGCCCAGGATGCCCTGAACGCAGTATCGACTCGATCGTTCCCCTCGGCCCAGGAAGCCCGGGCGGCGGGGAACGCGCTGCAGGTCGCGTTGCGATTCCGGGTTGTGAGTGAACGACTCGAAGTGGTCGCCTGGCGCTGCAACGCGTTCACCGTGGAGCACCCGATGCCGGGTGGCATGTCTTCCTGCTCCGACCCCAGCAAGGGCGGCGTCCCGATCACCCGAGTCATTACCGAAGTGAACGAAGGCAACGCCGAGTTCAAAGTATGAGCCCAGACGAGACGGTCGATCCCGCTCCGGCGAATGCCAACGTTGCGACTACGGCGATGCCGGCCCATGCCGCGATGGCAACTACGGCGCAGCCCATTCACATCAGTCAGCCGACCACCGCAACACCGGTGGGCGGAGGGACCGCCAAGCCGGCGGTCTCATCTCCTCGACTCTCCAGTCATTCCCCGGGCGACGTGCTGGAGCTGGGTAAGCATCGGCTGACTATTGAACGGCTGCTGTACGTGGGGGGACAGGCGGAGTTATATGTGGTGACCGGTGGGCCGGCGCCCCGGACTGTTCTCAAACTCTACACTCAGGCGGCCCGGCCCAAACCGGACGTGCTGGATCGCTGGCGGGCGCTTCCGCCCAACGCGATCATCGCGTTGCTCGATGCCGATCCCCACGGCGATCCCCGGGCCTGGGAGTTGCTCGCCTTTGCCGAGGGTGGTCCCCTGGCCGGTGGTCCCGATCAATCGACCGCGTCCTTCAAGGATCAGCAGCGGCTCCGTTCCATCATCCAGCAGGCGGCCTCCGCGCTGCACACGCTGCATACCGCCGGTGGTGTGGTCCATCGGGATGTCTCGCCGGACAATTTCCTCTGGCTTGATCTCGGCAAGACCCGGCTGGTGCTCAGCGACCTGGGCTCGTCCTCCATCATGAGCGGGGGCGCCGCCAAGAGCGGAACCATCCGCGGCAAGTTGCCCTTCATGGCCCCGGAGGAGTTGTTGCCGATGGGGGACGGCGTCGTGGTCGGCGAAGCGGCCGACTTCTACGCTCTTGGTATCATGGTTCTGACTCTATGGGCCGGGCAGCATCCCTTCGTGGGGCGGGAAGCCGATCAGATCGCGCTCAAGTCTCGCGGGGCGGTACCGATGCCGCCCGATCTCCCTCCCGATTTCCAGAGCCTGGCAGAGGCGCTGCTGCTGCCGGCCAACATCCGGCTCACCTACGACGGAATTCAGCGCTGGCTCTCGGGCCAGTCGATTCCCCGGGCCGCGGCGGTTCGCAGCGTCACCTATCCGCGGCTCACCGTGCGTCCGGCCCAGGGCGCGCCGTACGAAGTCGATACTCCCGCGGGCCTGGCCAGATTCCTGATGGAGTCGCCCACTGCCGGTGAGCGTTTCCTGTATGCCTGGAACATGCGGGAATGGGCCAGCGCCGATGCCGGTCTGGTGGCCGATCTCACCGACATCGTAGAGAAGGAGTTTCCCAAGAATCACGCGGCCGGACGCCAGAAGGCGGCCTACCTGCTGGATCCCTCGCTTCCGTTCACCGCTCCCGACGGGACAGTCTGCAAAGATTACGCGGAGCTCAGCGCCTGGCTCGAGGGAGATCCCAACCGGCCCAAGGGTCTGGTCGATCCGGGGCACCCGCTCTGGCTCTATCTCACCACTCGCCCGGAGAACGAGCTCCGCGAGGCGATGGCCGAGCTGGATGCCGATGTCCGAGCCGGAAAGCCGGAGGCGACCGCGGTCATCCGGCACTACTTGATGCAGTACGCTGCGGCCGGATCCTGGCGCGACAGCGACGGGGCTATCGTCACCGAAATCAGCAGCTTCCTGGCGCGGTTGCGCGACCGGGCCGGAGAATGCTTCAAGAAGTTGCTCGATCCGGCCGATCCTCTCGCGCTCTGGCTCGACACCCATTTGCCGGGAACCTCGGAGCGAGTCGGACGGCTCCGCACCCTCGATGGCAAGACCCTCGGGACCCTCGCGGCGATCGACTGGATGACCATCGCGATGAATCAGGTCAACGCGATTCACGGTGTGGTCCTGACCGCGCCGGAAGACGCGTTCCGCGACGAGATCTGGGTTCGTGCTTCCGATGGCGCCAAGGGGATGGGCCAGTTCATGGACGGCTGGTGGCGAGTGGTGCAGGGTGGCCGCTTCGAGTCCGCCGCCGCCGACTGGCTCTCGGCCAGGCCACCTTCGGGTCCTCGCCGCGATGTGTCGATCGCTCTGCTGGCGAATCAATGGCAGGCCACCGGGCAGCCACTGGTCGACGTCATCGCTACCTGCTTCGCGGCCCAGGCCCCCTGGTCGGGCGACCCGGGTGATGCCAAAGTGTTGCAGGCGGCCGGGGCCGCAGTCACCCGTCAGCTCGAAGCCATCGCCGGTGCGGCGCCGGAGGCCAATCGCAAACTGGTACTGGTGGAAGCTGCCACGGCCTTTGCCCTGGGAGCCGGCAAGTACCGCCAGTCGGCGCCGGGATGGTGGGATGCTCTCATGACCTGGGTCGGGGGTCAGCTCACCGACTCGGTGCGCGACGCCTTCGCCTTCTACCAGAAGGCACCCAACGTGCTGGGCGAAGTGATTGCCCGGCGGGGCGATCTCCAGCGGGCCCTGGGCGGATTCAGGCTGCCGGCGCTGGCCCGCTGGTCGGCCGAAGATGCCAGGAGACAGGTACTGGAGAAGGAGCTGGCTCAGGAAGAGGGCCGCCAGCGGGATGCCCGGCTCCAGGCCATCAACGACAAGGCGATCACCCTGCGGGGAACCCCTCACGCCAACACCCTCACCAAGCTCAAGACCTCGGAGCCGGCGCTGGTGCGAAAGGTCTACCGCACCGGACTCTGGTTCATGATCGGGCTGAGCGGGTTTGGCGCGGCGGCCTGGTCCATTCGCAACCTGAACGTCCCCGCCTTCAGCGACAAGGACGTCCCCTATCTGATTCCAATGTTGCTGGGCCTGATCTGCCTGGCGACCTCAACGTTCTTCTTTCTGCGGACCTTCCGCGGCAAGCTGCTGTCGTTCATCGTCGCTTTCATCATGTTCTTCACCGCCGGGAAGATCTACGAGGCCAACGGGGGCTTCCTCCGATTCACCTCCAATCGCTTCTACGTTGGTCTGATCATGATCGCGTGGCTTGGGCTGGCACTCCTGCTCCGGTGGAATCACAGCCGGAAGATCGTGAATCAGGCGGAGCAGGAATCCCGATCAGTGCCGCCGGACCTCGCCGCTGGTGTAAAGAAGGCGTGTGTTGATGCGGAGAGTCTGGGTCAGGCTGCTCTGCAGGAGCAATGGCTGATGCTCCACGCAGTACTGGCGCTGGCGGTCGATCCGAACCAAGTACGAGTCGAGAACATTCCCGGGAGTTCGGCCCAGGCCGCATGACCACTGCTCCTCCAGTCCAGGCTCCTCCTCGAGGAAACTGCCCCCGCTGCGCCACGGTCAATCGCGACGTGGCGCGTTTCTGCAAAGGGTGTGGCGACCGGCTGCAACTCCAGACCGATCCCTTCGGGGAGCTGGTGGGGATCGACGTGCTGGCCGCCTCGGTCCGGGCCCAATTGATGGATGCAGTGGTCGTGCGCAATCAGGGCCAGGCGGTCCGTTGCCACCGCCTGATCCTTGGTTCCCCCGGCTCCGGCACCACTCGGCTGGCCCGCGCGATAGCAGACTGTGCCGAACAGGTCGGCTTGACGAAGAAAGGCGCGACGCTGGTCACCGCTCGGGAGATTCGCTCCGAGAAACCGGAGGATCTGCTTTCCAAGGCCGGCGGCGGAACCCTGATTGTCGACCAGGCTCACCGGCTGTTGCCGGCACCCGATGTCCCGACTGGCGGGGAGCAGGCGCTGTTCGACTTGTTAGACACTCTGGCCAACCGGGGCGATGGCTCCGATCCGCTGGTGCTGGTGACCGGCGCACCGGGACCTTTCGCCCCGTTTCTCCGACCTGACGCGCCGCTGCCTCGCCACTTCGGAGAGGTGCTCCGGCTGGATGACTGGTCGGCCGATCAGTTGGCCGAAGTGTCTCGAAGAAGATTCGTCGCGCTGGGCTGGACCGTGGACGAAGCGACCGCCGCCCGGCTCACCGCCCGTTGCCGCTATCTGGTGAACGCGGTCGATATGCCGCGGCGGCACGGCCACGCGGTGGAGGAGATGGTTCAGCTCACCACCCAGGCCGCCCGCACCAGATTGTCTGGGTCCACCAGCGGGGCACTGGCCGAAGTCGATATCCCGGGTCCGGTGGATCAGCCTACTTCGCTCGATGAGCTGTTCGCCCAGCTGGACACCCTGCAGGGCATCGATGCGGTGCGGGAGCAGCTCAAGCTGATGATTCGTGCTTCCCAGGAACGGAAGGCGAGAGATCCTGGCCGGCCGGTCCTGGATGGACACGTTCTGTTGATGGGGAACGCCGGGACGGGAAAGACCACTATCGCCAAGCTGTTGCCGCGATTGCTCTGCAAGGCGGGGATTCTTCCCACCGAGCGCCTGGTGGAGTATGCCAATCCGGCTTCACTTCAGTCCGGCTATGTGGGTCAGACCTCGGGCCGGGTGAACGACGCGATCGACCGGGCCCGAGGCGGAGTGCTGTTTATCGATGAAGCGCACCAGATGGCCGACTCCGGCGGCCACAACTTCCAGCGTGAGATCCTCAACACTCTGCTGCCTCGGCTGGAAAACGAACGAGGCCAGTTCCTTTGCGTACTGGGCGGTTACACCAACAGCCTGCCCGCCGTGCTGGCGCTGGATCAGGGAATGCCCAGCCGGTTCCCCGAGCATTACCGGGTTCAGCTCAATAACTACGATGCCGATACCCTCGCCTCGATTTACCTGACGATGGCGAAGGATGCCTCCAAGACCCTGACTCCCGGTGCCGATCGGCGGATGCGGCAGCTCATGCGGCTGCTTCGTCGTTGGTCGCTGCCGGCCTTTGCCAACGCCCGGGGGGCTCGGGAATTCCTCAATGCCAGTATCGCGCGCCAGGTGGCGCGGGTTGGGGCCGATGGCTCCGATCCCAACCTTATCATCGAAGATGACATCCAGCTGCCTCGTTCGGCCACCGGCAAGAGTCCCGAGGAGGCGCTGGTCGATGCCGAGAAGAAGCTGGCCACTCTGGTAGGGCAGCCTCACCTGCGGTCGGTGATCAATCGGCTGAGAGGGAATCTTCTCCTTTGGCGAGCCGAGCTGGAGGAAGGTGCCGATGTGGCGCCGCCGCTCGAACACATCCTGCTGCAGGGAAGTCCGGGCACCGGCAAAACAACGGTCGCCCGGATCATGGGCTCGCTGCTCTACGGACTGGGGATGCTGCCTCGTCCTCATGTTGAAGAGGTTCGAGGGACCGAGCTGATCAAGGGAATTCAGGGAGCCGCGGCCCAGGCCGTGCGTGACCTGGTCGAACGGGCCATCGGCGGGGTGCTCTTTCTGGATGAAGTCAGCGGGCTGATCGGCCAGCCGCAGGGCGTCGATGTCGCCCGCGAATTGTTGCCCCATCTGGTCGACGCCAAAGGCCGCTTCGTGATGATCGTGGCGGGGTATCCTCACATTGTGGACGGTTTTCTCAAGCTGGACGACGGTCTCTCCCGCCGCTTCGGTACCGTGCTCGAGCTGGAAGATTATTCCCCCGAGGAAGTCCACAACATCGCCCGTCAGGCCGCGAAAGATGCCGGCTTCACCCTTACACCCGATGCCGACGCTGCACTCCTTGCGCTGCTCAAGAGTCCAAGGGCCGGTGAGCTTCTGCCCAGTCGCAACGCGGGCATGGCTCATACGCTGGTCACCGCGATGAAGGATCGGCTGGCCAGCCGGCTGGCGCCGCGGCTGGCCCAGGGGTTTGCCACGGTGAGTCCCGAAGAGCGCCGGACTCTGCTTGCCGAGGATGTGCCGTCCGGGTTTGACGCGAGGGGGAATGCATGCTGACTCTCGCGCCTTGTCCTCATTGTGCAACTCGGGTGCCGGAAGACGGAGCCTTCTGTGACAGCTGCGGCAAGCAGCTGGCGGCCTGTCCTACTTGCAGTGAGCTGGCCAAGCCGGGTGAAAAGTGCATCAAACACGGGGTTGCCGCGGTGGTGCGGCCGCCGGTTGGTGGTGGGAAGCCCGTCACCCCGGTCACGCCCACGGTGGGACCGACCGTGATGCCACCCCCACGCCGTGGCGGGCCGCCCGTCTCGCCCGCCGTCCCCAACTCACCGGGCCAGACCCCGTACCATGGGGGCAACCCCACCACGGTCCAGACCCTGGTGCTCAAGTTGAGACTGGTGGTGACCAGTGGTGAGTCGCTGGCGCCGCTAACTATTGAGCCCGAAGTGGTGATTGGCCGGGGCGAGGGTCCCTTCGCAATGCTTCTGGATCAGTTCCACAACAAGGGTGTCTCTCGCCGGCATTGTCTTTTCCGGCGAGGACCTGCCGGTGACTGGAGCCTGGTGGACCTGGCGGGGAAGGGGAGCTGCGCCGTCAGCCCCGATGGCCGGTTTGCCGGTGGCGCGATTGCACCGATGGGCTCCCAACCGGTCGAGCCGGGGCGGGATCATGTAAAGATCGGCATGCTGACCTTCCGGGTGGAGCCGGTATGACGCTGCCTCGGCTGGTACGAGCCAGCGCTGCGTCCTTCTGCGGACCAACCCGGGCTCGCAACGAGGATATGGCGGTGATCGGCGGCCGCTGCGTGCGAGACGGATTCGCCGAGTCCGAGTGGATCAGGGAGGGCGCGGCCCGCCCTTTTGTAGTGGCAGTGTGTGATGGACTGGGCGGGCATCAGGGTGGCGATCAGGCCAGTGGCCGAGTGGCGGAACGGCTGGCCGGCAATGTGTGGCGCTGGTCCCCGGCCATCAGTGCGGTCGATCTCGGCGCCGGACTGAGCGAGACGATGGCTGATGCCCATCGGGAACTGGCCGGCCTGGGCCGGGATGATCCGACCAAAGCCGGGTGCGGAACGACTTGTACTGCCCTGCTGATGGCGAGCGAAGCCTTTCTGATGGTGCACGTGGGTGACAGTCGCTGTTACCGGAAGCGCGATGGGGTGTGGAAGCAGCTGAGCCTGGATCACGCGGTGATCATGCCCGATGGCGCAGGGAACAAAGTCTCACGACTGATCTATGCGGTCGGCGCCGACCTGCCCGAGTTGCCGCCGGACCTGATCGAAGACCTGACCGAGAAGTGCTTTCCCGGCGATGTCTATCTGCTGGTGACTGACGGGGTGATGGCCGCGGCGGGGAGTGAGAGCGCCTTTGAAGCCGCGATCAACGCTCCCGATGCAAAGGGAGTACTGGAGCTGGCCCTGGCCAATGGCGGGCCGGACAATGCAACCGCCGTGAGAATGGAGCTATTCGAATGAGCAACCAACCGATCTCGATCGCCACCCTGGCCCCGCCACCGGGTCCCCCGGTCCAACCGGCAGGGCCGCACCTCCCGCCGGCCCCCGCGCATCTGGCCAATGGTGCCACCGGGCTGGGACCATTGCCGGGCCCCTCCATCGGGGTTTCCACCCTGCCACACCGGTACCTGATGGCGGGGATCATCCCGCTGGCCGCTGCGGTGGTGATCACATTGCTGGGTCTGATCATTTCCTGGCCGGCGCGCTGACCGGAAGGCTTGCCTCCCCGCCCCCCGCTGGTCACGTTTCTGGGACCCCGTTTGACCAGCACCTGCAGCCCGACCGTACTCCCCCCGAGCCGGCGCCGCTGCTATCCCGGAGGAAGCCGTGAGCCTCGTACTTCGCCCGTCCCGGTCGCTCCCAACCCTCGCTCTTGCCCTGGTCGCCGCGTTGCCGCTGGCGGCCCAGGATGACGGACTCTCCAAGTGCGAGAAGCCGGTCGGCACCCTGGCGGTGGTCGAACCCAATGCCCAGTCGCTCAATGGTCTCAGGCGCTACGGGCTGGAATCTCCCACCAGCCTGATCCGGGTGTACGCCCAGAAGTCCAAATGCTTCGTGGTGGTAGAGCGGGGACGCGGGCTCCAGACCATGCAGGGTGAGCGGCAACTGGCCAACTCCGGCGACCTCAAGCAGGACGCCAACGTGGGTGGGGGCCAGATGGAAGCGGCCGATTTCTATCTCACTCCCGATGTGATCTTCTCCGAGGGTAACTCCGGCGGCATCGGCGGCGCGGTGGGCGGCGCACTGGGAAGCCGGACCGGCGGGGTGATCGGCGGCGGGCTCAAATTCAAGGAAGCCCAGACCAGTCTCCTGCTGGGCGATGTCCGCTCCGGAGTCCAGGTGGCGGCGGCCGATGGAAAGGCCAAGAAGGCGGATATCGGGGCGGCGGTGGGTGGTCTGCTGGGAGGGGTTGGGGTCGCGGCCGGTGGCTATACCAAGACCAACGAAGGCAAGGTCATCGCGGCCAGCTTCCTCAACAACTACAACAAGATCGTCGCCGACGTTAAGAAGGATCCTCGGCTCAAGGGAATGGACGCGACCGCGGTGGGAGCCCGGCTGGGCAACACCCAGGGCAAACCCGGAGCGTCGTTCGGTGAAGGCGATGTGCTCTTCCCCAAGATCGAGAACGTGAAGTTGCTCTCGGAGCCCTCGGCTACCGCCAGCTCAGTGGGCACTCTCAAGAAGAGTGAAGAACTGGTGTTCCTGGGCGATGAGAAGGACGGCTACCTGCACGTGCAGGGCGCGACGGGGGAGGGGTGGGTGAAGAAGGTGCTGGTGATCAAGAAGTGAACGGGAGACGCCACTAATCGAGTGTGTCGTCCCGAGCGTAGC
>CAZOES010000072.1:0-22107 GCA_964578865.1 uncultured Gemmatimonadaceae bacterium | reverse complement strand
CCCGGTCCAGCACCGCCCGTCCCAGGTCGGGGCGCGCCATCTGGCGGCCCCGGAACATCATCGTCACCTTCACCTTGTTCCCGTCCTGCAGGAACTCGCGGGCATGCTTGGTCTTGAAGTTGTAGTCGTGGTCGTCGATGGCGGGGCGGTACTTCACCTCCTTCATCTGGATCACGTGCTGCTTCTTCTTGGCCGCGCGGGCCGCCTTCGCCTCCTCGAACTTGTACTTGCCGTAGTCCATGATCTTGACCACGGGGGGCCGGGCCATCGGGGCCACCTCGACCAGGTCCAGCCCGCGCTCCTGCGCGGCGGACAACGCCTCTTCGACCGGCAGGACTCCCAGCTGTTCTCCCCCCGGGCCGATCACCCGGACGGGGCTGATCCGGATCTGCCGATTGATGCGGACCCGGCGTTCACGCTCATTGGTGGACAGTGTGTTCGCTCCCGCGCAAAAGAAAACCGGACACTCGAGATCCCTGAGAGTGTCCGGCAACAGAGAGTGGCGCCGCTCATGCGCGCCACGTTCAGCGTCTGTCGACTGGACCCGGTCGCACCGGCGGATGCCGGGCTCAAGGGTGGGAGGCCACCGGCCCCCGCTTCGATTGGCCGGTAAACTAGCCTCCCCCAGCCATTTGGGTCAACTCCCGGGCTACAAGAGGCTCCCGCTGATGATGGCCCCATTGAAAGCGACCTTGGCATGAGGCGACCCCTCCCCCGCCCAGGGCCAGGCGTTGAGGTCTTTCCACAGCTTCCCCGCATGGTCGTTGGCCTGACCGGCATACAGGGCGTCAGTGTCCCGCATCCCCGACTCGGTGCAGTCCGAGCCGCCCCGTTTCATCTCACCGCCCGCCACGTAGCCCAGAGTCCAGAAGCCCACCACCTTCCGGTTGGGCCACAAGGTCGACAGACCGGTCAGGAGTGCATTGCCCTCCTTGCCCTGGGCCGCCACACAACCCACCAGTAGTATCACCGCGGGATTGGCGGCATCGCTGACAGTCATCTGCCCGATGCGGACCAGGTCGCTCTGCATCGAGGAGATGGTCTTGGCGGTCAGCGAATTCCCTCCCTGTCCGTTGACATGGAGCATCCCGGCATTGCCATGAGCATGGATCGCCAGCCGGCGAATCTCTCCCTGCTGGATGGTCGACCCATTGCCCGGGGTCCACTTCTGCCGCTTGAGCTGGGTCAGCTGGGCCACCAGATCTCCCAGCCCCTTGTAGTTGAGTCCCAGGTCCCAGCCGGCCTGACCGTAGTCCTGGTCGGCGGTCAGCACCGCCCGGTCTTCCCAGAACCAGTTGCTGTTCTTCCGGTCTGTCAGGCGGGCATCCACGCAGGCATACCCAGGCGTTCCCGGCCCATTGGCCCATACGTTGACGGTCATTTCGTCCCTCTCGGCGAAGTGGTTGGTCGTCGGTCTCTGAGAGGGGAACGCGCTGGAAGGGTTGCGGATCTCAGGAGGGAAAAAGGTCCTACGAGGTACGTCGGCGTTTGTCCTACAAACCGGCGGCTGGCGGCAGACGGCTTAGGGCTCGAAATTACGTTCCCATGCCCGACCCCAATCCCCAGCTTCCGGCCCGCCGGTTCACCGAATCGGATACCGATGCCATTCTGCGCCGGGCGGCCGAGCTGGCGTCAGGCACCGGTGAGACCGCGGCCCAGCGGGGACTGACCATTGAAGAGATGGAAGCGTTGGTCAGCGAAGCCGGGCTGGACCCAGAACTGGTCCGAAGTGCCGCCAGTGACGTCACCCTCAAGCGGGCTCAGGCAGCCAGCCCCTGGGTCGGTGCCCCTCGCCGGATCCTGATTGAACGGGAGCTCGACATCGAAGTAACCGAGGAGATCTGGGAGAGCATGGTGGGTGAGATCCAGCGCACCATGGGAGGCATTGGGTTCGCCTCTCGGGTCGGCCGGACCAGGTCGTGGACCGTGGGCCAGACTGGAGGGCGGGGCGCCAGCAGCCGTAATGTCAGTGTCACGGTCTCTTCCCAGCATGGGAAATCGGTGATCCGGATCGACGAGAATCTGAATCAGCTGGCGGGAGCGGTTTTCGGGGGATGCGTTGGCGGTGGCGGCGGCTGGACGGTCGGTATCTGGATCGGTATCGGCATGGGAGCTTTGCGCTCACCACTAATCGCCGGAGCACTGGTACTGGGAAATCTGATCGCAATGGTCAATCTTGCCCGGACACTCTACCGGCGGGCCTTCCGCAAACGGAGCGAGGAATTGAACGAGCTGCTGGCCCGGCTGGTGGAAGCTCGGCCTATTGATGACTGACTAGCAGTTCCTCGCTCAACATCACGCCCTTTCCTTTGACGTCTTCGATCACCCGCCCCGTGGCGATGGCCGGATCGTGCTCGAAGATGAAGGTCCACCCTCCCTTTACTCCCTCATGCAGCAACGCCCGTTTGGATTCGAGCGTACGCAGCGGCTCCAGGTCGTACCCCATGATGTAGGCTAGCGGCAGGTGGGCGCTGGTCGGTATCACGTCGCCCAGAAATACCGCGGTCTCTCCTCCGCTCGACAGCACGATGCTCTGATGCCACGGCACATGGCCGGGGGTGAGCCGGGCTGCAATCCCTGAGACAATCTCCCCGTCACCCTCGATCAGCTTCCACTTACCGGCCTTGGCGACCGGTTCGTAGTTGGGGGGCAGATAACTGGCCCGGGTCCGTTCGTTGGTGTGCCGGGCAAATTCCAGCTCTTTCTTCTGGACGATGTAGGTGGCGTTGGGAAAGGCCAGCTTGGCGCCGGCGTCGCCCATCTTGAGGGTGTTGCCGCCGGCGTGATCGAAGTGCAGGTGGGTGTTGATCACCCACTTCACATCGTCCGGAGCGTGCCCCGCTTCGCGAATGGCGTCTTCCAGCCTGGTCGGCCCGGGATTCCCCCGGTTCTCCACCGCATAGATATCGAGAAACTTGGAATCCTCTTTGTCGCCCAGGGCGGTATCGACCAGCACCAGGCCGTCATCATGCTCGATCAGCAGGCAGCGCATCCCCAGGGGAATCCGGTTCCGCTCGTCGGGCTGCACTCGTTTGGACCAAAGCGGCTTGGGAACCACCCCGAACATGGCGCCGCCATCCAGCCGCTGATCGCCGCCTTCAAGGAGGTGGCACTTGAGGGAACCGACGTTGAACTGGCGGGCCAAGCGCATCAATGCAGATCGAGATTCCACGGGCGTTCCTCGTTCCTCGTTCCTCGTTCCTGAAAGTTGTGATCGAGATTGATGAGTCCGCGCCGGCGTTTGGCGGCCCGTTGACGGGCCCGCTTGGCCTGCAGCCGGGTGCGCTTGCGGCACATCGCCTCGAGATCCGAGAGCGTGCGGGCACCTTTCTCCCTGGCGATCAACAACAGCCGTTCCAGCACCTGGGCGGTGACGATCGCGTCCCCGCCAGCTCGATGTCGGGCCGGGTTCTCGATCCCGAAGAAGTGGGCCACGCTGTCGAGACCGCGGGATTCCAGCTGAGGGAGCAGTTGCCTGGCCAGACGAACGGTGCAGAGCATGCTGCCGGTAAGACCGAGTCCCCTCGACCGGCGCATTTCGGCGGTCAGAAAGCCCCAGTCGAACCGGGCGTTGTGAGCTACAAAGATCCGGCCCGCCAGGGCTGCCAGCACCTGATCCGCTACCTGATCGAACTCGGGGGCCCGGGAGACCATCTGGCCCGAAATACCGGTGAGCCCGGCAACCCGGGGAGGAATGAAGGTCCGGGGATTCACCAGGGAATCGAATACCACCTCGCGGCGAGTGCCCTGTACCAGGACCACCGCCACTTCCATCACCCGGTCGGGCCCCGATGAACGCGATCCGGTGGTCTCCACATCTACCACCGCAAAGGCGCAGTCCTCGATCAGCGGCGATCCCCCCACTTCGGCCACCAGAGCCCAGCGCCCATCCTCCAATTGCCTCACCCGGGGGTCGGCCGAGAGCATCGCAATCGAGAGTCGTTCGGCGACCGCGAGCGGGGCCGACTTGAGTCCCATCACCTCACGAGCCAGCAGATCGGCGCCGCAGGGACCCTGGAGCATGAGCGTCATGGCTCGGTCGACCAGGGTGCGCTCGGGAAACGGGGTAAGACCGATCAAATCGGAGATCTCCGCAGCGGAAGTGTCATGCAGCGGGGGCCACCCCCGCCACGCACCAGTTCATCACCCTCAATCGTAACCACGGTCCGGTGTTTGGTGTCCAGCCAGTCGTCGAATGCCACGAAATCCACGCTGCTCACCGGCCGGAACCCGGCCTGCTTGAGCGCGTCGATGGTGCCTTCATTGCGACGGTAGCTCACCACCATGCCCGGCTTGAGCGCCAGAAAGTTGCACCCCGAGGTCCATTGCTCCCGGTCCTGGGCCGCACGATGGGTCCCGCCGGCGAAGATCGGCTCCAGCGGGTGGCCCACTTCCTTGAGCGCCGAAAAGAAGCTGGGCATCTCCCGGACCACATCCTTGCCCTTCCGGCGATGCAGCACCGCCCGCCGTTCCGGCCCCACGAAATAGGGTGGATACACCACACAGAGTTCGCGATCCACCTGGGTAAACAGCATGTCGAGGTGAATGGCAGTGGGTTCTTTGGGCATCACCAGGACCAGAACGTCGGTCACCGCGGTGCGCTCAAAGACCACCTTGCAGAGATGGTCGATCGCGGCCGGCGAGGTCCGGGCACTGAACCCCACCAGCAGCAGGTCCTGCCGCAGCGAGTGGATGTCGCCCCCCTCGAGGGTATAGTCATTGCGCCGCTCATCCGAGCCGTCGTAGAGCAGTCCCTCGTTGGCAAGCTTGGGGTGATAGGTGAAGAGGGTCTTGATCAACAGCTCTTCGGTCCAGCGGACCCCGTGGCGCATCGAGCCCACCACCGAGTGCCGCCCGATCACCATCCCGATATCGCGGGGAAAGAACAGATTCGGCAGCGGGGGCAGCACGTAGCCCACCGAATTGAGGGCCTGGGCGAAGGGCCCGCCCTCCTGCTCCACGCCTTCAATGATCAGTCGGGCCAGGGCTGCCGGTTCCAGCTCGTGCAGCTTCCGGCCCAGCACTTCGGAAGGAACCACATCGAGGGTACTGCGGATGAACGATTCCCTCGCCTCCGGCACCTGCAGCGCCTCCCCCAGCAGATCGGCCACCTGATAGACCTCGGCGAACCGCTGGAGCACCGCCACAAACCGGCGATGCTCTTTCTGGGCGTTGTCCGGCTGGATGATATCGTCGTAGAGGTAGTCGCCCTTGTTCCCCGGGGTGACCGCCCGCAGCTCGGCTCCGGGGGTGTGAACCAGGACCGAGTGGAGCTGGCCGATCTCGGAGGTGATTTCGACGGGCATGGCCGGAAGGTAAGCGGGCCGGGGGCTGACGAGGAGCCGCGGCTGCAGGACTTGTTGCGCCTCAGTTTTGTCACCGGGACAGATAGCTCACAGACATTACCCGAAGCACACGAGGCTCACACGAAGGGGGACGTCGAACTTCGGCATTCGGTGAGTTCACCAAAATCTCTTGAGGATGACAAGGGGGTGGTGGATCTGTCGCCGTCCCCTTCGTGTGCGCTTCGTGGACTTCGTGTGAAGCTGTCAGCGGTCCATCACATCCAACCGGGATTGCCACCGAAGAAAATCGCTACAAGACGAAGCAACCCTGCTGCAGGTTTCGCACAAATTCCGGACCCTCACTTCTCTTGACAATCGAGAGAAGAGAAACAATCCTGCTCCTCTCGACCACAGAGAGAAGCCAGGGTGAGCGACGAACGATCCGACCTGCTCCAGGGGACCCTGGAGCTGCTGATCCTCAAGACCATATCGGTCGAACCGATGCATGGCTGGGGCATCACCCAGCGCATCGAGCTGATCTCCCGCAACGTCCTTCAAGTCAATCAGGGCTCGCTCTATCCAGCCTTGGAACGGATCAAGCGCAAGGGGTGGATCCGCTCCGAATGGCGGACCACGGAGAACAACCGGCGGGCCCGGTTCTACCACCTCACCGCCGCCGGCAAGCGCCAGCTGGAAAAGGAACGGGAGACCTGGCAGCGGGCGTCGGCGGCAGTCAACTGGATTCTCGAATGGGCCGGAGGCCTGCCATGAAATTCCTGCGACAACTCTGGGCTCGCCTCGAGGTGCTCCTGCTGCGGAGCCGGGCCGATCGGGAAACGGCGGAAGAACTGCGCTTTCACCTGGACATGGAGACCGAGAAGCACCTGAAGGCCGGACTATCACCGACCGCGGCACGGCGCCAGGCCCAGCTCGCGCTGGGAGGAGTGGGGCGAACCCAGGATGCGGTGCGGGACGAGCGGCAAAGCAACTGGCTGGAGCACGTGCCGCAGGACATCCGCTACGCCCTGCGCCGGCTGCGGCTCTCCCCCGGCTTCACCCTGGTCGCCGTACTCACCCTGGCCCTGGGCATCGGAGCCAACACGGCGATCTACAGCGTGGTGGATGGGGTACTGCTCCGGGCTCTGCCCTTTGCCGAAGCCCGGCGACTGGTAGTAGTGTGGGAAACCGACCGGAAGAGTTCCACTACTCGGGAGCCGGCTTCCTGGCCCGACTACGTCGACTACACGGCCCAGTCCCGCTCGCTCGACGGCACCGCGGTAGTCAGCGGATCGGAGGTCATCCTCACACCCGATCAGGGTGCGGCCATGCGGCTCTCCGGCATGTCGGTCTCGGAGAGTTACTTCCCGCTGGTTGGGGTAACGCCGGTACTGGGCCGGACCTTCACCAAGGAGGACGATCGCCCCGGCGGTCCCCAGGTGGTCATTCTGGGCGAGGCCCGCTGGCGCACCCTCTACGGCGCCGAGCCCGGGATCATCGGGCGGACCATCCGGATCAACGACCGGCCGTTCGAGGTGATAGGCGTAGTGCCCCACGGGGCCGACTTCGGGCTGGACCAGATTCACGCGCGGGCGGCCTACCATGGCCCGTACATCGGCACAGGAGATGTCGACGTTTGGACTCCGATGCAGGCCGACGAGCACATTTTCCCTCGCACCACCCACCCGGTCATCATGCTCGGCCGGCTGGCGAAAGGCGTATCGGTCGATCAGGCCCAGGTCGAGCTGGCGGAGCTGTCGGCCCAGCTGGAGCAGCAGTACCCCCAGGACAATGCCGACCGGGGAATCAACGTCGAGTCGCTGCATCAAGTGGTCTTTGGTCCAACCAGTCCCATCATGTTCACCCTGCTGGGCGCCGTTGCCCTGGTCCTGCTGGTGGCCTGCGTGAACGTGGCCAACCTGCTGCTGGCCCGAGGCTCGGCACGGGCCCGAGAAATTGCGGTTCGTGGGGCGCTGGGCGCGGGCGTCGGACGACTGGCGCGCCAGTGCATGACCGAGTCGGTCTTGCTGGCTCTGATCGGCGGGGTGGCTGGTGTGGGTCTCGCCGTGATTGGGCTCAAGCTGCTGTTGGCGCTCGCGCCCCAGGACATCCCTCGGGTGGCGGAAGTGGGACTCAACCTGCGAGTACTGCTGGCGACGCTGGTGGTCTCGGTCGCGGTTGGTCTGGGCTTCGGCCTGGTGCCCACGGTTCAGGCTTTTCATGTCGACATCATGCGGACCATCCGGGGTGAATCCACCGGTGCCACCGGAACCGCAGCGGCTCGGCGCTTCAGAGAAGGCCTGGTGGTCGCCGAACTGGCGCTGTCGGTCACCCTGGTGGTCTGCGCCGGTCTCCTGATCCGGAGCTTCTGGCTTGTCCTTCAGGTCGACCCCGGTTTCCAGGCCCAGGGTGTGGTGAAAGCCGAGTTCCAGTTGCCCAACACCAGGTATCCCGAGAACTACCGGATCTGGCCGGCCTGGAAGGAAGTGCACGCGTTCAATCAGCGGCTGCTCCAGGAAGTGAAAGCCATTCCCGGCGTAAGCAGCGCTGCGCTCAGCAATGTGAATCCGCTCGATGCCGGCTTCACCAACTCTTTCCAGGTGGTGGGCCGGGAAGCCGAGGCGCGCGAGTGGCCCGAGATCCGGATCCGGATCGTGAGCCCGGACTATTTCTCCACTCTGGGAGTAAAGACCGAGAACGGCAGGCTCTTCACCGATGGCGACGACGCAACCGCCAATAATGTCGCGCTGATTAACGTGACCGCGGCCAAACGGTTCTTTGCGGCCCAGGATCCGATCGGCCAGCAGATCCGCTTCTGGGGCACCGCCAGAACCATCATCGGTGTGGTAGGCGACGAGCGGTTTGCCGGTCTTACCGAGCCCACGCCCATCGCGGTCTATGTGCCCACGGCCCAGAATCCCCGAGTCGGAGTGGTTTTCGCCAAGGTCACGGGAGATCCACTGGCAGCGGTCGAGTCGCTGCGGCGAGCGGTGTTGGCGGTCGACCCTGGCCTGGCGGTGTACAGCGCCGAGCCGCTCACCGCGACACTGCACGATTCGCTGGGTCAGCGCCGGTTTGCCATGCTGGTTCTGGGCTCCTTCGCAGCGGTGACTTTTCTGCTTGCCCTGGTTGGGATTCACGGCGTCCTCAGCTACACCACGGCTCAGCGAACTCGCGAGATCGGCATCAGGATGGCGCTGGGGGCCACCGGTGGCGGAGTGACCGGTCTGGTGATGCGGGGCGGCCTGCGGCTGGCGATGATCGGCACCGGGCTGGGACTGATCGGTGCGGCGGCGGGATCTCAGCTGATGTCCGGCTTGCTCTACGGAGTCGCCCGGATCGACCTGATCACCTTCCTCGTGGCCGGAGCGGCGGCGGTTGCTGCGGCGCTGTTGGCGATCTGGATGCCGGCTCGGCGGGCGGCGGGAGTGGCGCCGATCAGTTGTTTGAGGGCGGAGTAGCGGCCAGGCGGCCAGGCGGCCAGGCGGCCAGGCGGCGAGGCGGCAATGCGGCAAGGCTGCAAGGCGCCACGGCGGCATGGCGGCCGGGCGGCCCGGCGGCTTGGCGGAACGGCGGAAAGTTATTTTTAAAGAGGGGCGTCATCCCGAGCGAAGCGAGGGACCTACTGAACTCAAGTAGGTCCCTCGGTCCCTCTCGCTACGCTCGACGTCCCTCGGGATGAGGTGTGTTCTAACTACCATCTCTTCCGCCCCTTCCGCCCTTTCCGCCCCTCCCGTCTACCGAGTGGTCAGCGCGTAGCTCAGGGTCTCGAGCTCCAGCGCCAGGTTCACCGTCTTCACCACCACGTCGTCGGGAACCATCAGCTGGATCGGGGCGAAATTGAGGATCGCCTTTACACCAAGGGCCACCACCTTGTCGGCCACCGCTTGAGCGGCGTCGGCCGGGGTCACGATCACCGCAATGTCGACCTGCTGATGCTTGAGCAGGGCCTCCAGCTCCTTCACATCGCGGACAGTGAGGCCGTTCCAGTTGCGGCCGACCTTGCTGGAATCGGCGTCGAAAATGGCCACAATGTCGAAGCCCCGCTGCTTGAAGCCGCGGTACTGCACCAGCGCGCTGCCGATCTTGCCGGCCCCGATCATGGCGACCCGATAGGTCCGCCCCAGCCCGAGGATCTCGCGGAGCTTCCGCACCAGCTCACCGACACTGTAGCCCAGTCCCCGCTTGCCGAACGACCCGAAGAACGAGAGATCCTTGCGCACCTGGGCCGAGGTCGTGCCGCCGCGCGAGGCCAGAGCCTCGGAGCTCACGGTCTCCATCCCCTGCTCCTCGAACTCTTCCAGGAAGCGGAGATACAGGGACAGGCGGCGAACGGTGGATTCGGCGATCTTGCGCATCGGGTATTGTGAAAGATTTCACAAGTATAGCGGGAGGGCCGAGACAGGGGAAGGCGGGAGGCGGGAGACGGGAGAAGGGCCGAAGCTACGCCCGGGTGCATCGGAAGAGGCGGACGAAATCGGCTGGTGTGAGTTCCTGGGGTCGACTGGTCGGATCGATCTTCGCAGCAGCGAGCCAGCCCTGGGCCAGCTCGGCGGCAACGCCGGTAAGCTCCCTGAGGCCCCGTACCAGCTGTTTTCTCCGGAATCCGAAGAGCCCGACCACGAACCGCCGGAACGGATCCACCTCGGCGTCCGAGATCAGCGGCTGGGTCAGCGGCGTCAGCCGGAGGAGCGCCGAGTCGACTTTGGGGCGCGGCTTGAAGGCACCGGCTGGTACCGTGAACAGCCGCTCCACCCTGGCGACGCTCTGAACTCCGACGCTCAGCGCGCCGTATTCGGCTCCACCATGCGGGGCGGCCACCCGCTCGGCCACTTCCTTCTGGACCAGGAAGACAATCCTCGCAGGGCGAGGCGGCTGGAGGGCCTGTTCCAGCAAGGGCGACGTGATGTTGTAGGGGATGTTGCCGACGATTCGCACGGTTCCCTGCCCCGTCACTTCGTGCCAGTCGAGCTCGAGTGCGTCGCCTTCGATGAGCTCGAGTTCAGGGAAGCGGGAACGCAGACTGGGGATGAGGTCGGTGTCCTTCTCAATCGCGATGAGTCGGGAGACGGGAGACGGGAGACGGGCGTAGAGTTGCTGAGTGAGCCCGCCTGGCCCTGGACCGATTTCCAGAACCGTGTCCCCAGTTTGGATCTCCAGGGCGTCAGCAATCCGGCGGAGAATGTTGGGATCGAAGAGAAAGTGCTGGCCGAGGCGTTTCTTGGGTGGGGGCATCTGGTGACTCGGCCACAGAGTTAAGGCAGAACTGTCATCCCGACCGAGCCCGCATCGCGGGCGAGTGGAGGGATCCCCGAGTCGGCCTTTATGCGAACCTACTGGGTATACATGATGTCCAATTAGGCGCACTGCATTTACACCGGCGTCACCTCAAATCTACAGCAGCGCGTTTTCCAGCACCGATCTCGCTGCGTCGCAAGCTTCACTAAAAGGTACAACATGATTCACTTGGTTTACTTCGAATCGACCAACAACGTAGTGGCGGCGATTGCGAGAGAGAAGCAGATAAAGCGGTGGAGTCGAAGGAAGAAAGTTGCGCTGATTGAGCGGATGAACCCGGGGTGGAGGGACTTGGCTGAAGACTGGTTTGGGTGAGACAGATTCTCTGCATTCAAGCTCGGAGATCCCTCCACTCGTCCGCTGCGCGGACTCGGTCGGGAGGACAGGCTCATTCCGTGAGCATTTCACCTCGGAGATCCCTCCACTCGCGGCTGGGCGGACTCGGTCGGGACGACAGGCTCATTCCGAGAGCATTTCACCTCGGAGATCCCTCCACTGGTCCGCTGGGCGGACTCGGTCGGGATGACGCCTTCAAATCCTCATCACCAGCAAGGTCCGGTCATCCACCGGCCGGATGCTTGCCGCGTCAGCTTGGGCGAACACCGCCCGGACGATCGCATCGGGTGACTCGTGCCGCCTCCGTGCGATCTCGGCCAGCAGACGCTCCTCGGTGAACGCCCCATCGACACCCTGCTCCACCAGACCGTCGGTCCAGAGACAGAGCAGATCTTTCCCCGGTTCCCACGCCACCTGGTTCTGGGTGATGTTGGCGTCGCCGGCCAGGCCTAGCGGTGGCGCGGTGGTGGGAAGGCGCTGAGGGTCGCCCGCGGTGGGAACGCGGTAGGCGTGGGGGTGGCCGGCACTCGAATAGATCAACCGATGCCCGCGAGGATCCAGCACCCCGTAGAACACCGAAAGGAACATCTCGGTGCTGGCGAGTTCGGGGCCCAGGCTCTCCAGCATGGAGACCAGCACTTCATCGGGCGTGGCGCCGGCGCCGGTGTGCACGCCGGCAGCGGACATCACCAGAGCCATCACCAGCGCGGCGCTGAATCCGTGGGATGACACGTCGCCCAGCATCACTCCGACTCGGCCATTCCCCAACCGGCGGAAGGTGTAGAAATCCCCGCCGACGCTGTCCACCGGACGACACATCGCCGCCACTTCGGCATCGCCACTCAACACTGACGGCGATGGAAGCAGCTTGAGCTGAAGGTCGTGGGCCAGCTCCAATTCCCGCTGCAGCCGCTGACGCCGCAGATCGCGGGCCACCAGCCGGGCGTTCTCGATGGCGGCACCGATCTGATTGGCGACCGCCGAAACCAGCTTGGCTTCCGAAGGGGTGAAGGTGTCGCCTGCCAGCCGGTCGGTCAGGTTGATCACACCGACGCAACGAGAACCGGACCCCGGCGCCGCATAACAAATGGGAATACTGAGAAAGGCCTGACCCTTGTAGCTCCGGGGATCGCTGGAGCCGGGGTTCTGGGCCAACTTGTCGGAAGGATCGTAGACCATGATCCGCTGCTCCCGGTAGACCCGGGCCGCAACCGACTGCTGATCATTCACCGGCACCGGCTTGAGTCCTTCAGCCGAGAAGCCCCGGGCCGCGACCGCGCGGAGCAGTCCGGTGTCCTCATCGAAGACCATGATCGAAGCGCGCCGGGCGCCCACCACATCGGACACCTCCCGCACGATGGTCTGAGCCGCTTCCTCCAGCCGGACGGTGTGACCCAGGATTTCGCTGATGGCGTAGAGCAGGTCGATTTCTTCGTAGCGGCCGGTCAGCTCATCGGTGACTTCGGCCATCTCCCGTTCGGCGCCGAAGAACGCGGTGAGAATGGCACAGAGCTGGGGCGACAACTCGGCCGCCCGATTGCAATCGACCTGGCTGATCTCGACCCAGAACCCTTCGGCCTCGGGAATCGGCGCGAGCCAGGTAGATCCCGTGGGAGTGGGAACCAGGCCGGCATTGATGGGAATGGGAGGGGTATAACCGGGATCACCGCCGGTACCGAAGGACCGGAGGACTCGACCATCGTATCGCCACAGACGCACGCGGGCGCCGGAGAGTTGTCCGAGCGCGTCCGCGACAGATTCCAAACCTGTCAGTGGCGGCGCAGTGTCATGCAGATGGAGTTCCCCTGCGGATTGAAGCGCACGTCATCCACCAGGTGGCGGATGAGGAAGAGACCGCGGCCGTTGGGATTGTCCAGTTCTTCCGGCTCGATCGGGGAGGCAACCAGCGAGGGATCGAACCCGGGGCCCTGGTCGGTGACTTCGACCCGGATCTGATCGCCCCGAAGTTCGGCCTGGACTTCAACCCACTTGCTCTTGTCCTCCCGATTGCCGGCCACGATCGCGTTGGCCAGGGCCTCAGCCACTGCGACGCGGAAGTTGAAGCGGCTGCGGCGGCAGAGCCAGCTCTCGCTGCAGCAATGCCGCATGAGCAGGTCGACCACTTCTTCGATGCAGCTCACATCGCTCGGCACCCGGAGCGAGACCTGAACGGTCGCGCCCGAGGCGGAGGGGACCCGACGGCGCCGGAGGCAGAGGCGCAGTGCCGCCGGTCCGGGCGCGGTCACGCGGGGAAGCCTCCGGTGGCCCGTTCGGCGGTGTCGCTGATGGAGAAGAGCGTGTCCAGCTTGGTCAGCTCGAACAGCGAGCGAAGATCTTCGTTAAGCCCGGAGAGCCGCAGTTCCCCTCCCTGCTCCCGGACTTTCTTGGAAATCGACACCAGCGCCCCTAGACCCGACGAGTCGATATAGCCGGTCCGGGAGAAGTCGATCACGAACTTCCGCTCCCCATGATCCAGCGCCTCGGCCACGGCCTGTTTGAGTTCCTGACGGTTGCCCACGATGAGCTGTCCCTCAACCCTGATGAGGTAGACGCCGTTGGGATCTTTGCTGGCTGTGAAGGCCATGAGGGCTCCGGATCCTTGGTTGCTTAGCCGGACATAAGATAAACCGCTGAGAGCTAAGAGCTAAGAGCTATAGTGCCAGTCCTCAGCATCCAAATCAGGGTGGCCTCCGAGTCGATAGCTATTAGCTCTTAGCTATCGGCCCTCCATAGACTTACGCTACCTCGCCGCGCCTTGCAACGCCACCATCGCCGCCACCTCCACAATATCGTCGGCCGAGGCCGCGCGCGAGAGGTCGCTCATGGGGCGGGCCAGGCCCTGGAGCAGCGGGCCGAGCGTCACGGCGCCCATGGTCCGTACCAGCTTGTAACCGATGTTCCCGCTGTCGAGGTCGGGGAAGACCAGGATGTTGGCCCGGCCGCCCAGCCCGTCAGCGGCCCCTTTTCGCTGCGCCACGGTGGGGTCGAGGGCGGCATCCACCTGGAGCTCGCCATCGGCGGCGATATCGGGGGCCAGCTGGTGGAATCGCTCCACCGCGTCGCGGATCCGCTGGACCCGGGGACCGGCCGCACTGCCCTTGGTGCTGTAGGAGAGGAAGGCCACCCGGGGGGTGTCCCCCACCAGGGAAGTGCGATCCTTGGCGGCGGCCAGGGCGATCTGGGCCAGTTGTTCCGAACTTGGCTCCGGCACCACGGCGCAATCGGTGAAGGTGAGCACGTCATGACCAGGGGCAATCACGTAGAACGCCGAGCTGATGGTCTCGGTACCTTCGGCCGGTCCGATGGCCCAGAGGGCGGCCCGCAACACGTCGGCGGTGGTGTGTGCCGCACCGGCCACGCAGCCGTCGGCTTCTCCCAGGGCGACCATGGCCGCTGAGAAGCGGAGCGGGTCGGAGGCGAGGTCGAGCGCATGCACGGCATCTTCCACCCGATCGGGGCGCCGGTCGCGCAGCAGTTGGGCCACCCGGGGAAGCCGCGGGTCTTTGCCGGGTTCGAGGCCGCCGGGCCCCACGAGAACCGGCTCGACGATCCGCTCTTTGCCCAGCCGTTCGGCCGCCTGGCGAACCCGGGGGTCTGCCGCCTCGGGGAGCAGGAGCCGCACCGGAGTGCGGGCAGCGCGGCGGAGCAATTCCTGGCGAAAACTCATTGAGCGAACCGCTGCTTGAGCGCGGCGGCGACCACCGGATGAACCAGGGTACTGACGTCGCCGCCGTAGCGGGCGACTTCCCGCACCAGACTCGAACTCAGATAGGTGGCATCCTCGGGCGGGACCAGGAACACGGTCTCGAGTCCGGGCAACAGGTGGCGGTTCATCATGGCCATCTGAAATTCGTACTCGAAGTCGCTCACCGCCCGGAGCCCGCGCACAATGAGAGTCGCGCCTCTCTCCCGGGCAAAGTCGACCAGCAATCCATCAAAGGATTCGAGGCTCACCCGCGGCTCGTTGCCGATCACGGTCCGGAGCATCTCGGTCCGCTCCTCCACGCTGAACAGCGGCTGCTTGGAGGCATTCTTCGCCACTGCCACGATCACCCGGTCGGCCAGGGCGAGGCTCCGGTGCACCAGATCGGTGTGGCCTCGAGTGGGCGGATCGAACGAACCGGGATAGACGGCGATACGGGTCATGGCGCGTAGCAGAAGGTGAGGGCCGTGTCTCCATAGCGGCGGGTATCATCGCCGGTAAGGACGGTACTGGCCGGATGCTCCACCGCCAGAATCCGGGTGAAGGGAGTCTGGCGATGCAGGGCGACGAGCCGTTCGGCATCGTCGCGGTTGTAAGGTGGATCGGCGAACGTCACATCGTACGCGCCGGGCGGGAGCCGTCCCGCGAATCGCAGCGCATCGCCCCGGTGCACCGTAGCCCGGGCTTCCACTTCCAGTGACTCGATGTTGCGTCGCAGCGCCTCCAGCGACCTGGCATTCAACTCGACAAAATCGGCGCTGACCGCTCCCCGCGATAGAGCCTCGAGTCCCAGTGCCCCGCTGCCGGCGTAGAGGTCCAGCACCCGGGCACCGGGGATGGCCTCCTGCAGGATGCTCATCCAGGCCTCGCGCACCCGATCGGCGGTGGGACGAACCCGGGGATCGTTGGGTGGCGAGATCCGGCGGCCACGGAGCGCACCGCCGACGATACGCACCGGTTCTAGACGGGCGGGACGGGCGAGACGGGCGGCCCGGGCACCACCGGGACGGCGAAGGTCATCGAGACGGTTGGAATTTCATCGGCTCCCAGGCCCGCCTCGCCCGCCTCGCCCGTCTCAAGCGCTTGAACCGCTTCGCGCACCTGACTTTTGCCGCCCGCCTCGCCCGCCGCTTCCGCCTGCGAAAGCGCCACAATCCTCGCCTGCAGTGTCGTCGCGCCCTGAAATTCGTTCTGCTCCACCCGGAACGCCACGTCAACCGTAGGTGTGGTTCCCATCGGGAGCCAGGGAGCCCGGTCAGCCCAACCGAATCCGATCGCCCCAACCCGGCAACGGCTGCCACACAGGGTGCCCTTGAGATGACTGGCCCCGACCCGGCGGGCCCCTTCGAAGCGAATGGCCCTGGCTCCGAAGACCGGACCGGGGTTGCCCATCCCGCAGGGCTCGAGATGACGGCAGAGCCGCTCGAGGGCGTCGGTCACCTCGTGCAGCTCGACTACCAGATCGACCCGCTGTTCGGGACCGAGATCTTCGTCGCTGAGTTCTTCCCGGGCCACCGCGGCAAAACGTTCCCGGAAAGCTTCTAACCGGCCACGTTTGAGGGTGAGCCCAGCGGCCATGTGGTGTCCGCCGAATCGTTCCAGCAAGTCGCCACAGCGGTGCAGCGCGGCATGGAGATCGAAACGGGTGATGCTGCGGCCGCTGCCTTTGCCGATATCTCCGTCGAGGGCAATCAGGAAAGCCGGCCGGCCGTAGCGTTCGACCACCCGGGACGCCACGATGCCGACCACCCCGGGATGCCAGTCATCGGCGGCCAGCACCAGGGCCGCGTCCTTCGCCGGATCCCGTTCCTTCTCCACCTGCTCGATCGCCTGATCCAGCATCCGCTGATCCAGCGCCTGGCGCTCGGTGTTCATGCTTTCCAACCGAACCGCCAGCCGCTCCGACTCGGCCTCATCGTCCGACAGCAGCAGCTTGAGGCCTTCCGCGGCGTCCCCCACCCGGCCGGCCGCATTGAGACGGGGGGCGAGAATGAACCCGACCTGTCCGGCCCGAATTTCCCGATTCGCGAGAGCGCTCACCTTGATAAGGGCTCGGACGCCGGGCCAGCGGCTGTGACTCAACAGCTTGAGACCATGCCGCACCAGAATCCGGTTCTCTCCCACCAACGGCACGATGTCGGCGACCGTGGCCAGCGCGACCAGGTCGAGCAGGTGGTAGGGGAGATTGGGGGGAAGACCGAGAGCCGGCACCAGGGCCTGCACCAGCTTGAACGCGATGCCGGTGCCGCAGAGTTGAGTCAGCCCCGAAGTATCGATCGATTGCTGAGGATCAACCACCACGTCGGCGGGCGGGAGCATCGGACCGGGCAGGTGGTGATCGGTGACGATCACCGCGATCCCGGCGTCCCTGGCGGCCTTCACGGTCTCGACCGCAGTAATCCCGCAATCGCAGGTGATGATCAGGCCCACTTGGGCTGCGATCGCGGCGTTCACGCCGGCCGAGCTGAGATCGTAGCCGTCGCGCAGGCGATGAGGGACGAACGGAGTGACCCGGGCTCCGGCAAAGCGGAGCGCCCGGGTCAGCACCGCGGTGGCACACTGGCCGTCTACGTCGTAGTCGCCATGCACCATGATACCGGCGCCCCGCTTGACAGTGCGGGCAATCAGTTCAACCGCCTCAGCCATCCCCGCGATCGTCAGCGGATTGGCCAGCTCATCCAGCATGGGCCGGAGGAAACGGCGGGCCTCTTCCGGCTGGGTGAGACCGCGCTGGACCAGCAGCGAGGCGAGGGCCGGTGACACGGTCAGCCCGCGCGCCAGCGCCGTGACCAGTTCCTCGGGTGGCGAGGGGGCGACCGCCCAGCGAAGCGGGGGAACCGGAAAGTTGTTAGTCACCAGACTCGTCGGCGTAGAGAATCACCCCGCAGCTTTCGCAGGTGTCGATCAGAGTGCCGGCCCGAATCTGGCTGCGGCGGTTGAGCGGCACCGTCGTGTAGCAAGCACCGCAGGCGGCCCCATCGAGCGAAACCACCACTCGAGTCTTCACCGAGCGGAGCCGCTCGTAGCGGTTGCGCAGAGCCCGGTTCACTTCGGTGGCGGTGGCGTCGCGGGCTTCGAGGGCGGTCTTGCGGACCGATTCGGCCGCGGCCCTCCGGGCATCGAGCGCGCTGCGGGCCTCCACCTGACTCTTCTTGAGATCGGCCAGTTTGGCCGCGGCTTCCTTGCCGCCGCTCTCGAGGCCGGAGATGACGTCCGCCAGCTTCATCCAGTCGGCCTCTTCCTTGGCCAGGACACTCCGGGCCAGATCCATCTCGGTCATGACCGCCTGAATCTCTTTGGGATTGCGGACCTGCTCCAGCCGGGCCTTACCGCGCTCTTCCAGCTTGCGGTAATTATCCATTTTGCCCTCGACCTCGGAGCGCCGTTTGCCGGCTTCCGACACCGATCGCTCGGCCTGGTCGACCGCCTGTTGGGCCCCTTTGAGGTGCTGATCCAGCGCTTCATACTCGGCGAGGATGGCGTCCAGCGCCCGGTCGGCATCCAGCAGGTTGAGATCCTTGGCTTGCAGCTCCAGCAGTTTCACGAGATCAGGGTGCATGTTTCCTTGAGTCCGAGTCCAGGTTTGGTGGTTCCGAGTTCCGAGTTCCGCGAGGCTTGGTACCGAGTACCGGGTACCGAGTGCGGTCTAAGGTGAGCGCGAGCGCTGACTCTGCCGCCGGTTTCTATACCCCAAGATACGAACTTCTTCAGGGAATCTCTCCTGCAGCTCCTTGAAGAGCCGGTTCTTTTCTGTCATCAGGGCCTGACGCTGTTCCGAGCCGGCCGAGAGGATCTCCTCGCTGAGCGCGCTGTAGCGCCGGAGATAGGGTCGAGCCTCGAGACGGCGGGTGGCTCCGGCAAAGAGATTGGCCTGCCCGTTGTAGTCGAGAGGTAGCTCGACCGAGCTAAGCCGCTGCCACATCCCCGCGATCGGGGTGGCCACGTCGGCCGGCGGAAGGGCCGGGCCGGGCTCGCGATTGGCCGCCAGCATCTCAAAGAATTGTCGCACCAGAGGGTGCTCAAACCAATCCGGCTTCACCACCTCGGCCCCCCGGGCCCGCCACTCTTCTGAAGCCAGCATCAAGCGCAGCACCTGCTGTTCCGCCTTGGATCCGGAGTGGGCCTTAATCGGAGTTCGAGGCGTCTCGACCTCTCGCTCGAACCGGGGTTGCTCCGGCGGGCGTCGGGGTTCGGGCGGGGCCTCGTTGGCCTCGGCCTCGAGCACCGATTTGGAGACTCCGGTGCGATCGGCCACCAGGCCGAGATACAGCTCCCGCTGAATCGGGTCTTTGGTGGCGCGGATGGTGGGGAGCAGCCGGTCCAGCGCGTCGCGGCGATGCTCGATATCGGAGAAGCGCCCCTTCCGTTCGAGGATCTGGATTTTCCGCTCCATCAGGTCGACCGCATCGCGGAGAATGGCCTGCAGCGCTGGGAGCCCGCCCTTCTGGACCAGGGTGTCGGGATCTTCCCCCGGCGGCATGGTAGCCACCTTCACCCGCATTTCGTGCTTGAGCAGTTCGTCCCCGGCCCGGAAGGTGGCCTTGAGCCCGGCGGTGTCGCTGTCGAGCAGCAGGATGGCGACCGGCGCATAGCGCCGAAGCAGGGTGGCCTGTTCGCCGGTCAATGCGGTACCGAGCGGGGCCACCACGTTTTCCTGGCCAGCCAGCACCAGTCGCTGCACATCGAAATAGCCTTCCACCAGGATGACAAACTCTTCCTTGCGGATGGCATTCTTGGCGGCGTGGAGATTGTAGAGCGTTCCGCCCTTGTGAAAGACGGTGCTCTCGGGGGAGTTGAGGTATTTCGGCTCGCCCTGACCGATGATCCGCCCGCCGAAGCCCACCACCCGCGACCGGAGATCGTGAATCGGGAAGAGCAGCCGGCCCCGGAAGCGAGGCTGGACCTTCCCGTCTTCTCTCCGATAGAGCAGCCCGGCTTCGAGCAGAGTTCCTTCATCGAGGCCCAGCGCCTTCATCTCCTGCAGGAAGCCCTGCCCTCTCGGCGCGTACCCCAGTTCCAGCAGCTCGGCGCTCTCCTTGTCGATTCCTCGACTCTGGAGATAGCGGCGCGCGTCCTCGGCCTCGGGGGTCTCGCGGAGCTGACGGGCAAACCAGTCGTGGGCGGCGGAAAGCGCCTGGAAGAGCGGCTCGCGGGGGTCGGGCCCCTGGCGAGATGACGTCTCGGGAATCGCGATTCCCATCTTGCGGGCGACTTCCCGTACCGCGCTGGGATAATCCATGCCCAGCCGCTTCATGTACCAGGAGAAAACGTCGCCCGATTCCTTGCAGACGAAACAGTAGTAACGGCCCTTCTTGGGGATCACCGCGAAGTTCCGGTGCTGGCCGCCATGGAAGGGGCAGGAGCCGCGGTAATCGGAGCCGGTGCGCTTGAGCTCGACCGATTCCCCGATGATCGAGATCAGGTCCGCACTGTCGCGGACCTGCTCGATGATATCGTCGGGGATCATGCTCATTGGGAGAACTCTACCATGGTGACGCCGGTGCCACCCTGATTGGACGGAGCAAAGGCGTGGGACTTGATGCGGCGGTCGCGGCGCACCACCTGTTGAACCCGCTCGCGCACTACACCGGTCCCTTTCCCGTGAATGATCCGGAGGTAGGGCTGTTCGGCCAGGATCGCGGCGTCGAGAGCAGCGAGTACACTCTGCTCGGCTTCGTCGCCGGTGAGTCCGCGGAGATCGACCTCGTAGGCCGCATCATCGCTGGGATCGGGCCGACTGGGTTGAGGCGCGGCGCGCTTGGGCTCGCCGGCCAGCGGTGTGAGGCTGGTGGCGTCGGCCACCAGTTTGAGCGAACCCACCCGCACGACCACTTTGCCATCGCTCCGGGTCTCCAGCACTTCACCCACGGTGCCGCTTTCCAGGCGTACGCGTTGCCCGGTAGCGAGAGTATCCACCGCCTGACCGCCGGCCCGCTCGCCCGCCTGATCGAGTCCCTTCAGGGCGGCAGCCTCGGCACCGGCCGCCTGCTCCACCATCCGACGAGCCTCGCGGGCACTCTCGGAATCGGCAGCCGCCTCGACCCTGGAAATTGCAGCCTCAACCTTTTCGCGTGCCTCGAGCAGGTATTGCCGCGCCTGTTCTCGAGCTACCCGCTCGGCGTCCTTCTCCCGCTTCTTGAGGGCGGTTTCGCGAATGGCCTGTGCCTCGGCTTGAGCGGCCAGCGAGGCGGTGCGGGCCTCGTTCTCGATGGCCTGGGCTGACAACTCCTGCTCCCGGCGCATCTGCTCGCGCTCGCGCAGTTCCACCGCGGCGAGCAGCGCATCAAGGCTCCGTTCCCGATCGGGGACCTGGGATTCGGCCGAGGCAAGCACATCTTCCGGCAGACCGAGTCGCCGGGCGATCGCGATGCCGTAGGACCGGCCGGGCACACCCTTCACCAACCGGTAGGTGGGCTGCAAGGTGGCGGCGTCGAACTGGAGCGAGGCGTTGACGATGCCCGCCGTGCGGGTGGCCAATTCCTTGAGCGCACCGAGGTGGGTGGTGGCGAGCGTCATGGTGCCACGCCGGGTCAAGGTTTCCAGCGTCGCCGATGCGAGCGCGCCACCTTCCGCCGGATCGGTACCGCTGCCGATTTCATCGAGCAGGACCAGACTGGCATCGTCGGCCGAATTCAGGATCACCCTCAACAGTGCCAGATGAGCGCTGAAGGTGGAGAGACTGGCGGCGATCGACTGGCGGTCGCCGATGTCGGCGAAGATCCGAGTGACCACGGGGAGCGCCGAGCCGGGGCCGACTGGCGGAATCAAGCCGCTCTGGGCCAGGGCCAGATGCAGGCCGACCGCTTTGAGGAGAACCGATTTGCCGCCGGTGTTGGGGCCGCTGAGCAGGACGGTGCGTTCGGGGCCTTCGAGAACCAGATCGAATGGAACCACGTTCCTCGTTCCTCGTTCCTCGTTCCCCGTGACCGCCTGACCGCCTGACCGCCCGACCGCCTCAATCGGGATCAAGAGAGGGTGACGCCCGTTGACCACTCTCAGCTCCGCAGGAGCGAGGCTCACGGCGGGTGCAAACCCATCCACCGCAACCGCCCACTTGGCCCGAGCGGAGAGGTCGTCGACCGCGACACACATCGCGTGAATAGCGCGAAGACCGGGAATTTCGGGCCGCAACATCTCGCTCAGGGCGCGGAGCACCTTGAGCTCCTCGCGCACCGCCGTGGCCTCGGCCTCGCGGAGCGAGTTGGCCAGCGCCATGGTGGACGACGGCTCGATGTAGAGGGTGGCACCGCTGGAAGATTCTCCCACCACGATGCCATCGGGGCGATTGCGAAGATCGCGGGAGACCGGGATGACGTAGCGGCCATCCCGAAGCGTCACGGTGCCCTCGCCACCGGTGGCCCGGAGAATCGCTTCGAGCCGCTGGACCAGTCGTTCGCGAGCGATCCGGATATCGCTGCGAGCCGCGGCGAGTGCGGGACTCGCGGTATCGCGCACCCCACCATCGTCCTCCAGCGCCTGTTCCAGCTG
>CAZOES010000071.1:0-22505 GCA_964578865.1 uncultured Gemmatimonadaceae bacterium | reverse complement strand
TCGGCCAGCGGTCGGGGGTAAGCCCCGTCGTGGGATCGGTGCGTTCCCAGAAGAAATTGAAAGTGCGTTGTTCCAGAGTATCGATCAGCGCCTGTTGCCGCGGACCGTCTTGAGGATCGGTGGCTGGAGCAGGAGTGTCACTGCTGCAACCGGCGAGCAGAGCGATGATGGAGGCGAGCGCCGCCGGTAACCCGGAGCGGATCATGGGATACATCCTGGAAAATCGCCGCTCCGGAGCGCCTTGCGGTACCCCGGAGCGGCTTCGATCAGAATGAGACTTCGGTGCCGATCTGCAGACGGCGGGGATCGCTGATCACGCAATCGGCGTTGTTGAACGAGGGATCGCCCACCGGGGTGTTGAGGTGATTGTAGCACCCCAGGTTCTGGGTGTTGAATACGTTGAACAGATCGACCGTCACTGCCGCGGCGGCCCGGCCAAGGGCCGGGAACGGCTTGCGGAGCCGAAGATCGAGATTCTTGTAGGTCGGTGTATCGAATCCACCGGGATCGAAGGCCCGTTGATTGGGGTCGTTGGGGTTGTTGAACCGATCGCCGATGTCTCCCTTCACGCCGCTGCCAATGGTCAACAGGCCGCCGAATTCGAAGCCGGAGAGCCAGGGCAGCGCAACGATACCGTTCATCACCAGGCGGTGCCGCTCATCGTTGCGGACCTGTTTGGGGTAGTCGACCGGGTTGGGGAAGCTGAAGTCATCGTTGAATCCCTGGGTCTGCCGCTTGGCGAAGGTGTAGGCCAGGCCTGCACCCCAGGGGAACCGTCCACCCTGTCGGAACGGCCGGTCGACTTTGACCTGCAGCGCATCGTACCAGGTTTTGCCCGCGTTAGTGCCGAACAGGATCGTGGCGAAACCGGGAATGTTGTTATTCACAAAGCAGCCCGGAACCCCGAAGGAACGCTCGGGGCAAGTGAAGTTCATGTTGGCCCAATAGAACGTGAAGACATTCTTGCTGCGAATTCCGGTGTAAGCCGCCTCCAGCGCGAACGACCCCACCAGCTGGCGGACTCCCAGGCTGAACTGCTGCGACTTGGGTGGCCGGAGATCGTTGGGCAGCAGCTTGACCTCGGGGAGCCCGGCCGCTGGATTGGCCCGGCGGAGCGCCTCCAAAGCGTCCCGGCCACCCGAGAGATACGAGGGATCCCAATCCACTCGTCCAGAGGTGGTGTCACCCGGATCGCGGAACCGGATGACATAGTTAGGCTGCTGCTGGGCGAACTTCTCCTCGATCGCGATGTCGAACAGGGTCCGGTCATAGAACAGGCCCCACCCGCCGAAGACCGTGGTCTTGCCGGCCTGATCGACCGAGTAGGAGAAGCCCAGCCGGGGCTGGAAGGCGCCCTTGAATCGACCTCGTTGGGTTCCGTCGGTGAAATATCGGTTGGGGTCGAGCGGCAGAAACAGGGAACTGGAGTACTTGGTGAGTGAATCGACGATCGCCTGCGGGGTGACATAGTCGTAGTTCATCATCCGGGTCTCGTAGTCCCAGCGGAGACCGAGATTCAGGGTGAGCCGCGAAGTGGGGCTCCAATCGTCCTGCAGATAGGCGCCGATCTGCTGGTTGTCAGCCACGAAGTTGGGATTGCCGCCCCGGAACTCGACCCGGTCGGGAATCCTGAAGCTGTCCGGTGCGGTGGCGCTGCCTTGCGGGTCCTGCTCGTAGACGAATCGGGGAACGGCGCCGTTCCGCTTCAGGATCCGGTAGTATGAAAAATCCAGATTGGCGCCCAGCTTGACGACATGCTGGCCATTCCAGTCGATGCCCGAAAAGGTCAAGTCGTTCCGCAGCCCGATCCGCTGTTGCATGAAATCCTGGATCGTGATGTCGGGACCCAGCTGGGCGCAACAGAACGACCCGCCGTAGAACCGATTGACGATCTCGTCGCCTGGCAGCCCGGAAGGATTGTCCCGGGAGCGCAGGTAGGACACCTGGGCCTCGTTGAGCCACTTCCCGCCCCAGGTGTTGAGCTTGAGCAGCCCCGAGCCGGTGTTGTTCCGGAATTCCACGCCAGATTCGCGTGGGCGATTGCCGCCGAAATCGCGGACGTCGTTCTCGTGCCGGTTATTGTAGCTGAACTCAAGCGAGTTGTTGGGGTTCACCGCATAGCTCAGTTTGCCGAACAGCAGGGTCGAGCGGAACGGCGACTCCCCGAACCCATTTCGCTTGGCGAAGTTGATCGTATCGAGGGCGGGGAAGCCGGCCGGGGGTACGATGTTCACCCGGTTGGTACGGTCCTGGTAGTTGCCTTCGTAGGCCCCGAAGAAATGCAGCCTGTTCCTGATAATCGGCCCCCCGGCCGAAAGGCCGACCAGCCAGCGCTTGTAATCCGGTTCCCGGAAGGCGGGGTTGTTCTTCTTGTCGGCCCGCTGGAAGGTGTCGAGCGCCACCAGCCCGCGATTCTGATAGGCGGCGAAAGCGTCACCCTGCCAGGTACTGCCGCCGGACTTGGTCACCGCGGTGATGATCGCGCTCGAGGCCTTCTGATATTCGGCCTTGTAGTTCTGGGTAAGTATCCGGTACTCCTGCACCGTGTTGCGGGGGAAGGGATTGCCCCGGCTCCGGTCCTGTCCCACCGAGCCGCCGTGGAGCAGGTCGTTCTTGTAGCTCACCCCGTCGATGAAGAGGTTGGTCTGGTCGGGCCCCTGAGCCCCGGAAGAGAAGGCGCGGGCAGTTCCGTCGATCCGGTCGTTTGTGAGACTGGTGCCCGGGGCCAGTACCGCGAGATCGAGAAAGTTCCGACTCGAGGTGGGCAGGTTGTTGATCTGCTCCTGGGTCACGTTGGTGGCCACTTCCGAGGTCTTGGTCTCGATCACCGGCCGGGCCGCTTCGGCGACAATCTCTTCCACTTCAATGGCGTGGGTGCTCAGGAGAAAGTCGGCCTGGCTGATCGCGCCGATGAGCACGCGAACCTGACGGGCCTGCGCTCCATGGCCAATGTGCCGGACGGCCACCTGGTAGGTCGCCGGCATGAGACCGGCGACGTAAAAGGCACCGTCCGCCCGGGTGGTGTAGCTGCGGGAGACGTTGAGTTCGGTATTGGTCACCGTGATTTCGGCCTCGGACAGAGCAGCACCGCTGCTGTCGCGAACGGTGCCGCGAATGGTGCCGGTACTGGTCTGGGCGGCGATCGCACCGGCGCCCGGTACCAGGAAAGCCCACAGCGCGAACGCCGCGCCCAGCCATCGAACCAGAGTACGGGTGTTCATTGGACTTCCTCCCAGGGGTAGAAACACAGCGCGGCTAAGCACTCCGCGCACCGCAGGACCGTCTGACGATCAGTGTTGTGGGGAGCGTCTCCTTGCGAAGCTCCCGCCCTTCCGGCGACCGCAGGGCCTCGAGCAACCAGGCCGTGGCGCGGGCACCGAGTGCGTTGATATCGACGTGCATCGAGGTGAGTGCCGGTTCCACATAGCGGGCCATCGGGATGTCATCGAACCCTCCGATGGCGATGTCTTCCGGAATCCGCAGCCCGGCATCGCGGAAGGCGCTCAGCGCGCCGATCGCCATCCCGTCGTTGGCGGCGAACACCGCGCTGGGTCGCTCGTGCATGGCGAGGATCCGGCCCGCGGCGGCATGTCCGGCCGCTTCGCTGAAGTCGCCGGGGAATTCGAGCGAGGGATCGCTGGGGAGTCCGGCTTCGGCCAGGGCGGCGCGGTACCCTCTGAGGCGCTCGCTGGCATCGAAGTTTTTCTCGGCGCCCATGATGATCGCGATCCGGCGGTGCCCCACCCGGGCCAGGTGATTCACCATGGTGCGGGCGCCGTCGTAGTTAGCGATTCCCATGCTGTCGTAGGCCGCATCGCTGGGCGGACAGTTGAGCAGTACCAGAGGGAATCGGTCGGGGAGACTGCGCCGGGACGCCTCGGCATCCAGATCCGGTGACATCACGATCAGCCCGTCCACTCGACCCCGCATCGAGCGGAGCGCCGCTTCCAGCGGACGGCCATCGTCCCGGGCGCTGGAGACCAGCAGGTGATATCCCTCCCGTTGGGAAGCCAGGTCGACGCCCCGAATCACTTCGGAGAAGAATTCGCCGTAGAGATCGGGCAGCAGCACGCCGAGGGTGTGAGTCCGGCTGGTGATCAGACTGCGGGCGGCGCCGTGGGGACTGTAGCCCAGTTCCTGGGTCACCCGGCGAACCCGCTCCCGGGTTTCCTCACGAACCAGGGCGCTGTCGTTGTAGACCCGAGAGACGGTGGCCACCGATACTCCGGCCACCCGAGCGACATCCTTGATTGTGACCATGCGTCCTGGGGTGCCGGACTCCCCCGCGGCACGGAGGAGGCACGAACTGGCGTTAGTGGACGGCGAAAAGGTCGAGCAGGCCCGGGACTATGTGGCGTGGGCCGATGGGTATGTAATCGTTTTCATTGGGGCCAATTTTGTCAAGCAGTACCTGGGAGATAGCTCACACTCAGTTCAAAAACGTTTGGGGGACATAGAGTTAGCAAAAACGACCAAGGCTGCCATCTTGCGGAAACGCTGTGTAGTGTGTAGTATCTACTACACGATGGCGCAATCATTCGGCGATTACCTCCGCCAACGGCGGGAAGAACTCCGGGCAAACGATCCCACCTTTTCGGTGCGGGGCGTTGCAGGAAGGGTCGGACTGGAACCGTCCTACCTCAGCAAGATTGAACGAGACGAGCAACCGCCGCCGTCGGAAGAGTCGATTCGCTCGCTGGCCCAGGCCCTCGGGGAAGATCCCGATGTGCTGCTGGCTCTGGCCGGTAAAGTCTCCGCCGACCTGCAACGGATCATCCGGAGCCGGCCTCGGCTCTTCGCCGACCTGCTGCGCCAGCTGCGAGACCAGCCCGACCATGCGGTGCTGCGGTTGGTGAGAGAGGTGAGGGATGGGAAATGGTAGGCGGGAGTCAGTGGGCGAGTGGGCGAGTGGGCTGACGACTGGTCTACAGCTGATAGCTGATTCTGACGGCTACAGCCTGGGGGCCGCAGGGTGACGGCCAAACAATGAGGAGTGGTCTTATGATCGAGCTCAAACAGGACAAGCTCAGTTTTTCGTTTCCCGAGGTGCACCAAGAGGCATCGCTGAGCATCGACTTTCAGCGCACCCTCCGGATTCCCGATGACGACAAGACCTATCCTTTGCCCCCTGGCCTGGGTCGGTTTCCCCTCCGTCACGTCGACGATCACGCCGAACGGGTTCCGCCACACTGGTCGGAGCATGGCGGCGTCATGCTGCCTATGTACCAGGCCGAGGCGCTCTGGCTCTGTTTCCGTGGCTCCTATATCGCGGATCGCCAGACCTCCTATCCCTTCGCCATCCGGGTCGCGACCGGGAAGATCGACGCGGTCACCGGAAAGAACTGGGATCCTTCACTGACTCAGGGTCCCCAGAACTACATGGTGCATCCGGGACAACCCTGGCTCGACGGCTACGTGGTGACCAAGGGAACCATTCGCCAGTTTGTCGCCATGCCCCTGGGTGCCGGCTACTCGGTGGAAGAGCAGGTTACCGGGAAAGCCGAGCATGGCGGACTGCAGCTTCAGGTCTTTCCGATGAAGCGGGAGGTCTTCGAGCGACGGTTCCCGGTCAGAAAGCGGCAGGAGAACCTGATGGAAATGCGGGCGATGGGGATGCCACCGGCCGCGGCTGCCAGGACACTCGGTCTCTCGAAGGAAATGGGTTTGGCCCCGGGTGGCCGCATGAAGCAGGAGATTTTCCGGGACACCTTCGACCTCTCCGATTGGGACACCAGCAACACCAGCCGCTGCTTCGTGCACTTGGCCAACTCCATGGTCTGGCGGTCGATTACCGGTCATGAACCGCCGACCGTACCGCCCACGGCGGCCGACTACACCCGGGCTGGGCTGCCCTGGTTTGACTACTATGATGACCGGCGGGAGGCCCTGGAGGGATCCTCCATATTGAAGGGGCTGAAGAGCATCCTTCATATAGGGCAGGAGAAAGGGGATGTCCCTCTTCCCGAGAATGAGCCGGTGACCCCCGAAAAGGTTATCCGGTACGGGCGGGGGGACCGGGTTCGAGAGGGGGCCTTCTAGGCCCCCGGTTGTTTGACACAAGCCGGTGTCCCAGTTACGTTTGGTCCCGTTGTGGCCGTCCTCGCTGGCGCCTCATCCCAGTAGGTTGTTTCAGGGACCTGGCTCTGAAGGTCCCTTTTTTTGTCGGTAGGTACGGGCATCCCGGACTCCGACGTCACGTTCAAGAAGCAGGAGTTAGGGCAATGCGTACCACCGGTACCGTGAAGTGGTTTAACGACAGCAAGGGTTTTGGTTTCATCACTCCGAGCGATGGGCAGAAGGATTGCTTCGTGCATCACTCCGCCATCGTCGGCAGCGGCTTCAAGTCGCTGCGCGAAGGCGAGCAGGTCGAGTTCGACGTCGTTCAGGGCCCCAAGGGTCCGGCGGCCGAGAAGGTCACCCGTTTGCAGAAGTAAGCCAGTCCCGAAACCGGGGCAGGAAGGGGCCGCCCTCAGCGGGTGGCCCCGCTCTTTCCGGGAGGTGAGATGTCCATCGAGATCGTACTGAGCGAAGATGATCGTCTGGACTGGGCCTTGAAGGCCCTGCGCCGGAAGGTTGCCAAGGCCGGGATCCTCCGTGAGGTTCGCCGGCGCCGCTACTATGTGAAGCCGAGCGCGGCCCGCGCCCTCAAGCAGGCCGAGGCTCGCCGCCGGCGCCGGCGGAAGCGGTCGGACAGCGGCGAGTAGTCAGCGCCGGATCGTTCCACACCACTGGATGTTTCACCGCCCGGAGCGTGTACCCTCCGGGCGGTTTTTGCGTCACCCCCCGAAACAGCCCGCCGCTTCCTGACGTCGGCTGGTACAACTTTGACCCTTTCCTGACATTACAAACAGTTTCCACCTCGCTGAGCAACCGCGAGGATTGTCCTCCATGTCCGCCTCCACCCGCGGGAGCTACACCCTCCTCGGGCTGCTTATTGCGCTGGTGATCTGGCTCGGGGTCGAAGCCATTCGCACCGCGGAAGAGCAGCGCCACGCGACCGACCGGGTGCTCACCGAGTACGCCGGACTGGCCGCCTGGTATTTTCGTACCGTGTGGCGGGCCGACTGGGAAGCCCAGGGGAAATCGGCGCTGGGTCCGGTGACCCAACCGCTCAAGCATTCGGACGACACTCTGCCCAGCGTGGCGATGCTGTCCCACGTGGCCCAGGAGTTTGCCCGCTGTACCAACCCGGCCGAAGACGCTCGACGCTTCTATTTCCGCTACGATCACCGCAACGGTGAACTGGTCACCAGCGGAGCGATTCCTTCCCCGTCCCGCCGACTGGCGCTGATGGATTCGCTGGCTCCGCTGCTGGAGTATCCGCCCCAGGAACTCTTCACCATTGCCGCCGATCCCAACGTCTCGGGCCAGCGAAGGGTCCTGCTGGCCGGCCACAAAGTCGGGCCTGACGGCCGGACCGTGGCGACTTTCGGATTCGAGACCTGCATGCGGGCGCTGGGACGGGACGCCTTTCCCCGGGTCTATGACAGCTACCCACTGCTGCCGCCCGCGCTGGTGGGTAACCTTCCCAACGATTCCATAGTCTCAATTACGGTGACCCGGGGCTTCGATGGAGCTCCTCAGGGGGAAACCCTGTTCGTCTCTTCGGTGCAATATCCCTCCACCTATATGGCCCGAGTGGTGGAGCGGCCCGATGAGATCAGCATGCGTTTCGAAGCCCATCTACGGCCTGGCCTGGCTTCTACGCTGGTCCCCAGCCGGCCCAAGGCCTTTCGGGGTCTCTGGCTGCTGGCCCTGCTCTCGGCCACGCTGATGCTGGCTGCGGTGGTGCTGGCCCAGATTCGCCGGGAGCAGCAGCTGGTCCGGGCTCGCAGCGATTTCGTATCCTCGGTTTCTCACGAGCTGCGCACCCCGCTGGCTCAGATCCGCCTGTTCGCCGAGAGTCTCAAGCTGGGTTCGACCCGTTCGGAACGGGATCGCAGCGCTGCAATCGAAGTGATCCTGCAGGAATCTCAGCGGCTGATGCATCTGGTGGAGAACGTGCTGCACTTCACCCGCCCGGGCGGACGGGGCCGGACCCCGTTCCCCGAGCGAGTGGATCTATCCCAGCTGGCGCGAGATGTGGTTCACGGTTTCGAGCCGCTGGCCCGGGGGCGGGGGATTCGCTTCAAGGTCGACGCGCCCGACCGGGTTGATGTCCAGGTCGAACCGGGCCCGACCAGGCAGATCCTGCTCAACCTGCTGGACAACGCCGTGAAGTTCAGTCCGGCCGATCGGGTCGTGACGGTGCGCACCTGGATGGAAGATCAATGGGCCTGCATCGCGGTCGCCGACCAGGGTCCCGGCATTCCGGCCGCCGACCGCGACGTGATCTGGCGTCCGTTCGTGCGGCTGCGAGCCAACGCCAGCCGGGCGCCGGGAAGCGGGATCGGTCTCGCCGTGGTACGCGATCTGGTGGAACGTCAGGATGGTACCGCCGAAGTGGACGATCACGCCGATGGCGGTGCGGTCTTTACAATTCGTTTTCCATCCTCGCGGGTCGTCCTCAGAAATGGCGTGATGTGAACGTGTGCCTGCTGCGAGGTTCGAACGTCCTTTCTCCAGTGGGCTGAAGTCGACGCCCCCCGCGCCGGGTGCGAGGCCACCGGGCGCGACTCTTTCCGAAACCGAATCATCCTGTGGACGTCGTGATTCGCGAAGCTACAGCGGATGCCCGCAATTTCATGCAGCGAATTCTGGTGGTGGAAGACAACGCCAATCTCGCGCTCGGTCTCCGGATGAATCTGGAGCACGGCGGTTTCCGCACCGAGCTGGCCGTGTCGGGAGAGGAAGGGCTCAAGCTGGTCCGCGATACCCGGTTCGACCTGATGATCCTGGACATGATGCTGCCGGGCGGGCTCGACGGGTATCAGGTGCTGGAGCGGCTGCGGGGCGGGGGCGGGATGCTGCCGGTGATCGTTCTGACCGCTCGCACCGAGGAGGCTGACAAGCTGCGCGGCTTCCAGCTGGGTGCCGACGACTACATCACCAAGCCATTCGGTATTCTCGAGCTGATTGCTCGAGTACACGCGGTGCTCCGCCGGGTGACCCGCAACGGCGAGGAAGCGGCCTCCGGCGGGGCTCCGCTCTCGGGTGGCGCCATCGAGCTCTCGCCCCTGACCCGCACGGTCACTCGCGACGGCGAGCGGGTCCATCTTCGTCCCAAGGAGTTCGACCTGCTGTTCCGGCTGATGAGCGCACCGGGCCAGGTGGTGCCGCGCCGCAAGCTGCTGCAGGAAGTGTGGGGCTATCAGCCGGGTGTTTACAGCCGCACCCTCGACGTCCATGTGGCCGATCTGCGCCGCAAGCTGGAGGATAATCCCGAAAATCCCCGGCATCTGGTGACGGTCCATTCCATTGGATACCGGTTTGACCCGTAGCAACAACGTGAAAAGTGAAACGTGAAAAGTGAAACGGGATTGGCTCTGCTCTCTCTTCCAGGGTAGGGCCTTTTGATTTGTTAGCGATCTGTACGAGCGGTTTACCTGCTTTTCACTTTTCACTTTTCACTTTTCACGCTTTCTTGATGTCTCACCTCTCACCGCACGTTCCACCGCTGCATCCTCGTTAGCGATACACCCACATCTCCTTAACACTGCCTGAACACCAGGGCGTCCAGACGCTCCGTACCTTGGGCGTCACCTCGCTCGAGTGCGCCGTCGGGCCACGCGCGCTCCGAGCTCTCCAGACGACACACGCCGTTGGTGCACGCCGACCTGCAGGCTGCACACACGCCACACTGCCGGGTTGCGTACGCCCGCGTCGTGTGCTCGTCCCGCAGGCAGCACGCATCCCAGTCGAAGGAGATCCGTATGAGGCTGTGCCTTGTCCGACGTTCGCACCCAGTGCGTCGCCGAGTCCTCTGGACTCTGGCGTCGTTCGTGGGAATGGCCCTGTTACTGGTTGCGCCCCGCCATGGGGCCGCGCAATCGACCGGCAAACTGGAAGGTCGCATCCGCGATCAAGCCGGTGCGCCGGTCGCAGGAGCCCAGATTCGAGTCGAGGGAAGTGCCTACGGCGCCGTGGCGGATAGCCGGGGGTACTACTTCATCAACGGCCTCCCGGCCGGCACCGTCGACGTGGTCTCGACCTTCGTGGGATACCGGCCGGTGAAAGTGACCGGCCTTCGTATTCTCGCCGGTCAGACCATCACCCAGGACTTCCAGCTGGAGCAGCAGGCAGTCGATATCGGCGAACTGGAAGTGACCGCCGAGAATCCGCTGGTTCCCCGCGACGCAGTCACCACCAAGCAGACGATCAGCGGTGATTTCACCGCTTCGCTTCCGGTCGACCGCATTGCCAGCGTGCTGGCGCTTCAGCCCGGTGTGGTGCAGGGCCCCAACGGCCTGACCATCCGGGGCGGTCGTCCCGATGAGTCGGTGACCTATATCGACGGCGTGCCGGTCACTCCCGGCGGCCGGGGCAATGCCTTTGCCGGTCCGCCGATTCCCGGAGTGGCTTTCCCCGGCGCGGTCGATGTCTCGACCACATCGCTGGAAGAAGCTTCGGTCACCACCGGCGGCTCGTCCGCCGAGTTCGGGAACGCCCAGGCCGGCGTCATCGCGATCCAGACCCGGGGCGGCGGCAGCCGCTGGACCGGCAGCTTCGGAGTGGAGAACGACGATGTCGGCGGGCTGAATCACAGCCTCGGATTCACCCGCCTGCAGGCCGGTTTTGGCGGCCCGCTGGCGAAGAACCTGACCTTCTATCTCTCGGGCGACCTCGAGGGGCAGAAGTCGGCGCCGTTCGGCAAGGACAACCAGAAGAATCCGATTTTCGTCCCGGCTGGTATCGACACCATCATGCCGGTGGTGGCCGGAACCCCGGGTGATACCACCTACGTCGATGTGTCCCGGTTCGCGATGTACACCGGCGACTGCGACGCATTCAAGAACAGCAGTAACTCCGGGATCCGGAACAACTACGGATTGAGCTGCCGGGGCGCCCGTTATCCCGCCAGCGCCCAGAGCACCTACCGGATGCAGGGCCGGTTGCAGTACACCTACGGCACCGGCAGCCGGCTGGCCTTGTCGTTCCTCCGGAGCCAGGGCCAGAACCGGGTCTTCGATCAGACCCTGCTGACTAACTCCGGCTACGCCGCACTGACCAACCCCCAGGAGTTCTTCGGGGCCTACAACGGGAACAACGTGGCGACGCTGGCCTGGAGTCAGAACCTGGCCAAGTCGGCCGACCGGGCCCTGGCCCTCGAGCTCTACGCGTCGTATCAGTGGGACCGGTCGCTGTACGGCCCCCTGACTTCGGCGGGCGAACGTTCGACTCGCGATCCCTTCGGCGGCTTCATGATCAAGCCGATGGATTTCCTGTTTGACTTCGACAATTTCTCGATCGCCGGAATGCCTTCGAACTTCCGCAAGAACAGCGGCCGCCTCTCTCCGTACGATCTCCAGAATCGCGATCAGTACTCCCTGCTTGATCCCTACCGGAACAATGCGTACGGCCTGCAGGGAACCTTGACCTCGTTCTGGGATGGCGGCGGGCCCACCGGGACCCTGAGCATGTACCGGGAGGATCGGGCGGTCGGGAAGGGCAACCTGGACTGGCAGCTGGACCGCTACAACCGGGTGAAGCTGGGCGGGGAGTACACCAAGTACTTCATGAACGCGTACACCTCGGGTCTGACCAGCCAGGCGTTCTCCGACTCCTATCACGAAAAGCCCACCCGCTGGAATGCCTTCGTGGAAGACCGGCTGGATCTGGGTGACGTGGTGCTGGTCGGCGGGCTCCGCTACGACTGGTACAAGACCGGTGCGAGCCGTCCCTACTACACCGATTCGGTGGGCAACCGCACCTGGTTCCCCCGGATTTCCACCATGCCCGGGTTCGATCCGGCCAATCCGACGGCCGGGTTCGTGGCTGACAAGAGCCACAACTATCTGAGCCCGCACATCCAGGTGTCGTTCCCGGTGACCACCCGGACCAACTTCCGGCTCTCCTATGCTCACCAGGTCCAGCAGCCCGACTTCCAGCTGATCCTGGGCGGGATCAACACCGACCTGAGTGTCACCAACACCAACCACGTCTACGGCACCGACCTCGACTTCGGCCGCACCATCACGTTCGAGTTCGGGGTACGTCACTCGTTCAGTGACGACATGGTGCTGGACGTCTCGGCCTACAACAAAGACAAGCTGTCGGACGCCGCCGGCCGGCTGATTTCCTACTATGACCCGTTCCTGCGGCAGAACAACAACATCCAGGTGATCACCAACGCGGACTTCGGCAATGCCCGCGGCGTGGATGTGCGGTTCGACCGCCGGATCGGCGAGCTGTTCAACGGCAGTCTGGCCTACACCTATGAAGAGGCCAAGAACACCGGTTCCAATCCGTTCACCTATCTGGCCTTCGGTTCCCGGATTCTGAACGCGGTGGTGCCGGGCGGCCGCAATCCGCCGGCCCAGGCCTCGCTGCCGACCAACGACACCCGGCCCCACAATCTGGCGGGCCAGTTCGCGGTCAACTTCCCCAACAACTGGAAGGCGGGCAGCACCGCCGGGAAGATCCTGGAGAACGTCGGAGTGTTTGCCACCTTCCGGTTCGCCAGCGGGACGCCCTACACCCGCTGCCCGATCGACGATCCCCAGGACAACGCGGTGTTCTCCGGTGGGCCCTGCAGCCGCAACATCGAAGGTGATTACAACGGCGCGCGGTTGCCGGCCTTCAAGCAGTTCGATCTGCGGGTGACCAAGGGCTTCGGCGTCGGCGGGCTGGATTTCACGGCCTACGCCGATGTCCGCAATCTCTTCAACTTCACCAACATCCTGGCGGTCTTTGCCCAGACCGACGACATCGTCAACGCCCAGGAGAAGGATGTGCAGCGCCGGGGCGAGCTCCAGTCGTTTGCCCAGGAAGCGGCCCGCAACGGGGTCCTCGGGGCCGACAGCACCATCAACCTCTCGTTCGGTGGCGCGCCCGATCCCCGCACCGGTTGCGGCGGCTGGGTTCGGAATGACGGCGTCTCGGCCAGCCCCAACTGTGTCTACCTGATCCGGGCCGAGGAGCGTTTCGGCAACGGCGATCACATGTTCACTCAGGCAGAGCAGCTCCGGGCCCACGACGCGCTGTACTCAGTGTATCGCGGACTCTCCAGCTTCTCGGGCCAGCCGCGGCAGATCCGGCTCGGCCTCGAAGTCAACTTCTGACCAGAGCGGGACCGAGCCGGAATTCCGGTTCGGTCCCGGTTTTTCATCTCAAGCGAGGAACGCATGCGTGCACGTGTCGTAGGTGTACGAACCCTGCTGCTGGCCGGCCTGGTCGGTGTGCTCGCCCTGACGGCGATGCCGCGACCCGCCTCGGCGGCGCCCGAACCGGGCGCCGGTGCCAAGAAGCGGGGCTTCCGGCTGTTCGCCCGGGCAACCGGCGCGCTGACAATTAACCGGGTCTCCTGCGGACTGGCGTCCAACGGCACCATCTGTACCGACTCCACCGGCTCGGCCGTCTCGGGTGGTGGTTTCTGGCCCAAGGGTTCGGCCGACCAGTACGTCTTCAATTCCGGCCTGCAGCTGGCCGGCATCGTAGGTGCCGATGGTGGACCGTGGGCCAACGACACCGCCGGCGGATTCCTGTTCGACCCCAAGGGCACCACGGTGCACGGGGAAGAAGTCCGTCCGATCTACAACGCTGCCAACCCGTCCGACCTGGCCTCCTGGCCGGCGGCCGGCTGCGTGCCACGGGGAGACGCGGAAGCCAACCTGTTCCACCCCTTGCTGCAATCCGACTCGACCACCGGCCCTGACGGGGGTGGATCGGGCGTGCCCTACTGCCGTCGCTCGGCTTCTCAAGGCGACGTCTGGTTCCTCAGCTGGGAAGGCAACAGCAACGTGAGGGTGGGCCGGAGACACCCGCTCGGTATCGCGGTGGAAACCCGCGGGATGGGCTGGAATTTCCCCAGCGGCAATGAGGATATCCTCTACTTCATCTACACCTTCTACAACGTCACTTCCACCAACCGGGCCGACTACAACGGCATCCGGGCCCCGTTGGCGGACATTCTCTATCAGAAGGCCCTGGATTTCCATGCCGGGGCAGCTGCGGCGGGCGATGTACTCCCGGCTGGCGGCTACACCATCGACCCGTTGTTCGCGGCTTTCGCCGCGGATATGGACGTGTCTCAGGCCGGGGCTAACTACTCTTCGGTGAACCTGCCCTTCGCGCTGGGCTACGTGTACGACCGCAGCTTCGCCGGAGCCCAGGGCTGGACCTTCGATCCCTCGATCTTCTCCAGTCCCTTCTTCGCCGGCTCGGGCTTCGTGGGAGTGAAGTATCTCTCCAGCCCCACCGGGCGAGGCGAGATTCAGCTGTTCAGCAACACGGTCAACGGGCGTCCCTTCGCCGGCGCGGTGAACGATCCCCGCGATGTGACCCAGCTGTACCGTTATCTCTCGGGCACTCTCTCGGTGAACCTGGGTGACGATCCCTGCAATACCGGGAACCCGGCCCAGACCCACGTCTGCTTCGTCAACAACACCAGCCCGCAGGATATGCGGTTCTTCCAGTCGTCCAGCCCGCTCCGGCTGGCCCCGGGAGAAGGTGGTTCGATCGTGGTGGCGTACATCTTCGCTGCCCCGGTGCAGACCGCCGGCTGCGGCGCCACCTGCGATGTGAAGCCGGGCGATCCGCTCCGGTTGACCAACCCGACGCTGCTGGCCCAGGGTGCCAATCTGGTGGACAGCATTGCCGGCTATCGGGGCTATCAGGACAATGGCGACGGCATCGTGCAGCAGGAAGAGTTCCGCACGGTGGATGGTTCGCTGCTGGGCAAGGCCAAAGTGGCCCAGGGCGTCTTCAACGGGAACTTCCTGCTGCCGTTCGCGCCGGAAAAACCCGAGTTCTTCCTCATCCCGGGCGACAACCAGGTCACCGTGATCTGGAAGCCTTCGCCCAGCGAGGCCACCGGGGATCCCTACTACGCGCTGGCCAACCAGGCGACGCTGACTGATGCCGGCGGCACGGTCTCCAACAACATTCTCTACAACCCGAACTATCGTCAGTTCGACGTCGAAGGCTACCGGATCTATCGCTCCCGGGTCGACGCGCCGAACGAGATGGTCCTGCTGGCCCAGTACGATTACTCCGGCACCGTGATCGACGACTACACCGGGACGGTGAACGCCAGTCCCGATTGCGCGCCGGAACTGGGGCTGACCACGACCTGCCCGGGATTGGCGCCCAATCTCAAGAACGGTGTCACCCTGACCAACCACGTCAGTTTCGACCTGGTCGGGAACATCATTCAGGTGAAGGCCGGACCCGAGCGGGTGATTCTGGGCACCGGACGGTCGCTCAGCACGGTGACCGATACTGCGGTGACCGGTCGGGACCGGGCCGGCAGCTGCGGTCCCCGTTCATCCTGCCCGGCGCTGGGCAACACCGGGGTGCCGTTCGTATTCATCGATCGGACCCCGCGCAACAACTTCCGTTACTTCTATACGGTGACGGCGTTCGACGTGAATGCCCTCGAGTCGGGTCCTTCCAGCCTCGAGTCCCCCCGCAGCACCAAGCTGGTCACTCCAGTTCGTCCGGCCAGCAACTATCTGAATACCGCCAATGTGGTGGCCCACGTGATTGGCCGTGGGGTGGCGATGGATACCCTGATCACCGCCGATCCCACCATCAATGCGACCACCGGTGTGTTCAGCGGCCCGCAGCGTCCGGCCAACGGCCTGGTGGCTGCGTTTGTCGGCGAACTGAGCCGGCAGGTGCTCACCGGAACCGGCGGCTTTGAGGTCACCCTGGACAGCATCTCGGCCACCGGCGAAGCCGATGAGAGCGTGTGCTGCGGCGGTGTCGCGGCCGGCAGTCCCACCACCTACTTCCTGACCGTCCGTAACGGCAATCAGGTCACTCAGCTGCAAGTACCGGTGACCCTGGATGCCAATGCCGGCAACGGTATCGCGGGTGGGGAAGGGTTCTTCAACGCCAGTCCGGTCAACGACCAGCTGGCGGCGGGTTACGGCGGTGACGGTTCCTTCCAGCTGCGGGGTACTGCGGCGGACAGCTTCGCGACGGCGTTCCTGGCCGGGGCCCAGAGTCTGGGCTGCCGGATCAAGGGCGGCGGACCGATCCCGGCCGGCAACAACGACTGCATGTATAACGGTCCCCGCTGGCGGGACGGTCCGACCGCTCCGACTTCGAGTCCCCGTCCTTCGGATCGGCTCACGGCCGAGACCTTTGCCGATCCTAACGGCGGCAACTGCAAGAACGACGGCGGCAACGGGCCGGTGTGTGTGGCGATCAACTTCAACAACGGCGGCTCGCTCACCGGGGTCTCCACGATCTTCGTACCCCAGAGCTACAGCCAGTTGATCCGCCGCTGGCGCAACATGGAGTCCAGTCTGGCGCCCTACTTCCGGGCCGCGGACATGAATGTCTACTGGGGCGCCAACGGGCGAATCGACTCAGTCATCGATATCACCCACAACGTTCCCATCCCGGATGCCTTCATCCGGAACGGGGCCGGTGCGGTCACCGGGGTGCGTCCGCTGGGCGCGAACTGGGGCGTGATCAATACCAGCCGGACTAACGTAGCGTCGTCCTCGGCCGATGGACGGCCGACGGTCCTTACCGCAGCGGATATCCCGTGCTTCGAACCGTACCGGTCGATTCACGCCAACCCGCAGACCGCCAACGCCGACGGCTTCCCCTGCGCGGTCACCGGTGCAACGCCGTACGCGCCGGGCCAGCCGTTCACCCCCGACACCATCGTGGTGCCCGGATCGGTGGCCTTCTTCAAGGACACCCGGGCCAACGCCGCGGCAGCCGCCATCGCGCCGCACCCCGGTTTCGGTCTCTATCTGCCGGGCACTATCACCCTGTTCGAGCTGAGCAGCGGTTCGCCGCCGGCGGCCGGCACGGTGTGGACCCTGAGGACCTACGCCGGAATGATCACCGGTGGGAATGGCCCGGGCGGCGGCCCCACCGGATTGCCCTACAGCTTTGCCCAGGCGCTCCGGCCGTTCACCGCGGTGGGGGCCACGGTCAAGGTCTCGTACGACGTGACCAACATTTCCCGCAAGCCCACCGCGCGGGACCTGCGGCAGGTTCATACGGTGCCCGATCCGTACTACGTGACGAACGAGTACGAGCAGACCACCGATCTCAAGATCATCAAGTTCGTGAACCTGCCGGACAAGGCGATCATCCGGATCTACAGCGCCAGCGGTGTGCTGGTGAACATCCTGGAGAATCCCGGACCGAGTTGCGTGAACGGTGTCGACAACCCGTCCGGTGGAGTGACGGCGGTGAATGCCTATGGTGGCGAGTGCACCTGGAACGTGCGTAACCGGAACAATCAGGTGGTCGCCAGCGGGGTGTACTTCTATCACATCGAGTCCAACAGCGCGGGCGGTTCGGCGCGCCGGGTGGGCCGGATGACCATCGTCAACTTTGCCCAATAGTCAGGAGAGGCGCGGGGCGCCATGCCCCGCGCCGCTTCATCCAGGAGATAACCCGACATGCGAGACGCTTTGATTTCCCGCGCTCTCCTCCTCGCCGGCCTGGCCGGAGGAGTTGCCGGTCCGCTGATGGCCCAGGCGGGCACTCAGCAGGACAACACCGCCTATGGCACCACCAGCGCCGAGTTTCTGCTGCTCGGCGCCGGGGCCCGAGGCACTGCGCTGGGCGGCGCCTTCTCGGCGATCGCCAACGATGTGAGCGCGCTCTATTACAACCCCGCCGGTATCGCGCTGATGAGCCGTCCGGGGATCCTGGTCGGCACCTATGACTACATCGCCGATACCAGGTACAGCTGGGGTGGAGTGGCGTTTCCGTTCGACGGTGGATCCAAGACCTTCGGGGCCCAGTTAGGCACCTTCGGGTTCAAGGATCAGCCGGTGTACACCGTGGCCCAGCCGGAAGGGTCCGGTGCGACCTACGACGTGAGCGAGACGTTCGTGGGCTTGAGCTATGCCCAGAACTTCTCCGACCGGTTCTCCGCCGGTGTCACCGCCAAACTGATCAGCGACAATCTGGGTGATGCCAGCGGGAAAGCCTTCGCGGTGGATTTCGGCACCAACTTCCACGCCGCGCTCAACGGCCACCCGGTGAAGTTTTCATTCGTGCTGGCCAACCTCGGCACCAACATGGGGTACACCGGAAACGCCTTGAACAACGGCGGCCCCCGCAATCCCCTGCCGGGCGAGGATCCGGTCCCCAGCATTCCTCAGCCTTCCCGGTTCCGGACCAAGGCCTTCCCGCTGCCCACCACGTTCCGGGTGGGGTTGGCGTACGATCTGCTGGCCGCGGCAAGCAACCGGCTGACGCTGATCTCGGACTTCAATCAGCCGAACAACAGCAAGGCGGGATTCTCCGGCGGCATGGAGTGGGCCAGCCGGAACCTGGGCGGCTCGCCGTTCAGCGCCGCGGTACGGGGCAGCTACAGCTATTACGCGGCCAACAATTTCCAGGCCGAGAATCAGGCCACCGCGTTGTCGGATGAAGAGAATCTGCAGGGGTTGGCGGCCGGCGGCGGGATCAGCTACGGCTCGGGCAATTTCAACCTGAGCTTCGATTACGCCTACAAGTACATGGGTATTCTGGGGCCGACTCACTTTATCAGCTTCGGGCTTGGATGGTGATGAACGACGGCCGTTAGCCCTCAGCCGTTAGCCGTTAGCCCCCCTCGCTCGCTGTGCGCGAACGGCTAATGGTTAACGGCGAACGGCCCAGAGTGAGGCCTGTGCTTTCGCGGACTGCTCTCCCGTCCCCTCTGCATTCGCACGGTTGCGCAGGCCCTCACCAAGGATGAATTCGCCATGAAACAGTGGCTTCGAGTGCTCGGACTGATCGGCGTGGTGCCTCTCGCGCCGGTCTCGGCAGGCAACCAGCTGGATGGCCAGCTGGAAGTGCGGGCCTTTCGGTTCTATCGAGCCGAAGGTGGTGAGACGCTGGTCACCGGTCTGATCGAGATTCCCTACCCGCTGCTGACCCGCAGCGGGGATGGGAGCAAGCTCAGCGGTGAAGTGGCGGTCGCGGTACGGGACAGCGCCGGACTGGAGCTGCATCACTCGAGCTGGAATGTCGCCGCCACCGCGAGCACCAGGGGCAGTGATGCCAGTGTGCTCGAGACGGTGGAGTTCAAGCTGGCCGGCGGGCGGTACGATCTCCAGGTCACGGTTCGGGATGCCGACGGCAAAGTCACCACCCGCAAGGTGGCGATCAGCGCATACCGCGGTTCTCCCGCCGCATCCGATGTGGTGCTGTCTCCCGGGATGCGGCTGGCCGACGCCAAGGACTCCATCCTGGGTCCGGGTGAGCGGCGCTGGAGCAATGTGATTCTCACCCCGGCCACTCACCTGCAGCTCACTCCGGTGCGCTCGCGGCTGTTCTATCTGGTGGAAGTGTATCCCGATCGGGACACCACGATCACCATGACCGGTCAGGTGCTGGACGACAGCGGCAAGGTGGTGATCGCGACGGCGGCGCGGCGGGTGGCGGTGACCCAGGCCGGGGCAGTGCTGCATGGGCAGATTGAGCTGGCGGGCCTCCCGGCCGGTCACTACCGGATGCAGGTGCGGCTGAATCAGGGAAGCCGGGTGGAGGAACGTTCGGACGATTTCACCATGGCCGATTTCGGCGCCACCATGGACGCCGAGCGCAGCAGGCTGGCGGCGCTGCGGGAAACCGACGCGGGATACTTCGGCCTGATGAATGAGGATCAGCTCAATGAAGCCGAAGCACCGCTGATCTACATCACCAGTACCGACAGCCTCAGTGTCTGGAAGAGCGGGTTGAGTCTGGCCGCCAAGCGGCAGTTCCTGACCCGCTTCTGGAGTGCGCGCGATCTGACGCCCCAGACCGCTCGCAACGAAGCCCGGGAAATGTTCTACGCCCGGATCGAGGACGCTAACAAGCGATTCACCGAAGGGGGCCGGACCAAGACTCCGGGATGGCGAACCGATCGGGGCCGTATTGCGATCGTCAACGGTGATCCCACCGAGCAGCTCGACCGGCGGGTCTCCAGCGGGACGGCGCCGCCCTACCTGGTGTGGCGCAATCAGCGGGGCAAGGACCGGTACTACATCTTCGCCGATCGCACCGGGGTCGGCAATTACAGGCTCATCGCGAGCAATGACCTGAAGGAGACCGGCGTACCCGGTTTTCGCGAAATTCTCGGCGCAGACGCGCTGCAGGACATCAGTCGCTGGCTGGGCGTCGACCTGTTCGCAGGGGCTCGCTCAGGCAGCAGCGCCGTCAACTGAGATTCGCGGGCCGGCCGGACGCCCTCCTTCCAATCCCCAGGAGGACGTGACTCATGAAGCGTGTGACTCGTAGGAGCATTGCGTTAGTGCTGGCGGTGGTGGCGTGCAAGGGCGATCCGACCGGCGACCTTCGCAACGGGGTCGATCATCTGATCGCCACCCCGAGTGCGATCTTTCTCTCCGGGGGATTGCCCACCAACGTCCTGATCGAGGCGGTCGACGAACAGGGCAACCGGGAGGGTACCACCTTCAGTCTCGGAACGGTCTCGCCCATCGTCGATGTGGTGGTGGATACCACCTTCGGCCGGATCGTCAACAACGCCGGGGATCTGGTCTTTCCCGACAAGCCCACCCGGCTGCGCTACTCGGTGAGTCCGGTGGCTCCAAGCGGATCCGGCTCGTTCACCGTGCGGGCCGGCGGCCACGAGATCACCGTTCCGGTGCGACTGGTTCCCGACAGCGTCAATGCGGCACTCTCCAGCGCTACGCCGGCGGCCGGCGATACGGTCACGCTGACACTGGCTGCCCCGTTCCAGCTGCGGGATGGCGCCTCGGCGGATATCGGCGGGACCCACGCAATCACCATCGATCAGACCGCTACGACCCTGCGGGTAGTCCCCCTGCCAGGCGGCACCAACGGACCGGTGACGGTGAACGGGGTTGCTCTGGATTACGCCACGACTCTGTCGCTGTCCCTGCCCAGCCTGGCGTCCATCGCCAGTCCCACTGGAAAGACCGGTACCGGGTCGGTAGCCACCGCCCCGACAGTCGGCCTCCCGGCTACTGCGGCCGATACCGTGATTCTGGTGGATCTGGGGGAGATGTCAGACGCCGTGGCCTCTTGTGAAGACGATATCGGCGGCACTTGCCGGGTTTACAAGGTGGTGCTGGCCGCGGGCGGTGTCTTCCATGTTCTCTCAACCTGGGAAGGCGCCTCGGACCTGGGGATCTACGTGCTGAACTCCGCCGGGGTGCTGACGGTGGCTCCCGGATTCTGCGACGCGCATGGCGCCAATGCGGGCAACCAGCCCGAGGAATGCAACCTCACCCTGGGTGCTGGGACGTTCTACCTGGCAGTGGCCAACTTCAGCGCGGCCGACCCGGTCTGGGTTCGGTTGGATATTTCGCGCTAGAGATACCCAGTAAGTTGTCGGGCGGATGTCGTCCCGAACGAAGCGAGGGACCTCAAATCGGGTGGTTTGAGATCCCTCGCTTCGGTCGGGACGACAGTTTTTTCCTCGAGTTCTGAGGCTAGATCGCGCGGGTACGCGGGTAAGCGGGCCGGTCTGGGGTGGCCCAGTCTGGTATGAGGATGGCGCGGCTCGCGTTGGGTTCGGCCTGGGAGGCGGACCGGCGTGCGAGGTAGCGGGCCGGCTTGCGGGGGCCCACCCGCTGGATCTGTCCCCGGGCCTCCAGGTCGATCCTAACCGCCGTCATGAACCAGCGGATGCTGGCATCGTTGGGGAACAACTCCAGGGGGAGCAGGCCACCCAGTCCCGCCACCAGTTGTTCGGCGGTGAGCCCGGCGCCGCTTTCAGGCAACAGGTGTAGCACCGCCTGGCTGACCAGGTGGTACTTATCCGAGCGGACGTAGGGCCGGCCAGCCTGGGGATTTCGGTGTTCGAGTCTCATGACGCATGATATGACGGCAAAAGGAGTTAGGCCGACGTTACCGGCTTGCCAGTAAAGCGTAAATCCTGCCCCTCCCAGCCCGCCTTCCGGCCCCACCCCCGCCTATCGCCATATAGAGGAAAGGGCCGATACCACGTCGGCACCGGTTTCGCTATTTTCTCCCCCGCCAGTCCGCGCCCCGCCGCGCGCCACCCCATACCAAGAGGGCACTTCCCGGTGACCACCCAAGCAGCGACCAACGGCCAACTCGAGCCGGTAGAATCGGTGTATAGTCGCGATGTTTTCTCCCGTGCCGTGATGCGGCAGCGGCTGCCCAAGGACATCTACAAGCGCCTTCTGCGGACCATCGACAAGGGTGAACCGCTCGATCACTCGGTGGCGGATGTGGTGGCTTCCGCCATGAAGGACTGGGCGATGGAAAGCGGCGCCACCCATTACACCCACTGGTTCCAGCCCCTCACCGGGTCGACCGCCGAGAAGCACGACAGCCTCATGTCCCCCGACAGCGATGGCGGGGTGATCTTCAATTTTTCCGGTGGCGACCTGGTCCAGGGCGAGCCGGATGCCTCCAGTTTCCCGTCCGGTGGTCTCCGGGCGACCTTCGAGGCCCGCGGCTACACCGCCTGGGACGTCACCAGCCCGGCCTTCCTGATCCGC
>CAZOES010000070.1:9574-22644 GCA_964578865.1 uncultured Gemmatimonadaceae bacterium | reverse complement strand
GGCGTGGTCAAGTACATCACCGACTACGGCGCGTTCGTGGACCTGGGCGGCGTCGACGGCCTGCTGCACGTCACCGACATCGCCTGGAAGCGCATCAACCATCCGAGCGAGGCGCTCACCATCGGCCAGCACGTCAAGGTGCAGGTCGTGCGCTTCAACCCCGAGACGCAGCGCATCTCGCTGGGCATGAAGCAGCTGATGAGCGACCCCTGGGAGGGGGCGGCGGCCAAGTACCCGGCCGGTGCCAAGGTCAAGGGTCGCGTCACCAACATCACGGACTACGGCGCCTTCGTGGAGCTGGAGCCGGGCATCGAAGGCCTGGTCCACGTCTCGGAGATGAGCTGGACCCGGAACGTGCGTCATCCGTCGAAGATCGTTTCTATCGGCGAGACTATAGAGGCGGTGGTCCTCAAGGTCGACGAGAGCGAAGAGAAGATCTCGCTCGGCATGAAGCAGACCGAACAGGATCCCTGGACCGTGCTGCCGCTCAAGTACCCGGTTGGTACCCGGATCAGCGGCAAGGTCCGCAACCTGACCAGCTTCGGCGCCTTCGTGGAAATCGAGCCGGGTATCGACGGCCTGATCCACATCTCCGACATGTCGTGGACCAAGCGGGTGCAGCATCCCTCCGAAGTGGTGAAGAAGGGCGACGGCGTCAACGTGGTCATCCTCAACATCGACGGAGACAACAAGCGGATTTCCCTCGGGCTCAAGCAGGCCGAAGAGGATCCCTGGCTCCGGATCGGTGAGACCTTCCCGATCGGCACCGAAATGCGTGGCCGGGTGGCCCGCCTGATGGACAAGGGCGTGGTGGTCGATCTGGGCAACGACATCGAAGGCTTCGTGCCGATGTCCCAGCTCGGCGTGGCCAACCTGGAGAACCCGGGTGACGCCGTGAAGGAAGGCCAGGCGGTGGACCTGAAGGTTCTCGAGGTCGACCCGATTCATCACCGCATCGTTCTCGCTGTGGTGGGTTACCCCGACGAGCCGATCATCCCACCGGTCCGCCCGGTGATTGATGAGAGCCCGGCCGACGAATAGCGGCTAGGCGGGTAGGCGGCTTGGCGGGTAGTAGAACGACGAACGGGAGAGTCCTCAGCGGGTTCTCCCGTTCATGTTTTTCTTGCCGCCTGGCCGCCTGGCCGCCTCGCCGCCTGCCGCTCAGGGCAAGTGAAACCGGTACGGCGCCAGCGGGTGGGCCACCCCAAAGAGAAATTCCGCTTTCTGTCCGCTTCCCGTCGCCCGGCCGACCTGCACGAAGGGCGCGACTTCGTGAATCGGAGTACGAATCGCCAGTACCGCCTGGAACCATCCCTTCAGCTTGTCGCCTGTGGTGCTGTGACCGGTGATCACCCCGGCGCCACCGCTCAGGTAGATGATCGAGGTCGGCTTGAGGGGAGCGATCTGGCCCACAGCGGTCCAGGTTGGCGTGGCCCCGAACTTGGGGATGAACGTCAGGTCGCTGGCGATCTCCAGCGCAGGGATGCCGAGCGCTGCTTGAGCGTGCAGCCGCACAAATCCTTCCTTGGTGCTCTCCGGATCCCGGTCGACAAAGAAGAGACCGCCGTTGAGGTCGAGATGGGGCGCCCCGATGGTCCAGCCGGTCCGGGGTCCCGACCCGAAGGCCACCTGGTGGGGATGATCCATTGCCTCGTACTCAGTGCTGTCTGAATGCCGGGCCTCGTGCTGAGCCGCCAGTGAACCGGTGCCGAGTGTCAGGGCGATCCCGACGAAAGTGAACGTGCGCAAAGTGGTCTCCAGATTGAGTTGAACCAACCGCTCTCTGGAGCTGGCTACGGCGGCCGCCGGCCTGTGGATTGATGGTCCCCCCTTGCCGCCTCTTCCGCCCTTCCGCCCAACTCCTGCAGCCTGCACGGCCTAAACTTCCGGAATTTCCCGCCGATAGTCACCTAAGTCGTTGTAATTCATGGTCGTTACGGAAGCGCACGGGACTTGCTCAATGAGGCCACGAACCTTGTTTGGGGAGTTACCGATGGATCGGACGCAGGAAACGGCAACTGGCAGCGCGGCCCCATGGGCCAACCGTGCTGGTATGACAATCATCGAGCTGCTGGCCACCATGGCCATCGTCGGCTCGCTCGCCAGCATTGCGGTGCCCAAGTACCACGCCCTCGCGGAAGCGGCCAAGGTGGCCCGGGCCATCGGCGACATTCAGGCGATTCAGACCACACTGGACACCCGCGACTCCTTGCCCAACAGCCTCGCCTCGGTGAACCAGAACATCATCGATCCATGGGGCAATCCCTACGTCTACGTGAAGTTCGCGATGGGTGGTTCTCCCCGGGTGGATGCTTTCGGGATCCCGATCAACACCACCTACGATCTCTACAGCTACGGCAAGGATGGCGCGACCGCTAGTCCCCTCAATGCCAGTGTCAGTCTCGACGATGTAGTACGAGCCAACGACGGCGGCTTCATCGGCGCCGGCAACCGCTATTAACCGGCAGGAGACTATTCATGGCTAACGATCCCCTCGCCGCCTTCCGTACCGGGCCCGCTCCCCAGGACGGTGGAGAACCCGAACGGCACCGTTCGGTCGCCGACGGTGATTTGCACAACCCCTGGAGCCTGAAGGAGTTCTTCGGCTCGCTCAACAGCGTGATGCGTCTGCCCACCAAGGCTCGGCGCAAAGAGAAGGAAAAGGCCAGGTCGGAAGGCCTGAGTGTGACCCTGCCGGGTATCCCCGGATGGATGGGCAAGCTGGTGCTGTACGGCGGCGGTGCTGTGGCCGTCACGATGCTGGTGGTGCTACCGGTAATCCGCTCGATGACCACGGCGGACCGTGCTTCGCTCACTCCGGTGGTCGGAGTATGGGAAGCAGGCAAAGGCAAGTACCAGGGCCGTCGTTTCGAGATGACTGATAGCGCGGTGGTCTTCCGGACCGGCACAAAGCCGACCGACTATACCTGGCACCGGGTGCAGGAAGTCCGGGTAAAGCAGGTGGCGGATTCGGTGCTCTATACCGTGCGTTATGAGGAAGGCGATAAGACCGCCGACATGACCTTCTGGTATGTGGCTGCTGCTGCTCCAAGGATCCGTCTCAAGAACCAGCCGGGCGTGACCTGGAGTAAGACCAACCTGGTGCCGGCCGCCGGCCCGCCGCCGCCGCCCCCGCCGCGGCTCGGCAGAAACAGCTAAGCTCTCAGCCGTCAGCCAACAGCCGTCAGTCGCCAATCGGGACTGACGGCTTTAGCTTTTCGCGCCATGCCGACCCCCCGCGAACTCCTCGACCAGCTCCATCACCGCCAGGCCCAGGCCGAGCAGGGTGGTGGTGCCGAGCGTCTGGCCCAGCAACACAAGAAAGGAAAGCTCTCGGCTCGGGAGCGGCTCGATCTGCTGCTCGATCCGGGGAGCTTTGTCGAGCTGGACCGTTTCGTCACCCACCGGAGCCACGATTTCGGTCTTGAACAGCAGATCTACCTGGGGGACGGAGTCGTCACCGGGTATGGCCGGATCGACGGGCGGCTGGTGTACGTCTTCTCCCAGGACTTCACCGTCTTCGGAGGTTCACTCTCGGAGACCTTCGCCGAAAAGATTTGTAAGGTGATGGATCTGGCGCTCAAGAACGGGGCGCCGGTCATCGGTCTCAACGATTCCGGCGGGGCCCGGATCCAGGAGGGTGTGGCTTCCCTGGGCGGCTACGCCGACATCTTCCTGCGGAACACTCTCGCCAGCGGGGTGATTCCCCAGATCTCGGTCATACTGGGTCCCTGTGCCGGTGGGGCGGTCTACAGCCCGGCCATCACCGATTTCATTTTCATGGTCCGGGGCGTCAGCTACATGTTCGTGACCGGTCCGAATGTGGTAAAGACCGTCACTCACGAAGAAGTCAGCTTCGACCAGCTGGGCGGGGCGGACACCCACTCCGGTGTCAGCGGGGTCTCGCACTTCGTGCACGACTCCGAGCCGGCTTCCCTCTCAGCGGTACGCGCGCTGATGAGCTACCTGCCCGCTAACAATCTCGACGATCCTCCGGTTCTCACCGGCGATGATCCGGCCGATCGGCGGGAAGAGCGGTTACTCGATCTCATTCCCGACAGCGCCACCAAGCCCTACGACATGCACGATGTGGTGCGGCTGATCGTCGACCGGGAATCGTTTCTCGAAGTTCAGCCCGACTATGCCCAGAATATCATCACCGGGTTTGCCCGTCTGGGCGGCCGGCCCGTCGGGATCATCGCCAATCAGCCGGCGGTGCTGGCCGGGGTGCTCGACATCAACGCTTCGCTCAAGGCGGCCCGCTTCATCCGGTTCTGTGATTGCTTCAATCTGCCGGTCGTCACCTTTGTAGATGTTCCCGGATTTCTGCCGGGGGTGACTCAGGAGCACGGCGGAATCATCAAGCACGGAGCCAAGCTGCTCTATGCCTACTGTGAGGCCACCGTACCGAAGCTCACTGTCATCACTCGCAAAGCCTACGGCGGCGCTTACGACGTGATGAGCTCAAAGCACATCCGGGGCGATGTGAATCTGGCCTGGCCCACCGCCGAGATCGCGGTGATGGGGCCCAAGGGCGCGGTGGAGATCCTGTTCAAGAAAGAGATCGAACAGGCCGGCGATCGAGAGGCTGAGACCACCCGGCGTATCAACGAGTACACCGAGACCTTCGCCAACCCCTATCAGGCCGCGGCCCGAGGCTATCTCGACGACGTGATCGACCCGCGCGACACCCGGCCCCGGCTGATCGACGCGCTGGCAACCCTGGCGACCAAGCGGGACCGGAACCCGGCGAAGAAGCATGGGAATATCCCGCTCTGACCCGAACCCTAGCGGAAGCCCGTACCAGCCCGTAGCTTAGACCATGATGTTCCAGATTCGTCCCCCGGACATTTGCGCCCTCGTAGGGGCATTGCTGTTGCCGAGCGCGGTGCTGGCCCAGGCAGCGGTAGATCCCTCCGTTGCGCCTCGCGCGGCGGCGATGGCCCGTCAGGGTGGTCGGGTCGAAGCCACCGAGATGCTCGGCCGATATCTCGCCACTGCGCCCGACGACGGCGCTGCCTGGCTCGAGCTCGGCCGATTCTATCTGCTCGACAGCCGGGCCTGGCACACTGAAGGCCACGCCGGCGACCCCACTGGTTCTCTCTTCCTCGATCTCGCAGCAACCGCCCTCGACGAATCGCTCCGCCTCCCCACCGACTCCGGCCGACTGCTCCGCGCGGTAGTCGAAGTCGACCGCTCCTCACTGGCGATGGAACAGGGTGGCTGGTCGGCCAGTCTGGCGTCGGCCACGGCGGCTCGCAACATCGAGGCGCCGTCCTACGTGATCGAGGCGGGCCGCAATCTGGTGCTCTCCTGTCCCATCGGCGGTGTGATGGTGACTGGATCCGATCTCGAAGCCACCGGGGTCTGGAGCATCGTACTCCGAGGCCACGATCGAGCCGACCTGATTCTGTTCCTTCCGGCCCTCTACGGCGCCGATTCGTTGTACCGGGTACACATGGCCGAAGCCCTGCAGATCGAAGCGGTGCTGCCGGTAGCCGAGGCCCTGACGCGGGCCGCCGCTCGCCGTCCCATCTGTCTCACTCCGGCAGTCGACAGCACTGTGGCTCCCCGTGCTGCGCTGACGCCGCTTCGGCTGGTGCGGGTGGCCGGTCCCATCGGCCAGCTGGACCCCGCTCCGCTCAGCATTATCGAGCTGACTACCGCCTGGCGTTCTCGGCCCGAGGGGCTGGTTCGCGAGGTCGCCGATCTCTACCTCGAGGCAGCCCGGACCAACCGGGTGCTGTGCGCCTCGCTCCTCTCGCCCCTCGGCGTGCGCGACCGGAACGTCTGCGGTCGTTGATTCCGTCGTACTCCCAGAACAGATGATGCGGGTATTGATCGCCAATCGGGGAGAAATCGCGCTCCGGATCATTCGCGCCTGCCACGAAGAGGGTCTCGAGGCGGTGGCGGTGTACTCCGAGGCCGATCGGCTTTCTCCCCACGTCCGCGCGGCCGACTACGCCATCCCACTTGGTCCCCCCGCTCCCTCCGAGAGTTATCTCCGGGTCGACAAGCTTCTCGAGGCGGCCCGCATCTCCGGGGCAACCGCAGTGCACCCGGGTTACGGCTTTCTGGCCGAGCGGGCTCACTTCGCCAAAGCGGTCACTGACGCCGGGTTGGTTTTCATCGGTCCGCCGGCCGATGCCATCACTGCCATGGGCGACAAGACCGAGGCCCGGCGCCGCATGGCGGCGGCCAAAGTGCCCATCGTGCCCGGTCTGACTCTGCCGATCACCGATCCCAAGGCCGCCGCTCCAGCCGCGGAGGAGATCGGGTATCCCATCCTGGTGAAGGCGGCGGCGGGTGGAGGCGGGAAGGGAATGCGCGTGGTCCGCCAGGCCAGCGACTTGTACAGCGCGCTTACCGCCGCGGCCTCCGAAGCTCAGAAAGCGTTCGGCGATCCCAGCGTCTACCTCGAGAAGTACATCGAACGCCCGCGGCACGTGGAAATCCAGGTCCTGGCCGATCACAAGCGCACCGTGCATCTGGGCGAGCGGGAGTGCTCCATTCAGCGGCGGCACCAGAAGCTGGTGGAGGAAGCTCCATCGGTTGCGGTGAAGCCGGAGCTGCGTCAGCGAATGGGCGACGCGGCCGTTGCAGCGGCCAGGGCAGTCGGCTATCGCAGCGCTGGAACCTGTGAATTCCTCCTGGCCGCCGACGGCTCGTTCTACTTCCTGGAGATGAACACCCGGATCCAGGTGGAGCACCCGGTGACCGAGATGGTCTACGGCGTAGACCTGGTGCGAGAGCAATTACGGATTGCCCAGGGCAAGGAGATGAGTCTGCCGGCCCGGACCCTGTCCCCCCGTGGCTGGGCTATCGAGTGCCGGCTGACCAGCGAGGACGCCGGCAACGGATTCCTGCCGGCCACCGGACGGATCGAGTATCTGCGGGTCCCGGCTGGTCCCGGGGTCCGCTGGGATGGTGGCTTCGAGGCCGGCAACGATGTCACCCTCTTCTACGACTCGCTGTTGGGCAAGATCATCTGCTGGGGCGTCGATCGAAACGAAGCGATCGGCCGGATGCAGCGGGCCCTGCACGAGCTGGTGCTGACCGGCGTCGCCACCAACCAGGCCTTTCATCTCCGCCTGCTGGCCGACGAAGCCTTCCGCAAATCGGAAATCGACAGCCAGTTCCTCGACCGTCGTCCCGACTTGATGGAGCCGCCGAAAGACGACGCCCGGCTCACCGCGATCGCCGTGGCGGCGGCACTGGCGGAAGACGAAGCGCGTCAGTCTCGGAAGCCCGTCACCGCCGATTCGACGGCGCCGGTCTCGGCATGGAAGCGTGCCGGTCGGGTTGAAGGGCTGCGGTGAAGAGCAATACCAAGTCCGAGGAGCCAGGAACGAGGAACGAAGAACCCCCGGTCCGCATCGAGCGGCTCGCCTCCGGCGGAGATGGGGTCGGGAAGCTGAGTGACGGACGAACCGTGTTCGTGCCGCGGACCGTGCCGGGCGATCTCGTCGAGCTGAGCCAGCTGCGGGAGCACGCCCGGTTCGCCCGGGCCCGGGTGGGCCGCTTGTTAGAACCAGGCGGTGGTCGAGTCGAGCCACGATGCCCGCACTACCTGCGGGACGACTGCGGCGGTTGCCAGTTGCAGCAGCTCGATGCGACGCTCCAGCCCGACGTGAAGCGCGGGTTTGTGGCCGAGACCCTGGCCCGCATCGGGGGAATCCGGGTGGAGGTTGCCCCGGTGATTCCGGCCCCCGAGGTCTGGAACTATCGGAGCCGGGTCACCCTCGCGATCGCCCCTGGCCGGCGGCACGCGGGGTTTCATCCGGTGGATCAACCCGGCAGAGTCTTTCCGCTCGAGTACTGCCATATCGCGGCTGAGCCGTTGATGGAACTCTGGTCGCTGTTGAGCCGGCATCTGTTCCTGCTGCCCGAGGATGTCGAACAGCTGGTGCTGCGGCAGGACCCCGAGGGCCAACGGCACCTGGTGGTGAAGTCGGCCGGCGAACAGGCCTGGAGCGGCGGAAAACAACTGGGTGAGAGGCTCAAGGGCGGCGCCATTGTATGGTGGCAGCCGCAAGCGGGTGCTCCTCGAGTTGTGTCGGGTGAGCGGGAGGTTTTTCCTGCCACGGTCTTCGAGCAGGTTAACCCTGGTCTGTCCCGCCGGATCCGGGAGCACGCCGTGACTCAGTTAGGCGAGGTTTCCGGCGCCCACACCTGGGATCTCTATGCCGGGGCAGGCGAGACCACCGAAGCGCTGCTGGCTGGTGGTGCCACCGTAGAAAGCGTCGAGCTGGATCGGCGGGCGGTGGAGCTGGGCGAGCGGCGCTGGCGTCAGGCCCATCAGATCGGGGAGAACCCCCAGCGCTCCGATTCGGGCGCGACAATCCGGCACGCGGGGAAAGCGGAAGTGCTGGTCGGTCGAATGCGGGATCCCCTGGCGGTGGTCACCAACCCGCCCCGAACCGGCATGGACCGGCGGGTGACCACTGAGATCATTGCCCGACGGCCGGGCCGGGTGGTCTACATCAGCTGCGACCCGGGCACCCTGGCGCGAGACCTGTCGCTCTTGTGCGGTACCAAAGGTGAGGCAGGGCTGCGCGGTAACTATCGCGTGGTATCGGTGCAGCCGTTCGATCTGTTTCCCCAGACAGCCCACGTGGAAACCGTGGTGGCCCTGGAGGCTCCGTGAAGTACATCGTCACCATCGAGGGGCAGGAGATACCGGTCGAGGTGGATGGCCAGGAGGTCCGGGTGAACGGGCGGACCGTCGAAGCCCATCTCTCCCCGGTTCCCGGCACGCCCCTCCGGCACCTTCTGTTAGGGGACCAGTCGCTCACCCTGGCGATGAGCCGGCCCGAGGCGGGAAAGTGGGAGGCCCAGTTCCGGGGAACCCGCTACCCCGTGGAGGTGGTCGACGAGCGGACCCGGCACATCCAGAGCCTCACCGCCGGGGCGGCTCGGCAGGACGGATCGGCCCAGCTCAAAGCCCCGATGCCCGGGTTGGTAGTCCGGGTGTTGGTCGATCCGGGCCAGCAGGTTCAGCCCGGCCAGGGCCTGATTGTACTGGAGGCAATGAAGATGGAGAACGAACTAAAGGCTCGTGCTGGTGCGAAGATACGCTCGGTCTCGGCAGTGCCCGGACAGGCCGTGGAGAAGGGCCAGGTACTGGTAGAGTTCGAGCCGGCCCAGGGCCCCTAAAGCGGTCCCGGGCTTGACCTAAGCTATTAGCAGGAGCTACTTTTGGAGTCTGTCTTATTTCGGCAATTTCTCTGGAGCACCGGGTTCGATGAACACCTTTTCCGCCAAGCCGAGTGACATCACTCATGGCTGGCTGCTCGTGGATGCGGCTGAGGTCCCGCTGGGACGTCTCGCCAGCCGCGTAGCTCAGCTGATTCGTGGGAAGCACAAGCCGACCTTCACTCCCCACATGGACGGTGGTGACTTCGTGGTTGTCATCAACGCCGAGAAGGTCAAGCTGACTGGCCGGAAGATGGAACAGAAGCGGCACTTCCGTCACACCGGTTACATGGGTCATGAGCGGTACACCCCGGTGAAGACCCTTATTGAGGGAAAGCATCCGGAGCGGGTGATCGAGCACGCGGTGTTCGGCATGCTGCCCAAGAACTCGCTGTCGAAGCAGAAGCTGCGGACCAAGCTGAAGGTTTACGCGGGTGGGGAGCATCCTCATGCGGCCCAGCAGCCCGTTCCTTATTCCGTGACTCCGAAGGCCAAGTGAGATGAGCGGCACTCCTGAATATCGTTGGCAGGCCGTGGGCCGCCGCAAGACCAGCGTGGCCCGGGTGTACCTGACTCCCGGTACCGGCAAGTGGGACATCAACGGCCGCACCCTGGGTGACTACTTCCCCCGGCCGTCTTTGGTGCAGCACATCCAGCAGTCGTTCTCCTCGACCGACACCCTGGGCGCGTTTGACGTCCGGGCCCACGTCGAGGGAGGTGGGCAGTCGGGTCAGGCCGGCGCACTTCGCCTGGCGATCGCCCGGGCTCTGGTTACCGCCGACACTCAGCATCGCACCAAGCTCCGCGGCGCCGGTCTGCTGACCCGCGATCCCCGGGCGGTGGAGCGGAAGAAGCCGGGTCGCGCCGGCGCCCGGAAGCGGTTCCAGTTCAGCAAGAGATAACCTTGGATTGAGATTGGCAGGGCCAAGGCATGCCTTGGCCCACCACCTCTCCGAGAAACGATTTCGTAGTCAACCACGCACGTCGCGGGATCGGAAGCGGGGTGCCCCGAAAGGGGTTCGCAACCGAGATGAACGCGGCGGACGACCCAACCCTCAGCACACAAGGACGGCATTACCCAGATGGCTCAGCCCCAGTTGCAGGACCTGCTCGAAGCTGGTGTACACTTCGGTCACCAGACCCGCCGTTGGAATCCCAAGATGCGCCGGTTCATTTTCGCCGAACGCTCGGGGATCTACATCATTGACCTCCAGAAGACGCTCAAGCAGATCCTGACTGCTCAGGACCTGTTGAAGAACGTGGTGCTGAAGGGCGAGGGTGTTCTGTTCGTGTGCACCAAGAAGCAGCTCAAGGGCACCGTGCAGACCGAGGCGTCCAACGCCGGCGCCTTCTGGGTCACCGAACGGTGGCTCGGCGGCATGCTGACCAACTTCCAGACCATCAAGCGCCAGATTCGCCGCTTGCGGGAGCTGGAACAGGGATCGGCCGACGGCGAGTTCGAGAATTACACCAAGAAGGAAAAGCTGCTCTTCGAGCGGGAGAAGGAAAAGCTCCTGCGGAACCTCGAGGGCATCAAGAGCATGAGCCGGCTTCCCGGCGCGCTCTTTGTGGTCGACGCGAAGAAGGAGAAGATCGCGGTCCAGGAAGCCAACAAGCTGGGCATCCCGGTTGTGGCCATCGTGGATACCAACGCCGATCCGGATGTGATCACGGTTCCGATCCCCGGCAATGACGACGCGATCCGGTCGGTCTCCCTGATCACCGCTTCGCTGGCCGAGGTGATCCGCGAGGCCCGGGCTCAGAGTCCGCTGCGCGAAGTGGTGGAAGACACCGAATCCGAGACCTACAGCACCGATGGCGGCAGCGAGGGGGACCCCGAAGCCGACCGGCGGAAGAAGCGGGCCCGTCGCAAGCGGCGCCCTAAGCCTGAGGCGATCGCGGCGCGCCTCAAGCATGATGAAGAGGGTGGAGACGCCGGCGCAACTGAAGCTCCGGGCGACGGCGACGCCGCCTGATCTCCCCCGAGGGTTAGGCGCAGCACTGCCGCCGTCCTGGCCTACCGGCTGGACGGCGGCTCGTTATGCGGCGGTGAACGCCGCACCATGATACCGGACCGGCGCGCGGCGCCGTTCCGCTTACAGGTAAGGACCAGGAAAAGATGAGTCTCCCGATTACGGCCAAGATGGTTGCCGACCTCCGGGCCCGTACCGGCGCGGGAATGATGGATTGCAAGGCCGCGCTCCAGGAAGCCGAGGGCGACATGGAGAAGGCGGTTGAGATCCTCCGCAAGAAAGGCATGGCCAAGGCCGACAAGCGGGGCGACCGCAGCGCCTCTCAGGGTCTGATCGTGATCGAGTCGTCCCACAGCGGCAAAGAGGCCGCCATGGTCGAGCTCAATAGCGAGACCGACTTTGTCGCCAAGAACCAGGACTTCGTGAAGCTGGCTCATGAGCTGGCCAAGCACGCCCTGGCTCATGCGCCGCTCGGAGTCCACCCCGGCAGCGCCATCGAGACCCAGCCCTTCCAGGGCACCACGGTGGGCGGGGCCATCAAGGAAGTCTCCGGCAAGACCGGCGAGGCGATGGCCCTCAAGCGGGTGGCCCACTTCAAGGTCGAAGAAGGGACGGTAGGCCACTACCTGCACCACAACGCCCAGAGCGGCTCGATCGTGGAGCTGCACGGGGTGCGGGGTGAGGGTGTCACCGCGCTGGCCCGCGACATCGCCCTGCACGTGACCTCGGCCGATCCGATCGGGGTCAGCGAGAGCGACATTCCGGCCGATGTGATCGCCCGGGAGCGGCGAATCGCGGAAGAGCAGGTCGCCGCCGAGGGCAAGCCCGAGAACATCCGGGGCAAGATCGTCGACGGAAAGATCAAGAAGTTCGTCTCCGAGCGGACCCTGCTGGGTCAGCCGTTTGTGAAAGACGACTCCAAGCCGGTGGGTGATCTGGTGAAGGAAGCCGCCAAGGCTGCCGGCGGGGCACTCACCGTCACTCGCCTGGCCCGGTTCAAGGTCGGGGAAGGCTGATGCGGAAGGCCTACTCCCGGGCATTGCTCAAACTCTCCGGCGAGGCACTCGCCGGAGAGAAGGGCTACGGTCTCGACTACAAGGTGGTCGAGACCTTTGCCGAAGAACTGCTCAAGGTCCACAGCCGGGGAGTGCAGCTGTCGCTGGTGGTGGGCGGCGGCAACATCCTGCGGGGCACTTCGGCCAGCCGTGAAGGACTGGACCGGGTGTCGGCCGACTACATGTGCATGCTGGCAACGGTCATCAATGCCCTTGCGGTGCAGGATATTCTGGAGCGTAAAGGGGTGCAGACCCGGGTCATGACTGCCATCCGCATGGAATCGCTGGCGGAACCCTACATCCGCCGGCGGGCCCTGCGGCACATGGAGAAGGGGCGTCTGGTTATCTTTGCCGGTGGCACCGGTAATCCCTATTTCTCCACTGATACGGCCGCCGTCCTGCGGGCCCTCGAGGTGGAGGCGGACGTGATCCTCAAGGGCACCAACGTGGAGGGCATCTTCACCGCCGATCCCCGCAAGGACAAGAACGCCAGGCTGCTTCCCGAACTGACTTTCCAGGACGCCCTGGTGAACGGCTACGAGGTGATGGATCGCAGCGCCTTCGGCCTCTGCCAGACCAACAAGCTGCCGATCGTGGTCTTCAACATGAACATCGCCGGCAACCTGGACCGGGTCCTGCGAGGAGATCCGGTGGGAACCATCGTCCAATGAACACCATCCCCGAGCTGCTCAAGCACGCCAAGGAACTGATGACCAAAGCGGTGGAGAACACCCGCCGCGAGTTCTCCAGTATCCGCACCGGCAAGGCTACTCCCTCGCTGCTCGACACCGTGCGGGTGGATGCCTACGGCAGCATGATGCCGCTCAACCAGGTCGCCCTGGTCTCG
>CAZOES010000070.1:0-9564 GCA_964578865.1 uncultured Gemmatimonadaceae bacterium | reverse complement strand
CAAGGGGTTGTCCCAGATGATCGAGAAGGCGATTCGCGATTCCGAGCTGGGTCTCAATCCGGCCTCGCAGGGCGGCTTGATCCGGGTGCCCATCCCGGCCCTGACCGAGCAGCGCCGCAAGGACATGGTGAAGATGATGCACAAGCTGGGGGAGGAAGGAAAAGTGGCGGTCCGCCACGCCCGCGGCGATGCGCACACCAAGATCAAGAAGGTCGAGAAGGTACCCGAGGACGATAAGACCAGGGGCGAGAAAGATCTTCAGAAGGTCACCGACGACCACATCAAGCAGATCGATCAGCTGATCGCCGCCAAAGAGGCGGAGATCATGGAAGTCTGAACCACCTATGTCCGATACCCTGCAGCAGATCAAGCTCAGCGGTTCGCTCCCGGCCCACATCGCGATCATCATGGATGGGAACGGGCGCTGGGCCAGAGGTCGAGCGCTGCCGCGGCCCTTCGGACACAAGGCGGGGATGAAAGCGGTGCGCGAGGTGGTCGAGGGCGCCCTGGCCGCCGGGGTCGAGGTGCTGACCCTGTTTGCCTTCAGCCAGGAAAACTGGCAGCGGCCGGCCGACGAAATCGGCGCGCTGATGGATCTGCTGCAGGAGTACATCGCCCGCGAGATGGCCGAGCTCAAGTCCCAGGGCGTATCGGTACGGTTCCTCGGTGATCTCGAGCGGCTCTCGCCCAGTGCCCGGGATGCCGTCGGCCGGCTGATGAGCCATACCGCGCACGGCAGCAAACTCGCCCTCAACATCTGCATCTCCTACGGCTCGCGCGCCGAATTGACCCGGGCCGCCCGGCTCATCGCCGAGGACGTCCAGGCCGGGCGGCTCGACCCCGCCGAGGTAGACGAAGAATCCATCTCTCGCCGGCTGTTCACTTCCGAGTGGCCCGACCCGGATCTCCTGATCCGCACCTCGGGTGAACTCCGGCTCTCCAACTTTCTGCTCTGGCAGCTGGCCTACGCCGAGCTGTATGTGACGCCGGTGCTGTGGCCTGACTTCTCGAGGCAGGATCTCTGGGAGGCGGTCCTGGAGTATCAACGCAGGGACCGTCGCTTCGGCAAGGTCTCGGTCTGACGGCTGACCGCCTGCCCATGGCTTCCAATCTCACAAAACGGGTCGCCTTCGCCGCCATTGCGATCCCCATCGCACTGGGAGTGGTGTATTGGGGTGGCTGGGCTCTGGTCGCGATAGTCGTGGCCGCTGCGGTGCTGGGTGCCCGCGAGCTGCTCGGCTTCGGCCGCCGGCTGGGGGTCGAGCCGCTGGACCGGACCGCCCTGATCTCAGCAGCGCTGCTGCCGGTTCTGGTGTATCTCGCCCTCACCAGATACAGCGTCATCGGCTCGAGCGGCTACCTGCTGGCCGGCCTCTGGCTGGTGGTGCTGCTGACTACCGCACTGTTCCGCCGCACCCCGTCTGAGCGTCCGCTGACTGCAACGGCGATTACTGCCTTCGCAGTGATCTATCCTGCCGGTCTCGCTTCCTTCCTGCTTTCCCTCCGCCACCAGACCTATCCGGGGCAGTCCTGGGCCGGTGCCTGGCTGGTCTTCTTCCCGCTGGTGGTGACCTGGGTCTGCGACACGGCCGCCATGTTCGCCGGCAAAACGATCGGCGGCCCCAAGCTCTGGCCGGCGGTCAGCCCGGGGAAAACCTGGTCCGGCAGCGTAGCCGGCGTCATCTTCGCCATGGCCACGGTGCCGCTGCTGAACATCATCGTGCTGGAGCGGGTAGGTGTGGCGCTCCCGATCGGTCAGGGACTGCTCTTCGGTCTGGTGCTGGGCATCATCGGGCAGGTAGGTGATCTGGCCGAATCATTGTACAAGCGGGAAGTTGGGGTGAAAGATTCATCCGATCTCATCCCCGGGCATGGCGGGGTGCTGGACCGGTTCGATTCGCTGTACTTTGTCCTCCCGGTTTCGGCCGCGCTGTACCGGCTCTTCGGGGTGCAATAGTGCAAGGCGTTGCGATCCTCGGCTCGACCGGATCGATCGGCAAGAGCGCGCTGGCAGTGCTCGCCCGGCAGCGCGAGCGCTTCAAGGTGGTGGCGCTTACCGCACTGAAAAACCGGGAAGGGCTGGCCCTTCAGACGGCGGCCTGGAACCCCAAGCTGGACGGGCTCGTCTCGGATCGGGGCGCCGAAGTGCTGGTCGAGGCCGCCACCCATCCTGAGGTGGACATCGTCCTCAACGCGGTGGTGGGCGCGGCGGGACTCGACGCCACACTGGCCGCGCTCAAGGCCGGGAAGCGGGTGGCTCTGGCCAACAAAGAGACCCTGGTGATGGCCGGGGATCTGGTCCGGGCGGCGACCCAGTCAGGTGGAGGAGAGCTGGTGCCGGTCGATTCCGAGCACAGCGCAGTTCTCCAGTGCATCACCGGGCGGGAAACCGGAATCGCGCGGCTGATCCTGACCGCCTCGGGCGGGCCGTTCCGCTGCTGGGACGCCGACCGAATCGCCGCCGCAACAGTGGAAGAGGCGCTCAATCATCCCACCTGGCGGATGGGTAACAAGGTGACGGTCGACAGCGCCACGCTGGCCAACAAGGCGCTGGAGCTGATTGAGGCGCATCATCTTTTCGGACTGCCCTACGACGCACTGGAAGTAGTAGTACATCCCCAGAGCATCGTGCACGCGTTTGCCGAGTTTTGTGACGGGAGTGTGATAAGTCAGCTGGCATTTCCCTCGATGGAACTGCCGATTCTCTACGCCCTGACCCATCCCGAGCGGCTTCCCGATGCGGGGGTCCGCCGATTTGATCCGGTGGCGGTGGGGACGCTAACCTTCGAGCCGGTGCGGGAAGATGTGTTCCGGGCTTTCCGGGCCGGAGTCAATGCTGGAAAAGAGGGAGGGACGACCCCGGCGGCATTCAACGCTGCCAACGAGGAAGCGGTTGCCGCTTTTCTCGCGGGGCGCATTCCCTTTGGCAGGATCGCCGAAACAATCGAACGGGTTCTCGATGCTCACCGGTGCGAGCCGGTCAGGGATCTCGAAACAGTCCGCGCGGCGGACCGCTGGGCCCGCGAGCGCGCCAATGAGGTGCTGGTGTGAACGTCCTCTTCACTGTCGCAGTACTGATCGTCGTCCTCGGCGTGCTGATCTTCGTGCACGAGTTGGGGCATTTCCTGGCCGCCAAGTGGGCCGGGATCCGGGTGCACCGCTTCGCCCTCGGCATGGGGAACCCGATTCCGGGGCTCTCTTTCCGGAAAGGCCACACTGAATACGCCATCTGCTGGCTGCCGCTGGGCGGCTATGTGAAGATGGCGACCGAGGAAGAAGAAGTCTCCAGCTCCGCGCTGGAAGGCGCCAAGGTGGAAGAGCCGGTTCCTCCCGACGAGATGTACGAGGCCAAGCCGGTCTGGAAGCGCACCATCGTGATCCTGGCGGGTGTCACGATGAACGTGTTGTTTGCCTTTGCGCTCTACACCGGGCTGGCGGCGAAGTACGGCGAACAGCTCGATCCCACTACCACTATCGGATTGATCAACACCGATTCGCTTCCGGCCGGGGCCGAAGGATTCAAGGATCTCCGGGTGGGCGATCGCATCGTGGCGGTGGGATCGGATTCGGTTGACTCGTGGAATGCGGTCGAGTCGGGGATCCTCTCCGCCTCAGGCGATTCGGTGCCGATCATCCTGGCCGACGGCCGCAGTGTGGTCCTGCGGATTCACGAGACCGCCCTGGGAGAGCGTTTACGCGCCGGGTTGGCGCTGGCACCCTACCGCAAGCCGATTCTCGATACCCTGGTGCCGGGCAAGCCGGCGATGAAGGCCGGATTGCAGCGCATGGATACCATTCTGGCCATTGATGGCGAACCGATCGCCCAATGGTATGACATGGTGACCAAGATCCGGGCCTCGGCCGGCAAGCCGATCACCTTCAAGGTAGCTCGCGGGAAAGAGGTCGAGATCACGGTCATGCCGGACATGGAAACGGAAACACCCAGCAAGGGTGTGACGGTTCGTGTCGGGCGTATCGGGGCCGGTCCCTACACGCCGTTGGTTTCCCGGCCGTACACCCTGGGTATGTCTCTCAAAGCCGGCGCCATCGAGACGCTCAACGCCTCCACTCAGATCGTCCGGACCCTGCGGGGGCTGGTCAGCGCCCGCATTTCGAGCCGGGAAGTCGGTGGTCCGATTCTGATCGGTCAGATGGCGGCCCAGAGTGCCCGGCTCGGGCTGGACAGTTTCCTGCGGTTCATGGCACTGGTCTCCGTGAACCTGGCGGTGCTCAACATGCTGCCGATTCCGGTGCTGGATGGAGGACAATTCCTCTTCCTGCTCGCGGAAGGGACGCTGAGGCGTCCGCTGTCGCTGCGGCTTCGCGAGCGACTCACGATGGTCGGGCTCTTCCTGATCGTCTGCCTGATGGTGCTGGCCTTCTCGAACGACATCCGGCGGTTGCTCGGCGTCTAGCGTCAGCTCCCCTGGGAGCGGGCGCTGGGCAATTTGGCACGCGGGCTGCAAGAGGGCGCTGCTGGCGGCGGTACACCCCGGTGGAATGCCGATTCCTTAATCCGATAGGACAGGACTGGACGGACATCCTGTCTACTGTGACATTGTGTCCCCCTTATGACACTTCTCGCTTTGGACTCAGTCACCAAACGCTACGGCGACGTGACCGCTGTAGATCAGGTGACCTTCTCGATTGATCGCGGACAGGTGGTGGGTTTCCTCGGCCCCAACGGGGCGGGGAAGTCGACTACCATGCGGATGATCACTCAGTATCACGAACCCGACGGCGGTTCGATCCGGTTCGATGGTGTCCCGCTGACCGACGCTGGACGGGAAGCCAAGCGCCGGGTCGGTTACCTGCCGGAGAACAACCCGCTCTATACCGACATGCTGGTGGAGGAGTATCTCCGCTTTGTCGGTAAGCTCCGTGAGATGAGCGGTCCTGCCCTCGCGCAGGGACTCGATGAGGCGGTGGTTGCCACCGGCATCGAGGGAGTGTTCCACCGGCCCATCGGGGAACTCTCCAAGGGGTACCGCCAACGGACCGGTCTGGCCGCCGCGATTCTCCACAAGCCCGATCTGCTGGTGCTGGACGAGCCCACCGAGGGTCTCGATCCCAATCAGCGGGTCGAGATTCGCCGTCTGATCGGCGATCTGGGCAAGGACCGAACGGTCCTGCTCTCCACCCACATCCTTTCCGAAGTACAGCACACCTGTTCCCGCCTGTTGATCATCAATCGCGGCAAGCTCGCGGCCGACGGCCCCATGAGCGATCTGCTCACCCGGGCCGGTGGTCAGGTGCATATCTCGGTTGAAGCGGAAGGAAACGGAGTGCTGGAGACGCTGGCCTCTCTCTCCGGAGTAGTCAGCGCGATTCCCAGTGGTAACGCGGAAGAGATCGCGGCCGGGAATGGACGGGTGAAGCTCAGGCTTACCGCATCATCCGGCGCCGATCTCCGGCCGGAGATCTTCCGGCTGGCGGCACAGTCGGGCTGGACCCTGTACGAGTTGCACCAGGAGTCGGGCAGCCTGGAAGATCTCTTCCGCCAGCTCACGGCGCGCGAGGAGGTGGCCCAGTGAGAGCGATCATGACCGTCGCGCGGCGCGAGCTCAAGGCGCTGTTCGACAATCCGGCGGGATACGTGCTGCTGGTGGTTTTCCTGGTGATCAACGGGTTCCTCTTTTTCCGTCAGGCCTACCTCACCAGCTCGGCCACGCTCCGTCCCATGATGGACGTGCTGCCCTGGCTTTACCTGTTCTTCGTTCCAGCGGTCGCCATGCGCACCCTGGCTGAGGATGCCCGGACCGGTCAGCTGGAAGTCGTGCTTTCTCAGCCGATCACCGAGCTGCAGTTGCTGGCCGGCAAGTACCTCGGCGCCACCCTGTTTCTCTGGCTGGCCCTGGCGCTCACGCTGCCGATTCCGCTGGGCCTTTCGCTGGGCGCTGAAATGCAGTGGGGCGCAGTGGTGGCCCAATATGTCGGCGCCATGCTGCTGGCAGCCGGCCTGGCCGGGGTGGGAGTGTGGGCCTCCGGTATCGCCCGGAGTCAGATCACCGCGTTTATCGTGGCGGTGGCGGTGATGTTCATCCTGGTACTGGTGGGCCTCAACCCCCTGGTCGTCGGGCTGCCGCCCCAGCTCGGCATCATCGCCGCGAGGCTGGGTGTGCTGGCTCACTTCGACAGCATCGGTCGAGGAGTGATCGATCTGCGGGACGTGGTCTACTTCCTGAGCCTGGCGGCGATCTTCCTGACCCTGGCCTATGGCGCCCTGATGGCGCGGAAGCTGGCGGCGGGGCAGGGGCCGGTGCGGAGACTTCGGTTGGGAATGCTGCTGCTGGTGGGATTGCTGGTGGTGGTGAACCTGGCGGGAAGCTACATCGGTGGGCGAATCGACCTCACCCCCGGCCGAGCCTACACCCTCTCGCCCGCCAGCAAGGAGCTGGTCGGCTCGCTCAAGGATATTGTCACCATCAAGGTCTACGCGTCGGATGAGCTGCCGGCTGAAGTCGGGCTGATGAAGCGGGATCTGGACGACCTGCTGGGAGATCTCCGTTCGGCCGGCCGGGGGAAGGTCAAGCTGATCGAGAAGGATCCGGCCAAGAGCGCCGATGGTCAGCGAGAAGCCCAGAACCTCGGGATCCAGCCGGTCCAGTTCAATGTGGTGGGGCAAGGGTCGCTGCAAGTGAAGGAGGGCTACCTCGGTCTGGCCATTCAATACGCCGATGGCAGTGAGGCGATTCCCTTTGTGCGCCGCACCGACGATCTCGAGTACCGTATCGCCTCGGCGATTCGAGGGCTGACCCGGGCCAAGAAGCCCCGGATCGGACTCATCGTGGCGATGGACGATTGGGGCAAGGAAGGGCGGACGCTCAGCACCATCCAGGAGCAGCTGGCCCGGAGCTATGAAGTCTCCCCGGTTTCCCTGAACGATTTCGTGGCGCTCACCGACAGCAACCTCCGCACCCTGATCATCGCGGGGCAGCCCGACAGCCTGCAGCTTCCGACCAAGGCCGCGCTGGATCAGTTCTTCAGCCGGGGCGGCAGTGCCTTGATCATGACCACCGGCGCGCCGATCGACGGGGTGAATCCGCGGGCCAAGGGTGAGCCGCCGATCTGGAACGAAATCACCAAGCCATTCGGCGTGAAGGTGCGGCCGGACCTGATCTACGATCTCTCTTCCAATCAGATGGTGCCGGTGCCGGGCGGACAGGGTGTATATCAGCCCTACGCGTTCTGGCTCCGGGCCCACGGAGCCGGCACAACGCCGGTGACCGACGGTGTGGGCGAGGTGTTCCTGCCTTGGGCCAGTTCGATCGATACCACCGGGGCCAAGCCGGGCACGGTGACGCCGCTGCTGGTTTCCAGCCGGGCCGGCGGCGTGGCCGAGGGCGACATCGATCTCAATCCCAACCGTCAGTTTCCCCCGGTCGACCTCAAGACTCGTCTGCTGGGCGCGGCGGTGCAGCTGGGTGACAGTGCCGGCGGGCCGCATGGCCGTCTGGTGATCGTGGGCAACATGGAGTTCGCCACCGATCGCTATCTGGGGGGTGCGCCCGACAATGCTAACTTCGCGCTCAACGCGATCGACTGGCTCTCCCAGGACGAGTCGCTGATCTCGATCCGGAGCCGGGATCGCCGGCCGCCTCGGCTGCTGTTCTCCAGTCCGACAATGCAGGAGGCTGTGAAGTACGCCAACCTCGGGTTTGTTCCGGTGATGCTGGCGGTGTTTGGGGTGCTGCGGCTCGCCGGCCGGAGGCGCCGGGCACTCATACCGTGGAAACCGCTAGCCGGTGGGGCAGTGGAGGCCGCATGAGCAACAAGGTGCTGCTGCGGATCGCCGTGATTCTGGGTGTGGCGTTGCTGGCCTGGGGTCTGCTGGCACTGCTACGGCGTAACGCAACCGACTCGACCGTCAGCTTGAGGTTGCCGCAGCTTACCGCCGACTCGGTCGATGCGATCGAGTACCTCGGACCCCGGGATACCATCCGGCTGGGGAAGCAGGGATCGTCCTGGACCGTGAACGGGCACACCGCGGCTCCCCGGGTGATCGAAGCGTTTTTCCGGGCGATGGCCGACAGCAACGCCCGGAGCGAGATGGTTGCCCAAAGCGCCGAATCGCACAGCCGGCTGGGTGTCGACAGCCTGGCGGGCAAACGCCTGACAGTGAAGGGCGGAGGGAAGACTCTGCTGGATGTCTGGTTCGGAAACCGGGGACCGGACTTCGAGGGATTCTATGTTCGGCGGGCCGGCGAAGATCCGGTCTATCTAATGCGGGGAACCTTCGCCGATCTGACGGTGCAGCCGCTGGAAGACTGGCGAGATCGCCTGGCTCTTTCGCTGGGGACCGACAGCATCACCCGGGTGGAGGTGATCCGGGGCAAGTCGAGTTACGGTCTCACCAGGTCGGCCGGCGGCTGGACCTTCGCCAAGGGAGGAGCGGCGGATTCGACCCGGGTGACTCGCTGGCTGGCCCAGTTCAAGGAACTCCGGGCTACCAGCTTTCCCAAGCCGGGTCAGACCGACTCCGCCAGCTTCACACCGGCCGAGCGCAAAGTCACTCTGTATGGCTCGGGACCCCAGCCCATCGCGGTGGTCTCGCTGGATTCACTGCCGTCGACCTTCATTCTCAAGATTAATGAAGGGACTGAGAGGTACACCCTGGATCAGAAGGTGACCGATCTGGTGGTGCCGGCCGAGAGTACTTTGAAGGCGGGCAAATAGCGGGCGAACAGCGGGCAGGCGGGCATTGGCCCGCTTCGCGCCCGCTCTAAGCCCGCTTCACGCCCGTCTCACCCCCATCGTTTCCACCAGCTCTTCTTCTCCTTCTCCATGGCTTTGCTGTCCCGCCCGTACGACTCGGGGATCGGGATGTCGTCGGTGGATCGGGTCTTCTCCGCGTAATCCTTGAGATCCTCCAGAAGGGCGGTCGCGGAGGGATAGCGATCGTCCGGGTGCTTCGCCAGCAGGCGGAAGACGATGCGCTCGATTCGGCGGGAGAGCCCGGGACGGAGCTTGGTCAGACTGGGCGGCTTGTCTTCCACGTGCATCCGGGCCAGCTCGAACCAGTCACGCGACTTGAACGGCACTTCGCCGGTCAGGCTCCGGTACAGGGTGATCCCCAGCGAGTAGAGATCGGACCGCCCATCGACCGGGCGGCCCTGGGCCTGCTCCGGCGAGATGAAGGCCGGGGTCCCGATGGTCATGGTGTAGCCGGTTGCCGCGACGTACCCGCTGACTGCGCGGGCAATACCAAAATCAGTGAGGACCGGTCGTTGATCGGCGGCCAGCAGGATGTTGTCCGGCTTGATGTCCCGGTGAACCAGGTTCTGCCCGTGAGCAAAGGCCAGTGCTTCGGCCACCCCGCCGGCGAGGTGAACCACATCGGCCTCGGGGAGGGTGGTCTCGCGATTGAGCCGCTCACTCAGGGTGTCGGGATAGAGGTCCATCGCGAAGTAGGGCTGATCATCCTTGGGATCGGCGACCTCTTCGATATGGATGATGTTGGGGTGAACCAGGCCGGCGGCGAAGGCTGCTTCCTGGCGGAACCGGCTCTCGAAGGCCTTGTCGGTTGCGTATCTGGGCTTTAAGACCTTGACAGCAAAAGACTTA
>CAZOES010000069.1:14935-22939 GCA_964578865.1 uncultured Gemmatimonadaceae bacterium | reverse complement strand
CGGTGCAGCGTCCACCGGTGACTTCGTGAATGCTCTCGAGGATCGACTCGGGCGCCATTTCTCCCCGGTAGTTCTCCCGGCGCACCCGATTGAAGTTCTGAATCTCTTCCTTCCAACTCAGGCAGTCGCGCGGTTCCACCCCATCGGCCAGCCGGCAGGCGATGTCTTTGGCATTGCCAACCAGTCCCACTGCGACCGGCACATTCTTGCCGATCTCCGAAGGATCGAGGTCCACGTGAATGATCTGGGCCTGGGGCGCAAAGGCCGCGGTGTTGCCAGTGACCCGGTCATCGAACCGAAGTCCGATTCCCACTATCACATCGGCGTGCTGAATGGCGCGGTTGACATGCACCTCGCCGTGCATCCCCGGCATGCCGAGATGGAGCGGATGAGATTGGGGGAAAGCGCTGATGCCGAGCAGCGTGGTGATGACCGGCATACCGGTGCGCTCGGCCAGGGTCCGAACCTCGGCGTAGGCGTCAGCCAGGATCACGCCGTGGCCCACCATGAGGAGCGGTCGCTGGGCCTGGTTGATCAGAGTCACCGCCCGGGCAAGGTCATCCTGGGCGGACGGGCGGAAGGGTGGACGGGCGGAAAACCGCCCCATATCCGCCTTTCCGCCATTCCGCCCTTCCGCCCATTCCGCCTTCTGATTCTGCACATCCTTCGGCACATCGATCAGCACGGGGCCGGGACGGCCTTCGGCAGCGATGTAAAACGCCTCGCGCACCTTCTCGGCCAGCTCACTGATGTCCTGCACCAGGACGCTGTGCTTGGTGATGGGCAGGGTGATGCCGATGACGTCGGTCTCCTGAAAGGCATCCCGGCCGATCATGTTGCGGGAGACCTGCCCGGTGAGGGCCACCACCGGGGAGCTGTCCATCTGCGCGGTAGCGAGGCCGGTCACCAGGTTGGTGGCGCCGGGGCCCGAGGTAGCAACACAGACGCCGGGCCGGCCCGAGGCCCGGGCATACCCGTCAGCTGCATGGGCGGCTGCCTGTTCATGCCTGGTCAGCACATGGCGGAGCCGCGAAGACTCCGGCAAGGCGTGGTAGAACGGCATGATCGCGCCACCGGGATACCCGAAGAGCACATCCACCCCCTGCTCTTCCAGCAGGCGGCAGAGGATTTGAGCCCCTGAGAGTAGCTCCGTCATTTGCCCATCCTGCCCCGGTAGTACCGAGTACCGAGTACCGAGCAGTGGGTTGAGGTAAGAGAACTCGCTACCCGGTACTCGGTACTCATCATACGCCCCAGCTCTGAGTCGCGTCGTACGCCGTCGCTTCCAGCCGTTCGGCGTGGCGCTCCTTGTTCAGTGCGTGCACCAGCGCGCGGGCACTGGCTTCCACGATATCGGTCGAGGCGCCCTGGCCGGAGAGCGACTTTCCGCCGATCCGGCACTGGAGGAAGACCTGACCCACCGAGTCGCGACCGGGCGTCACCGAACGGAGCGAGAGGGTGATCACTTCGACCGGACGCTCCAGGATCTCACTGATGGCGCTGAACGCAGCGGCGATGGGTCCGTCACCTTTGCCGCGGGCCGAGCGTTCACCCACCCAGGGTCCGGTCATCTTCACTTCGGCGTCGGCCGGGACACTGCCGCAGACCACCCGCAACCGGGTGAGCTGGTACTCCTCAGGCGCGTCATGGAAGCTGCCGTGCAGCAATGCCAGCAGGTCTTCGTCGAGAATCTCCCGCTTCCGGTCCGCCAGCAAAGTGAACTCGCGATAGAGCTCGCTGATCTTGGCTTCCGGCAACTCGTACCCCAGCTCACGGTAGCGCTGCTCCAGGGCGTGACGGCCGGAATGCTTGCCCAATACCAGCGTGGACTTGGGAATTCCCACCGATTCAGGGCGAATGATCTCGTAGGTCAGGCCGTTCTGCAGCACGCCGTGCTGGTGAATGCCGGCTTCGTGGGCAAAGGCGTTGCGGCCCACGATCGCCTTGTTGGCCTGCGGGAAGTTTCCGGTGAGATAGGACAGCAGCTGGCTGGTCCGATAAATCTCCCGGCTGTTGATGTTGGTATGAAAGCTGGCGAGAGTGGGACGCACCCGGCTGGCCATCACGATCTCTTCCAGCGCGGCATTGCCGGCCCGTTCGCCGATGCCGTTGATGGTGCACTCGACCTGACCCACCACGGCGTCGACCGCGGCCAGGGAGTTGGCGACGGCCAGCCCCAGGTCGTCATGGCAGTGGGCGCTCCAGATCACCTTGTCGCTGCCAACGACCCGCTCCCGGACGGTGCGGAACATCCGGGCGTACTCCTCGGGTAAGGCGTATCCCACGGTGTCGGGAAGATTGATGGTGGTGGCGCCTTCGGCCACCGCCATCGCCGCTACCTCGCAGAGGAAGTCGATATCGGTGCGGCTGGCGTCTTCTGCCGAGAACTCGATATCGTCGGTGAACTGGCGGGCCCGCCGGATCGACTTCCGGGCCAGTGCCATCATCTCGTCCCGGGTCATCCGAAGCTTGTGCTCCAGATGGAGGTCGGAGGTGGAGACGAAGATGTGGAGCCGGCCCCGCTTTGCGTCCCGGATGGCCTCGCCAGCCAGGTCAATGTCACGCTCGTGGCAACGGGCCAGCGCGGCGATCACCGGTCCCCGGATTTCGGCGGCGATCTCTTTTACGCTCCGGTAATCGCCGTCGGAGGCAGCCGGGAACCCGGCCTCCAGCACATCGACGCCCAGCTGTTCCAGTTGTCGCGCGAGTCGGAGCTTCTCCTCCGGGGTCATGGTATTGCCGGGGGCCTGCTCCCCATCGCGGAGCGTGGTGTCGAAGATGATCAGCTGGCGCGCCATACGGTGTCTTCCTCAGTGCACGGGGTGCCCAAAAACAAAACCGCGGACCTTCAGGGGGTCCGCGGCAGGGTGGGTTCGAATCCGTCTCGATTAAGTCTGTAACCCGTAAGCGCCGCGATCCCCGTGATTGTCCGTAAGGACGAGCACGAGGCTAATAAGGACGAGCAGCAGCGCGAGCGAGGTGAGCATCGAGTATCCGGTCCGAGGGTCCTGTTCCGGCCCACAACTTTATGCGCCGGAAGGGATAGGCAGATTACGGCTTGGCCCGGGAATTGTCAAGTTCTTGGCGCACGGGCCCATAACCCTGCACCCGGCCCTTGACCGGTACTCGTCGGAGCGTATTTTTATGCACATGCGCCTCGCTAATGTCGTCGCCCGGCTTATTACCAAGGCCCTCCCCCCGGGGAGCGGTCCTGGGTGGTGACGCGCGAACGCGCCTGACCATGCCCGGCCCGCTCCCTGAAAAAGGAGCGGGCCGTTTCGCTTTATGGCCCCCCGAGGAGGACCAGAATGAGCCATCGCCGATCGCTGAACGATCTCGCCCGCCGGGAACATGACGCCTGTGGTGTCGGTTTTGTCGCCCGGGCAACGGGAGAGCGGTCCCACGAGATCGTCCGGATGGCGCTGCAGGCAGTCGCCCGGGTAGCTCACCGGGGGGCGGCGTCGACCGACAATTCAGGCGACGGCGCCGGCATTCTGACTCAGATCCCGCACCGGCTCTTTCACCGGGAGGCCTACCGGCTCCGGCTCAAGCTCCAGCCGGGCCAGCCGTTTGCCGTCGGATCGCTGTTCCTGCCGGCCCAGCCGGAAGCGCTGGCCGCCGCCATCGCGCGAGTCGAAGCGATCCTCGAACGCAACGGACTCCCGCTGCTCGGCTGGCGCGATGTGCCGGTCGATCCCGCCGCTCTGGGACCGCAGGCCCGGTCCAGCTGCCCCGCGATTCGCCAGGTGTTCGTGGGCCAGCCCGAGACCGCCGGGGACGAGGACGCCTGGGAGCGCCAGCTTTACCTCGCTCGGCGGGATATGGAACGGGAAGCCGAGGCCTGCGGAGACCTCGAGTTCTTCGTCTGCTCGCTCTCCTGCCGCACTATCGTCTACAAAGCGCTGCTCACCGGCACCCAGCTGCCGGCCTTCTTCCCGGATCTCCGCTATCCCGAGTACGAGAGTGCGGTGGCGGTTTTTCATCAGCGTTATTCGACCAATACCCTGCCCAGCTGGCCGCTGGCCCAGCCGTTCCGGATGATCGCCCACAACGGCGAGATCAACACCCTGTGGGGCAACCGGAACGCGATGGCGGCCCGCGAAGCCGATCTGGCCTCACCGATCTGGGGCAACGATATCGAGCGGCTCAAGCCGGTGATCTGGGCCAGAGGCAGCGATTCGGCCGGCTTCGACAACACCATGGAATTGCTGGTTCGCTCCGGCCGCGACCCGTTGCACACAATGATGATGCTGGTACCCCAGGCCTGGGAGCAGTATCCCGACGTGGAACCGGCGATCCGCGACTTCTATCGGTTCCACGCCCACCTGACCGAACCGTGGGATGGGCCGGCCGCGCTGGCCTTCAGTGATGGGATAATCGCCGGCGCCGCGACCGACCGTAACGGCTTGCGCCCCTGCCGCTATAAGGTGACTCGGGATCAGCTGGTGGTGGCGGGGAGTGAAGTCGGTATGGTCGACCTCGAGTCTCGCGAGGTGATCGAGAGCGGCCGGCTGGGTCCCTGCGAGTTCATCGCGGTCGACCTGGCCAACGGCACAGTGCTCCGGAACATGGACGTGAAGCGCCGGGTGGCATCCCGCCAGCCGTACGGTCATTGGTGCCGGGAGAACATGCAGGTGCTGGAGCCGGACCCGGCCCACCGATTCGCCCAGCTGCCCGAGCCGCAACTCACCGAGCAGCTGGTCGCCTTCGGTTACGGCAATGAGGATCTCCGGTTCGTACTCGAGAGCATGGGCGGCAGCGGTATCGACCCGGTGTGGAGCATGGGCGACGATGCCCCCATCCCGCCGCTGGCCAAAACCCCGCAGTCGGTCTTCAGCTACTTCCGGCAGCGATTCGCCCAGGTGACCAATCCGCCAATCGATCCGCTGCGGGAATCGGTGGTGATGTCGCTCCGGGTTCACATGGGAAAGCACGGCTCGTTCCTGCTGGAGAATCCGGCAATGGCGCGGGTGGTCCGGGTGGACCATCCGGTCCTGCTGGACGAGGAAATGGCGGCACTGCGGAATCTTCCCGGCTTCAGCTGCGTCACGATCCACTCCACCTGGCCGGTGGCCCAGGGGCCGGAAGGACTCCGGGCCGGACTCGACCGGCTCTGTGCCAGCGCCGATCACGCCGCCAGAAACGGCGCCCGATTGCTGGTGATTTCCGATCGCTCGGCCGACAAAGACAACGCCCCGATCCCCACGCTCCTGGCGGTGGGCGCGGTGCGACGCTACCTGATGGACAACGGTCTCCGGCTGCGGCTCGGGATCGTGGCCGAGACGGGTGATGCCTGGGACATCCATCACTTCGCCTCACTGATCGGCTACGGCTGCGAGGTGGTGTATCCCTGGCTGGCGCTGCAGTCGGTCTCGGCGCTGTTCGACAGGCCCAGTGAAGAGGCGGGCGAGGCGGGCGGGGCGGGCAAGCGCGTCAGCCGCTACGATACCGCCGGCGAACGGCCCTCTCCCGAGCAGGCCCGCAGGAAGTTCCGGGCCGCAGCTGAGAAGGGGATCCTCAAGATCATGTCCAAGATGGGGATCTCGGTACTGCCCTCTTACTGCGGGGCCCAGATCTTCGAGTGCCTTGGGCTGGGAGACGAAGTGATCCAGCGCTGCTTCCGTTCGACCGAATCGGCGATCGGAGGAGTCGGCTTCGAGGAACTGGCCGAGGATGTGCTGTTACGCCACCGCTCGGCCTACGGGTTGCCGGAGGGCATTGAGCTGACGGTACCGGACTACGGCCGGGTCCGTTTCCGGAAAGAGGGAGAGGAACACTCCTGGGCACCGCCCGTGGTCGTGTCGCTGCAGAAGGCAATCGGGGGCGGCAAGGCCAAGAGCGAGAACGCCACGGCGGCGGAGGGCTACCAGAAGTTCAAGCAGTACGTGGCCAAGGTGGAAGAACGGCGACCCTCGTCTCCCCGGGACCTGCTGGGCTTCAAGAGTGCCACGCCGATCCCGCTCAGCGAAGTCGAGCCGGTCGAAGCGATCATGCGCCGGTTTGTTTCCTCGGCGATGTCCCTGGGTGCGCTCTCGCCGGAAGCCCACGCCACAGTTTCGATCGCGATGAACCGGATCGGGGCCCGCTCCAACTCCGGAGAGGGTGGCGAGGATCCCTTTAACTACCAACGGCTCCCCAACGGAGACCGGGTCGACAATCGCATCAAGCAGGTGGCCAGCGGGCGATTCGGGGTTACCGCCGAATACCTGGTCCGGGCCGAGGAGCTGGAAATCAAAGTGGTTCAGGGGGCCAAGCCGGGTGAAGGAGGCCAGTTGCCCGGGCATAAGGTGACCGAGTTGATCGCCCGGCTGCGCCACTCGACGCCGGGAATCCCACTGATCTCTCCCCCGCCCCATCACGATATCTATTCGATCGAGGATCTGGCCCAGCTGATCCTGGATCTGAAGACGATCAATCCGAAGGCGCGGGTGGGTGTGAAGCTGGTGGCGGAGACCGGGGTCGGCACGGTGGCGGCCGGGGTGGCCAAGGCGTACGCCGACTACGTGCTTATTGCCGGCCATAACGGCGGCACCGGGGCCTCGCCGATGTCATCCATCAAGCACGCCGGCAGTCCCTGGGAACTGGGTCTGGCAGAATCGCAGGCGACTCTGGTCGAGAACGGCCTGCGGCACCGGATCGAGGTTCGAGTGGACGGCGGCTTCAAGACCGGACGCGATGTAGTCATCGCGGCGCTGCTGGGTGGAGAATCATTCGGTTTCGGCACCGCCCCGCTGGTAGCGATCGGCTGCGCCATGGCGCGGCAGTGCCATCTCAACACCTGTCCCACCGGAATCGCGACTCAACGCCCCGACTTGCGGGCCAAGTTCAAGGGTACTCCGGAGCAGGTAGTCACCTTCTTCAGCTTTGTTGCCGAGCAGGTACGCGAAATCCTGGCCGGTCTGGGCGCAGGTACGCTGGATGAGATCATCGGTCGGGCTGAACTGCTGGAGCGGGTCGAACGGCCCGAAGTGCCCCGGGCGCAGATGCTTGATCTTTCGATGTTGCTCACCGAGGCCAAGCCCGGTCCGGGAACCGCCCAGAAGCGGACGGTCGATCGCAACGACCGCCCCGGCGTGGTGTATCTGGACGACGAGATCCTGGAGGAGAGCCTGGAGCACATCGCCAGCGGGCTCCCCTTCTCGGGCTTCTACGACATCAAGAACCATCATCTTGCCGTGGGAGCCCGAGTCTCCGGCGCCATCGCCACCCGCCACGGCGATGCCGGGCTGCCGGCCGGCCGACTGCATCTGCGCTTCCGTGGCAGCGCGGGCCAGAGCTTTGGCGCCTTCGCCATCCGGGGGATTCACCTCGAGCTCGAGGGTGAAGCCAACGATTACGTCGGCAAGGGCTTAAGTGGCGGCGAAATCAGTATCAGGCCCTTCCGCCAGGCCGGTTACGGGAATCGCACCCATGAGAACACCATCGTGGGCAACACCTGTCTGTATGGGGCTACCGGCGGGCGGCTGTTTGCCGCCGGGCAGGCGGCCAGCCGTTTCGCAGTGCGCAACTCGGGAGCCATCGCGGTGATCGAAGGTGCGGGCAATCACTGCTGCGAATACATGACTGGCGGACTGGTGATCGTGCTGGGACCGGTCGGGCGGAACTTCGCCGCCGGCATGTCCAACGGCGCCGCCTTCGTGCTGGATGAAACCGGTGATTTCGCGGGACGGGTGAATCAGGACATGGTGCGGGTGGGCGAATGCAGTGAAGACGAGACCACCATGCTGCTGCAATTGATTCACGAGCACCAGGAGCGGACCGGAAGCGCGCGGGCCCGGCAGCTCATCTCCGGGTGGGAGCAGTTCCGCCCATTATTCCGCAAAGTGGCACCGGCTTCAGTACCCTCAGCGGTGGTAGCTCAGCAGCCAGCTGAAGATGTCGTGGCCAGCCGAGCCGTCGTAGGTACGGGTCCATGAGTCGTGACCCACGCCCGGATAAATGGTCAGTTTGGGTGTGACGGTGGGAGCCGGGTTACAGCCGTTGAGCGCGTTGATCATGTTCGCG
>CAZOES010000069.1:4832-14925 GCA_964578865.1 uncultured Gemmatimonadaceae bacterium | reverse complement strand
AGACGTTGACCGTGCCGTCGGCGTCTCCGTGGAAGGCCCACACCGGCACGGTCCGCATCTGACAAGCCTGACCGGTGCTTCCCGCACCGGCGATCGGCACCACCGCCGCCACGACGGCGGGCCGGGCCACGGCGTAGGCCCAGGTGCCGTACCCTCCCATACTCAAACCGGTGACATAGATCCGGGTGGTGTCCACCCGGCTTTCGGTTTTGGCCCGGGCGATCAGCTCGTCGATGTGACTCACCGACCAGCCTCCCTGGCTCGAGGGGAGCTGGGGTGACACAACGATGAACGGCAGATCATTTCCCTGATTGATCAGCTTGGGCGGCCCGTACACCAGGACTCGGCTGAGTTCGGTGGTGCCGTTGCCTTTCTCGCCCGCGCCGTGAAGGAAGAGCAGCAGCGGGAACTTCTCCTCCGGATGGAGGTAATGCGCCTCCGGGCGATAGGTGTAGTACCCGACCGCAGTTGAGAGAGCAGCACTGGCGTAGCTGGTTCCCGGCTGCCGCGCTGAGGTCGTGATCGACATCGAGACCACTTTGTCGAGATCGGTCGGAACTGGATCGGCCGTGGTTGGATCACCCGCCAGATAGATGAAGAGATTGGTGCTGGCCGGAAAACCCGTCAGCTCAACTCTGGTCGTGTCGCCGACCTTGCTGCCGGAAACCACGAAGGTTCCGCTCTTGAGCGGCGTCGCCGTGCCACTCCCGACCGCTTCTTCCCGGACCCGTTCGGCGGTCATGCCTGATTGCAGCCGGTCGTAGATGGTGTACGAGACGGTCGCCCCTCGATCCAGAATCACCCCGAGCTCGATCGACTTGGACCCGGCGAACAGCGTGGGGAGGTAGGTGGCGCTCCAGATCTGGTCGGCCGCCGGACCGGCCGAATCCTCGGAGTTACAGGCACTCGCCAGCATTATGGCGATGGCGAGACCGGCGGAATAGCGGCGCATTGTGGCCTAAGTTGGGGGGCTGCTGAAGCTTACAGCCCAGGATCGGAGGCTCCTAGCATCCAGGTCACAAGGCCGGGAACCTTGACCCCTCAGTGACCGTTCCATAACTTGCTGTACGTAAAGCAAGCTCCCCTTCCTCTTATAGGTGGTCTCTTTGGATCGAGGCGTCGATAAGGAAAGGAATGGCCTCCGCACCCGGGAGGCAGTTCTCGACGCGGCCGAACGCCTGTTCGCCGATCGGGGATACGAGTCCACCAGCCTCACCGATGTGGGCGCGGCCGCGGGAGTTTCCCGGGGCACTCCGGGATACTTCTTCGGTTCCAAGGAGCAGCTCTATCGGGCGGTGCTGGAGCGCTGCCTGGAGCGAGTGCGTTCGGCGGTGCGGTCGGGCCGGGAGCGGGCCCTCGCCAGCAACGAGCCACCCGAAGTGGTGTTAGCCGGTGCGGTCGGCGAGTACTTCGATTTCATCAGCGCCAATCCGCACTTCGTTCGACTGCTGGAGCGGGAAGCCCTGAGCGGCGGAGTTCATCTCAAGACGCTGCCCCCCCACCTCGAGGCTGCCCAGGAAGCGCTCAGCGCCATTGTCACCGAGTTGGCAATGGATCCAGCCGATCGAGCCGAGGCTGAGCAATTGATGGTGAGTATGCTGGCGCTCTCCTGGTTTCATGTGGTGCACGGCCCCACGGTGCTGCGCGGCCTTGGGGTAGACGCAGCCTCCGAAGAGTACCGGCAGGAAAGGCGCCAGCATGTGGTGAATCTTGTGGTCCAGGGTGTACGGGGAAAGCTGGTCGTTCGTGAGACGTGAAACGGGAGACGGTTTGCCAACGCACACCGCCCATAAAGGACAGGGTATATGACGAACGTGATGAGCCCAGAGCCGACGGTCAGCGGGAAGGATCCCAACCTCGCCACCGAAAAAGAGGCCCGCGAAGTCGCCGAGGCGGCCCGCGAAAGCACCTGGGAAGCTCCCAGCTTTGTCCGGGAGTTGTTCGAGGGAAACTTCGACGTCCGCCTGATCCATCCCTATCCCGAACCAACTCAGGAAGACCTCGACCGGGCCAAGCCCTTCATGGACCGGCTGGAGCACTTCATGCGTACCAAGGTCGATAGCGACAAGATCGATCGTGAGGGCAAGATTCCGCCTGAAGTGATCCAGGGTCTCCGTGAACTGGGCGCCTTCGGCATCAAGATCCCGACCGAGTACGGTGGCCTGGGTCTCTCCCAGCTGATGTACACCAAAGCCATCGGGCTGGTGACCAGTCAGGATGGAAGCATGACCGCGCTGCTTTCGGCGGCGCAGTCGATCGGCGTGCCAACTCCCCTCAAGATGTTCGGCACCCCGGAGCAGAAGAAGAAATACCTCCCCCGTCTCGCCAAGGGCGCCATTTCAGCCTTCGCGCTGACCGAGGCGAACGTCGGCTCCGACCCTGCCGGTCTCTCCACCAAGGCAGAGCTCTCCGCCGATGGCTCGCACTACATCCTGAATGGCGAGAAACTCTGGTGCACCAACGGAACGGTGGCCGAGCTGTTCGTGGTGATGGCCAAGACCGGGAAAAAGATCACCGCATTCATCGTCGAAGCCGACATGCCCGGAGTCCAGGTGGTGCAGCGGCTTCACTTCATGGGACTCAAGGGTATCGAGAACGGGGTGATCCGCTTCACCAATGTGAAGGTGCCGGTCGAGAACGTCATCTGGGGCGAGGGTAAGGGTCTCAAGCTGGCCTTGATGACCCTCAACACCGGGCGACTCACCCTGCCGGCTTCCTGCGTAGCCGGGGCCAAGAAGTGCCTGGAGATTGTGAAGCGCTGGGGCAACGAGCGGGTCCAGTGGGGTCAGCCGGTCGGGAAGCACGACGCCATTGCCCAGAAGATCGGAAGGATGGCGGCCGAGACCTTTGCGATGGAGGCGGTGAGCGACCTGGCCAGCCTCATGGCCGATCAGGGCAATCGCGACATCCGGCTCGAAGCGGCCATCGCCAAGATGTGGAACACCGAGATCGGCTGGCGTATCGTGGATGACACCCTGCAGATCAAGGGTGGCCGGGGCTATGAGACCGCCGACAGCCTGCGCTCCCGGGGCGAGCGGCCCGAACCGGTGGAGCGGATGCTGCGGGATTTCCGGATCAATCTGATCTTCGAGGGTTCCTCCGAAATCATGCGGCTCTTCATCGCCCGCGAGGCGGTGGATACCCATCTGAAGGTTGCCGGGGCCCTGATCGACCCCAAGTCGAGCGGAGGCGACAAGGTCAAGGCGCTGCTCAAGTCGGCCATGTTCTACGGCCTGTGGTATCCCAAGCTGTGGATTCCGTTCAAGGGTTGGCTGGGGTATGGCGAGTTCGGCCGGATGGCGAAGCACATGCGATTCGTGGAGCGCTCCAGCCGCAAGCTGGCCCGGAGTCTGTTCCACTGCATGATCCGCTTCGGTCCCAAGCTGGAGAAGCGCCAGGCCGTGCTGGGACGCCTGGTGGAGATCGGAGCCGAGTTGCTGGCCATCTCGGCGACCTGCGCCCGGGCCCAGATGATGCTCAAGAAGAATCCCAGCGAGCGGGGACCTGAGGAACTGGCTGATGTCTTTGCCCGGCAGGCCCGGCTCAGGGTGATCCAGAAGTTCGGCGAGGTCTGGACCAACGCCGACACCCCGACCTACAGCGCTGCCCGGCATGTGCTGGATGGCGGATTGGATTGGCTGCAGGAGGGGATCGTGAAAGGGTAGGACGGTCGTCATCCCGACACTGAGCGCAGCGAAGTGGAGGGAGCTACCATCGATGCGTTGATGGTGGCTCCCTTGTCACTGCGTGACTCGGGATGACGGAGCCGTCACAGCAATTTGAGTAGCCCCGTATTCCCCGCCCTCCTCGCGACTTCGCGGGGAGTCAATCCCTCGCGGTTCTTCAAGTCCTTCCTCCCGCCGTGTTCCAGTATCAACCGCACGATTTTCTCCGAGCTGCCCACCTTCGCGGTAGCGTGGAGTGCCGCGTCACCAGATTGCTGGTGCAGCACGTTGGGATCGGCACCGTGGGCCAGGAGCCAGGGTGCGGCGCGGGTCTTTCCCCAACGCAGCTGACCCGGCAGCGCATCAGTGGTGATCGCGGCCAGCTGTTTCGGTGGGATTCGCCGGGCTAGTAACTCCAGTGCTCCCTGGTGTCCCTCATCCGATGCGTGCCAGATGCTCTCACCGTCATCCACGTTGGCACCCCGATCGAGGAGATACTCGGTGAGGGAGGGGTTGTCGTGGTAGCCGGTCGGATAGTAGAGCACTGGAATGCTGTATTCCGGTTCCCTGGCGTAGGCGTGGACGGCATTCACATCGGCCCCTGCGTCCAGCAGCAGTTTTGCGACGGTACGCTGGGCCTCACGATGGCGATCAGACACGGCGAAGAGAGCCGACGCGGCGCAGTAGTGCAGCGGCGTCATGGTATTGAGATCCCGCTGGTCGGCTGATGCACCCTTGGCCAGGAGTTGTCGGACCCGGTTCACGTCGAGCAGTACCGCTGCGTGGAACAGGTCGGGCTCCGACACATGGGGCAACAGGAAAGGGACGAATCGGGGTTCGTCAGTCCCGGCGAGCTGTAGTGCCGTGACTCGAATGGTGAGCGCCCGTTTGAGGGGATCGGCGCCGTGTTTGACCAGCAGCTGCACCACCTGGTCGTGGCCCTGGTGCTTGGGCAGGGTCTTCTTCCGCTCAATGGCGCGATGGAGCGGGCGATGGCGCTGGGTGGAGTTACTCAGGATGTTCGGATCGGCCCCTTTCTTGAGCAACTTCTCCACCGTCGTTGGATCGCCCTTGAAGGCGGCGTCCATGATAGGCACCCAGTCGACTCGCTTGGCCGGCGGGTCCTCCGGCGGCGCTCCAGGCTTGGGAAGGGCACTGAGCCAGTCGACCACATCCTGACACTTCTGGTTCTTGGTGATATCGATCGATGTCTCGGCCCAGCCGAGCGGAGTAGCGTTGTACTGACTGTCGAGTGCCTCAGGATCGGCTCCGGCGGCCACCAGAAGCTGGGCCATTCCCAAGTCACCATTCCACGCAGCCTGATGTAATGCGCTCTGCTTGGACTGATTGGTGAAGCGGGCATTGGGGTCGGCGCCGTTCTTGAGCAGCCAGCGCACCAGGGAGTGGCTCTTCGCGTCGACTGCGGCCAGCATCACCGCCGGATCATGGAGGACCGTGGAGTTGGCCTTGGCAAGACCGGCAAGGGAAGCGCGATCTCCCATCCGGGCAAAATCGGCCGGAGCGGCCGAGAGTCCACGACTCTGCAGATGCTTGACCAACGGTCGACCGGTTGGGCCCAGCCGGCTGAGCGCCTGAATCGGGGAGGTGCCCCAATGGTCCTTCAGTTCTGCTGAGACCCCCAACTCCAGCAGTCGATCGATCGCTTTGGTGGTGCGGGCGAACATGATCAGTGAGCCCTGATTGGGAGCGGCCGGAAGCGCCGAAGGGCCAGGTTTGAGCAGACGCAGCACAGTCCGATCGTCGCCCTTCATCAGAGCTTCGACCAGGCCGATCCGGGCCCCCCGTTGGAGCAAGGCTCGCTGCATGGCGAGCCCCTTCCGGTTGATCGCCAGCATGAGGGGCGACCAGTTGTCGTACTCCGCGTTGGAGCCATTGGGATCGGCGCCGGCACGGAGCAGGTAGTCCACCACCGGTTGCCTGCCGCTTTCGATTGCGACGTGAAGCGGTTGAGGACGCCCGCCCCAGTAGGGGTGAGGTCCGTTGGCGTTGATGAGACCGGGATACTCGGCCAGGAGCCGGCGGATCTCTTTGAGATCGCCGGCGCTGACCAGCTGAAGGAACTGGGCAATCTGCTCCTCGCTGGGGGGAGCTGCGACCGCCCCCCTCGAGCTCAGCGCATCTATCTCAGCCTTGATGGCCCGCCAGCTGGAGAAGCCGTGCTCGCGGGCCAGCGCGAGCTGAGCATCGGCGAGCTTTGCCGATGGCCTGGTCTCACGGAGTTGTTTCAGGCGGATCTTGGCACGTTTGCGCAGCCAGTCGAGGCTGGGACGCGCCGGGAGCGGCGACGACATCGGGAACCTTCCTTCCTGGACGGCGCCCGAGGTCCGCGGTCAGACGGGCAGGAAGAAGGTCGAGTTGTGGGGCTGCAGGACGAGTGGGCTTGAAGCCCTTCACGCGGACCGTAGGCCGCTCGGGCGGCACGGTCACAATCTGGGTTGTAGGGCCGGCGCTGTCTAGGGCGGGCCAACAGCGGGCGAGCGGGCAAGGTCCCTTAGGATCCGTGCCCGCTCTTTGCCCGCTACCCGCCCGCTCTTCGCCCGCTATCTCGACGCTGGATTCACGTTCCCGCAGGTATATCCGTACCCCGCCTGGCTCAGCCTGGCAGTGGGGCCAGAGAACATCGCGCTCATGGTCACGCAACGCTCAAGGGGGACTTCGAGGATCGCAGCCTGACCTGCCTTCTGGGTGACCCGGGCTTTGGGATAGCGGGACTCGAACTCCACCCGGGTCAGCCGTTCACGAGGCTGGTCATTCACCGCCAGGATCAGCCGGCGGGCGCTGTCGAAATACAGGGTGTAGTACCCCTCCGCAGCATCCACCCGATAGCGAGGCTCGATGGTCGCGCCGCCCATCCGCCAGCGGGGGGCGGGCATCAGAGTCCGCGGGGACCGGGCGTTGGCCAGCGCTTCATGCAGACGCTTGGCCGAATAGACCTGCTGAACCTGGTCGAGGGTGGTGGTACCCAAAACGAAGTCGGTGGGCTCGCTGGTACGGGTGAGTTCCCCCACCGACCCCGTTTCGGGGGCCAGGGCCTGAGCCGCCAACGGCGACCCAGCCAGAGTCAGAAGGAGGAAAGTGTGACGCAGCGCACCCATTGAGACCCAACCCGAAAAAGTGACCCCCAGATTATCGGCAACCCTCGTACCGATCTGCCGATCCGGGGCAAGTTCTTGAGAATCAGTATGCTACCTGACCGCGTTTCAGCCGTGTGACCAGCCTCACCCAGCTTCATGCGGCACATCGGAGCAGGCTGCAGTGTCGGGGACCGGTCAACTCTGCCGCATTCATGACCAGAGAACCCCACTGTATTCAACCTCCGAGGACCTATGTCGACGGCAACACAGATTCCCCGGCCCGACGTCAGCGCCATCAAGACTCGTCAGCAGGCCACCTGGGCCAGTGGCGACTACGCCAGTGTGGCCGCCCGCATCCCCATCGTGGCCGAGCGACTGTGCGACGCGGCCGATCTTCGGGCCGGAGACCGGGTGCTCGACGTGGCCACCGGAACCGGCAATGCGGCGCTGGCGGCGGCTCGCTGTGGCGCCAAGACCATCGGGATCGACTACGTCATGTCGCTGCTCGAGCGGGGCCGGGTCCGGGCCGCCGCTGAGGGCCTGATGGTCGAGTTCCGCGAAGCCGACGCGGAAAACCTCCCCTTTGAAGACGAGTACTTCGACGCAACCCTCTCAGTCTTCGGGGTGATGTTCGCCCCCGATCAGGAGAAGTCGGCCAGCGAGCTGCTCCGAGTGACCCGTCCTGGCGGGACCATCGCACTGGCCTGCTGGACTCCCGATGGTTTTCTGGGTGAGATGTTCCGCACCATGGCGCGGCATGTGGCCCCTCCCGCCGGTCTCCGCTCGCCCATGGAATGGGGCAGCGAGGAGCGGATCAAGCAGCTGTTCGGCGACCAGATCACTGCCCTGCTGGCGCAGCCCCGGATCTACACCTTCCGGTTCCGCTCAGCCGAGGAGTACGTCGAGTTCTTCCGGGAGCATTATGGTCCGACGCTGAAGGCCTTTGCGGCCCTCGATTCGGCCAAGCAGGATGCCCTGAGACAGGACTTGCTGGAGACGGTGCGACGCTACGACCGGCGTGGTGGCATCGGACCGATCGCGGTGCCGGGGATGTACCTGGAGATTATCGCGATTAAGAAGTGAGATAAGACGGGCGAGACGGGCAAGACGGGCGAGACGGGCAAGACCGTCTCGCCCGTCTATATTCTCAACTGTCCCAATCAGTGAGCTAAGCCATGGCTATCGCCGAGGGCCGCACCCTGCCCTTTGTAGGACCGGAAAATGTGGACGTCGCGGTGCTCGAGACCTTCGAGTACACTGGCCCGGAGCAGGAGATTGTCACCGAGACCGACGAATTCACCGCAGTCTGTCCTTATAGCGGGCTGCCGGACTTTGCCAAGCTTTCCGTGCGCTACGTGCCGGCTGGGAAGTGCATCGAGCTCAAGAGCCTCAAGTACTACGTAACGTGTTATCGCAGCGTGGGAATCTTCCAGGAACACGCCACCGGGAAGATCGCCGAGGATCTGGCCCGGGTGCTCTCACCGAAGTGGATCGAAGTGAAGACGGTGTACAACGTGCGGGGCGGGTTTTTGACGACCTGTGTGGTGCGGCTGCCTGCGAATACAAAAGGCTAATAGCCAAAAGCTAAGAGCTATTGTGCCATCATCCACGATAGCTCTTAGCTCTTAGCTCTCAGCCATCCAGCAAACCTTCCCTTACAAAACCTACCTGGCAGCCAACCCCGGCGAAGGCTTCGCCACCGTCGGAGGCGTCACCGGAGTGCGGTTACCCCGCGGCAATAGAATCGGAAGATTGGCGAGCTCGAACGCCGTCACTGCCATGACCGCTGACGCCTGCTTGAGGTCGCCGGGCACCGCGTGATCGTAGGTATCAACCTGGGAGTGATGAGTGTGGTTATAGCCGCGGGACTCCTGATCGAAGTTCCAGCCGGGCACACCGTAGGGGATGAAGGAGAGGTGGTCGGTGCCGCCTTTGTTCCCCTCTCGCACCTCGGTGGCACCGAGCGAATTCACCGGCGCCAGCAGGTCCTTCCACAGCTGAGCATCCTGGTTCCGTCCCTGCAGCGCCTGCCCCTTGATCATCCCGGTTCCATTGTCGAGCACCAGCACCGCCTGGATGCTGTCGGCTTCACCCGCGTGGGCGGCAGCGTAGGCCCGGGAGCCGAGCAGTCCCTCTTCTTCGCCGGTGAAGAGGATGAATCGAATGGTCCGGGCCGGCTTGAGACCCGACTGAGCGATTGCCCGGGCCGCTTCCAGAACCACCATCGAGCCGGTGCCGTTGTCGGTGACACCGGTGCCCAGGTCCCAACTATCGAGGTGGGCACCAAGAATGACGACCTGGCCGGGGTACTGCGAGCCTTTGATCTCGCCGATGGTATTCCACTGCTTCACCGGGGTCTTGCCGAGGGTGTTGTCGATCCGGCCTTCCATCCGGGGAGTCATGCCCATGGCGATGAGCCGCTCGAACATCGCATAGTCCTCGTGGGCGATGACCACATTGGGCAGCGGCGAAACGTTGTTGGGCGAGCCGCTCATGTTCATCAGGCCCTGTTCCTTCGAGCCGTCAGTAAGAATCCCCAGCGCTCCAGCCTTTTTCAGAAGGTAGGGGCGATCGGTGTTGAACTGTTGCCGTGCCTTACGAGCCGCTTCGGAGGTATCGCCCGGTTGAGCGAAGGCTCGGCGGCGGTTCTCCTGCATGGCCTGAGAGTCGGCCGCGGTCATTGCAGGTCCATCGGGATTCCAGATGGTCGCCCCTGGACGGATAATCAGCCAGGCGCCTTTCATCTTGGCGGCATAAACCGCGATGCTGTCGGCGTTGGTGGCATCGACCCTCACTACCGGCCCCGCCAGAGTCTTACCACCGGTTCCCGCGGTCCAGGCCCAGCTATGGCCGACCAGGTTTCGCTCGAACGGCGCCGTGATCTTGAACCCAGCCGGCCCGCGCTGCCAGGTCACTCCGAAATCCCACTCCTCGAGGTGCGACGTCAGACCGTAGGCCTTGAGCTGGGCGGCGGTCCAGTCGTTCGCCTTCCGCATCGCGGCCGAGCCGGTGAGGCGGGGACCGATGACGTCGGAGAGGTACTGGAGGTTCTTCATGACCTCCGACTTGTCCATCGCCTGAGCGATCAGTGCCCCACTGCCAGCGGTGTCGACGTTGACCTGCTGGGCAGAGAGTGGGGCGGCTGTGAGAAGGGCGAGGGCGATCAGCTTACTGCGCATTGAGGGTCCTTTGTTCGGAGGCGGTCAGGCGGACAAGACGGTCAAGACGGACAAGGCGGTCAGAGTCATGGCATTCCGATCAACTGGTCGGCGAGACGGCGAATTCGGTTTACGTCGGGGATGGCGTTCAGCCAACGGGCCGGCACGGCTGCCT
>CAZOES010000069.1:0-4732 GCA_964578865.1 uncultured Gemmatimonadaceae bacterium | reverse complement strand
CGAATTCGGTTTACGTCGGGGATGGCGTTCAGCCAACGGGCCGGCACGGCTGCCTCGCCGTCCCGGGCTCCCATCAGCCCTCCTGCCACCGCCGCGTTGGTGTCGGTATCCCCGCCGGCATTGGCGAGCCAGATAAGGCCGCGCTCCAGGTTGGGCTCGTGATAGGCGAACCAGAGCGCGATCTCCACGGCATGTATTACGTATCCCGCGGAGGGTCCGTTGACCGGCAGGTCCCCCCGCTGCTCCAGGGGTACCCGGCCGATGGCGTCGCGCAGCTCCTGGGGGGCGTCATTGTTGCGGAGGACCTCGAGGACCTCGCCGATGAAGTCCCGCCGGCCATGCAGAAAGGCGGCGGCGGCGAGGTTAATGGCGACGGCGCCCCAGCCGCAACGTTCATCGGGGTGGGTGAGCATGGCGGTGTGATACGAACCGCTGACCAGGTTGGGCAGCGAGCCTGCCATCCGCAGGGCGATCGGCAGGCAGCGAGAGACCGTACCGTTGCCGGCCTGCCCGCCAGTGGAGCCCGGTGGCGCATCGTGGGTCTTGATGTGCCGCAGCGCCCTCAGGGTCCACATCCCCACACCACGCCCATCCTTCTCGGCCCAGTCGGCCCACTTCATCGCCAGTCGGTGCAGGTCGATATCCGGCTCGAGCAGCTCCTCGGCCAGGATGATTGTCAGCGCGACGTCGTCATCGTAGGGGGATTGCTCGCTGTCCTGTCGAAGCACCTCGTGAACTCCGGAAGGAAATCGCCCGCGAATCGCCTCGGGTGTGCCCAGGAATTCAGTTGGCACACCGAGTGCGTTACCGGCTGCGTGACCGAGAAGCGCGCCGCGGGCGCGAGCGGAGAGATCCGGAGCTGCCATGTCGACTGTGATGGGGAAATCAGAGACGCGTTACCAGTTCCACTCGGAACCTGACAAACCGTCGCAAATCGTTGCGACCACAAACGTAACCGCTGGCCCCCAGATCCCGCCAAGCCGGCCGAAACGGGCCTGGATCGGCCGGCTGACGCCGTTCGCAACAGCGGGACTCTTTGGGCTGGCCCTTTGGGGGGTCCATCAGGCGCTCACCTCTGTCAGTTACTGGACAATCTGGCGCGCCATTGTGGCTCTCCGGCCGGGACAGATAGTACTCGCGGCGGGCTTCACGGTTCTGGGTTACCTGGCATTGACCGGTTATGACCTGCTGGCACTGCGCTATGTCAGGCATCCACTGGAGTACCGCCGAGTTGGCCTGGCCTCGTTCATCAGTTTCGCCCTCAGCAACAGCGTCGGGCTCGCCATGCTGACCGGGGCCTCGGTGCGGACTCGGCTCTATGCCGCTTGGGGGCTGCCAACGTCAGTCATCGGCCGAGTGATTGGATTCGGGGCTGCCACGTTCTGGCTGGGCATCGTGGCGATCGCGAGTGTCGCGCTGATCGTCGAACCGGGCGCGGTGTCATCGCTGGTTGGGGGCACGCCGTGGCCCATGGTCGTCGCCGGCAGCGCGGGCCTTGGTCTGGTCGGAGGGTACCTCTGGTGGTGCGCCCGGTGGCGGCGACCACTGGTAGTGTTTGGCTGGCGCTTCGAAGCCCCAACGCTGAGCATCGCCACCGGGCAGCTGCTGGCCTCTGCGGCTGACTGGCTGGCAGCTGCCGCAGTGCTGTTCACCCTCCTGCCTCAAGGGTTCGGGCTTTCGTTCTTCGGGTTCGCCGGGCTCTTCGTCATCGCCCAGGGTCTGGGACTGGTCAGTCAGGTACCCGGCGGGCTGGGAGTGTTCGAAGGCGTGGTACTCCTCTTCGCGGGAAGCCGAGTGCCGGTGGCCGAACTGGTGGGTGCGTTGCTGGCCTTCCGGGCCATCTACTACATCATCCCGCTGCTCAGCGCGACCCTGCTGCTCGCCGGGCACGAAGTGATCCGGCGGCGGCAACAACTGGGGACGGTCTCGCGCGCGGTGGGCCGCGCAGTTCCGGCCTTCAGTGCCCCGCTGATCGCCATAGCGGTGTTCGTCACCGGAACCATTCTGCTCCTCTCCGGCGCCACCCCGACGGTTGGGTGGCGGCTGCGGTTGCTCAGCGATTTCGTGCCGCTTTCGGTGCTGGAAGCCTCCCACTTCGTGGCGAGCGTAGCCGGGATGGCGCTGCTGCTCCTGGCCTATTCGCTCTATCGAAGAATCAGCGCGGCGTGGGGCCTCACCATCCTGCTGCTCGCTACCGCCATCGTCACGTCACTCCTCAAGGGTCTCGACTTCGAAGAGGCCTTTATCGCCGCAATCTCCCTCGGCTGCCTGATACCGGCCCGGGCCCGATTCTATCGGCAGAGCTCGTTGCTGGAGGAGATCTGGAGTCCCGGCTGGGTGCTCGCCGCGGTGATCGCGCTGGGTGGATCGATCTGGCTCGGTTTCTTCGCTTATCGCCACGTGGAGTACTCCAACTCTTTGTGGTGGGAATTCGAGTTCCGGGGAGACGCCCCGCGGTTTCTGCGGGCCTCCGTAGGTGCCGCGGCGATGGGGCTGGCCCTCGCCCTGGTGCGGTTACTCCGCCCCGCCCGGCAACCTCGCTCGATCCCGGCCAAGGAAGAACTCGATCGGGCCCAGGCGGCGATCGCTGCCAGCCCGAGTTCGGAGGCCAATCTCGCTCTGCTGGGTGACAAGCAGCTTCTCTTCACCGAAGATGGCCACGGCTTTCTGATGTATGCGGTACAGGGGCGCAGCTGGATCGTGATGGGAGATCCGGTTGGCACTGAGGGTGAGGTGGCCGAGCTGGCCTGGCGCTTCCGGGAGTTGTGCGATCGCCATGGGGGCTGGCCGGTGTTCTACGAGGTCAGCAAACGCAATCTCCCGCTCTTCCTGGAGCAGGGTCTCACTCTGATCAAGCTGGGCGAACAGGCTCGGGTTCCGTTGCCGAGCTTTACGCTGGAGGGCAAGACCCGGAGCAGTCTGCGCCGCTGGAAAAACGCCTGCGAGCGGGCCGGATGCTCGGTGGAGATCCTGCCGGCCGGGTCCAGCGATGCCCATCTGGAAGCCCTCTCGACCATTTCACAACAGTGGCTGGCGGCCCGCCAGACCCGGGAGAAACGGTTCTCGCTGGGCCGGTTCGACGCCGGATATCTGCGGCGCCTGCCCATCGCACTGGTCCGGCAGAACGGGCGCACGGTGGCTTTCGCGACCCTGTGGACTACCGGGACCCACAACGAGCTGACGGTCGATCTGATGCGCTACGCCCCGGACGCTCCCCCCAACGTGATGACCTATCTGTTCGTCCAGTTGATGTTGTGGGGGCAGGAACAGGGCTATCAGTGGTTCAACCTGGGAATGGCGCCGCTCTCCGGGTTGGGGAACCGCACCCTGGCGCCGCTGTGGCACCGGCTGGGCGCCTTCGTGTTTCGTCACGGCGAGAATTTCTACCACTTCAAGGGACTCCGGGAATACAAGTCGCGCTTCGATCCGGTGTGGGAGCCCCGCTATATGGCGTCGCCTGGTGGGCTGGCGCTGCCATTCATTCTGACCGATGTCGCCACCCGGATCGGGGGCGGCTTGATGGGAGTCTTTGCCAAGTGATCGCTCTGCTTCTGGCCGCGCTGACGGCCCCGGGTACCAGCACTCCGCTGGACCAAACCCTCAGTTTCGGCCGCTTCGGACCCATCGCGGTCTATCGGCCCACCGGCATCCCGGTCCGCACCGCGGTGTTCTTCTCGGGCGACGCCGGATGGAAGGATGGAGTGGTCGACATGGCCCATGCCCTGGCCGAATCGGGCACCCTGGTCCTGGGGGTCGATACTCCGCGTTACTTCAAGGCGGTCGACAAATCGGGTGATCGCTGCACCTATCTCGCGGGCGACACCGAGGCGTTGAGTCAGTACGCCCAGAAGCAGCTCGGACTCCCGGCTTATCAGATCCCCCTGTTGGTGGGCTACTCGTCGGGCGCCGCGACAGTCTATGCGACCCTGGCGCAGGCACCGGACAACACTTTCCTCGGCGCACTGAGCCTGGGGTTCGATCACATTATCCCGACTCAGACGGCTTTGTGCGACCGCAACGGGCTGACCACTACCCTGGGAGAGCGCGGAGTCGGACGGGTGCTCCACCCTGTAGCTGCCCTACCGGGAAAATGGATCGTGCTCCACGGAACTCTCGACCAGGTGTGGCCCTCCGACTCGGCTGAGGCCTTTGTGAAGGCCACACCGGAGGGCGAGTTCGTTTCCCTGCCCAAAGTTGGGCACGGCTTTTCAGTGCAGGGGAATTGGCTGCCGCAATTCAAGGAAGCCGTGGCCCAGCTGACTCCGGCCGCGGCGGTGCCGGCTCCCAGCAAGTCGGACATAGCCAATCTACCGGTCATCGAGCTGCCGGTAGCCGAGCCCAAGGTCGAGTACTTCGCGCTGGTGTTGTCGGGAGACGGTGGATGGGCCAGCATCGACAAGCAGATTGGGGAGGAGCTCAACCGCCAGGGGGTACCGGTAGTCGGGTTCAATTCCTTGTCCTACTTCTGGAATCGCAAGACTCCGGATCAGAGCGCCGCCGACCTGGAACGGATGATCCGCTATTACCAGACTGCCTGGCACCGCCAGGGAGTGGTGCTGGTGGGTTACTCGCGGGGCGCCGATGTCCTGCCGCTGATGGTCTCCCGGCTGCCGACCAGTGTGCTGAATCAGGTCCGCTTGCTGGCCATGATGGGTCTGGAACACACCACCGACCTCGAGTTCCGGATGGGCGACCTGATTCGGCCTCAGACCAACGCGCCTTATCCCCTCTT
>CAZOES010000068.1:0-23369 GCA_964578865.1 uncultured Gemmatimonadaceae bacterium | reverse complement strand
CAGCAGACCGACACCTACTTCATCGTGGCCCACTTCCACTACGTGCTGTTCGGCGGATCGATCTTCGCGATCACCGCCGGCGCGTACTACTGGTGGCCCAAGATGTTCGGCAAGCTGCTGGACGAGGGGCTCGGCAAGATCCACTTCTGGCTGATGTTCATCGGCTTCAACCTGACCTTCTTCCCGATGCACATCGTCGGGCTGCAGGGCATGCCCCGCCGGGTCTACACCTACAGCGATGAACTGAACTTCACGTTCCTCAACCGGCTGGAAACCGCCGGCTCCTTCATCCTGGCCATCGCTTTCCTGGTCTTCATCTACAACATCTTCAAGACCACCAAGTCGGGCCCCAAGGCGCCGGCCGATCCGTGGAACGGCGCCACTCTCGAGTGGGCCATTCCCTCGCCCCCTCAGGAGTTCAACTTCCCCAAGCTGCCCCAGGTCCATGGGCGGGATGCGCTGTGGGAAATGAAGCGTGAGGCTGGCGGGAGCGTGCCGGAGCCGCAGCGGGTCAGCGGTGCCGGGATCCACATGCCGAACCCCTCCTTCCGGCCCTTTATTGCCGCGCTGGGCGTGGGTATCACCCTGACCGGATTCATCGGCGGGTCGCACCTGCCGGTGCACATCGTTGGCCTGGTGATCCTGTTCTACGGAGTGTACAGCTGGGCGTTCGAGCCGGCTGGCTGATCGAGTCAGGAGTCAGGAGTCCAGAGACTCTGACGCAGATCCCGACTCCTGACTCCCGACCGACTCCTGACTAACGCAGTACCTGACCTAAGACCGAGGCAAACGTGGCCGACCACGCGCACGTAGACGACCATCACTACACCGCCACCGGGCTGGACAACCGGAAGCTGGCGATTTGGACCTTCATCGGGTCCGAATGCATGTTCTTCGCCTCGCTGATCGGGACCTACCTGGTGTACAAGGGCCGCGACGTCGTCGGCCCCAAGCCCCACGCCGAGTGGATGCTGAAGGGTGTGGCCCAGGAGCAGATGCTGGAGATCCCGCTGGTCACCTTCGGTACCGCCCTGCTGCTGTTCAGCTCTTTCTTCATCGTGCTGGCGCTGAACGGGGCCCAGAAGGGGAACCGCAAGCAGCTGATCGGCTGGCTGCTGGCCACGATCTTCTGCGGCGTATTCTTCGTGGGCATGCAGGTCTACGAGTTCAGCCACTTCTTCCATCGGGGAATGGGGTACACCACCAACCTCTTCTCCTCCACCTTCTACACCCTGACGGGCTTCCACGGCACCCACGTGACCCTGGGTCTGATCTGGCTGGTCTCGGTACTGTGGGTGGCTCTGCGCGGCAAGCTGCCGCCGGAGAAGGCGCTCAATCTCGAGATCGCCGCCTGGTACTGGCACTTCGTTGACGTGGTCTGGATCGTGATCTTCCCTGTCGTCTACCTCATTCGCTGAGCCGGCCGATAATGTCTTCTGCCCACGCGACTGCTGCCGAGGCGCACGAGCATGCGCACCCGACCTGGCAGACCTATACCAAGATCGCCATCACCCTCTTCGTGCTGACGGCGCTGGAAGTGGCCGCCTATGAAGTGGTGCACCGCCACAACCCGGCCGGTCTGGCGACGATGCTGGAGCCGATCGTGGTCGAGGTCCTGCTGGCCCTGTCGGCCATCAAGTTCCTGCTGGTGGCGATGTTCTACATGCATCTGAAGAGCGATGGCAAGCTGCTGTCGAGCATCTTCGGGTTCTCCCTGCTGCTGGCCACCGCGGTGATCGTCGGGTTGATGATCATCTTCGCTTACCAGTACTATCACGCGCCGACGGTGAATCCGCTGAAGTGACCCCGCTTAAGCGGGGTCATCCCGAGCTAGTGTAGCGAGCGAGGGATCCCTGATTTCCAGGGATCCCTCTTTCGTTGAATGCCGTTGGTTTTTGTTACTTCACTCTGAATCGCTGGTACACCGCAATTCGGGAGTGTTGGGTCTTCAACTTGTACCGGTAACTCGGCAACACCCGCAGGACCGCGTCACCCAATTCTTTGCGGGACGCCCAGAGAATCGCGCCGGACCCGGGTTCAACCGCACCCCGGTCGTCCAGGATCATCCTGGCCCACACCTCGCCCGAATCACCTCTGAATACCGGCATTGGCCCAACCGTCCGATCGGGTGTGGCTCGACGATTGGTGGGATTGGCATAGACCAAGTCGGCCGGGGGATCGAGCCGGCTGGAGCCGGCCAGCAGGTGGAGCGTATCGAGCAGCCTCCGCATTTCTGGCCCGCTTCCCTCGATGATCCAACGCTGCCATTCGCCAGGATGACCGAACGCCAGGACGCAGCAGGCGTCCTCCTGTCGCAGCAACGAGATGAATCCGCTGTCTCGGGCGACCAGCCTTCTGCTCTCCTCGCCCGATCCGCCGATAAACTGACGCGCTACCCTGACCCACGCTGTAACGCTCTCGGGCTCAAACCACCCCACGAAGTCGGGCGAGGGATTGAAGCCGGGCCGAGTGTCGCGCCGGGCCCAGAGGGTCAGGCCGGTCTGGCTGTCAGGGACGACCAGAATGGCACCAGGACCGATCGAGAGGCGATGACCAGAATAGCTCTGAGCTTGCAGGGGAGTTGCCAGGATTGATCCCCAGACTAACGCGGATTTTCGCAGATTACTTCTGGTGGGGAGCACAGTTCATTTTGATGGAAGTAATTCGCGCCGCAAGGTAATCTGTGTGAATCTGCGCTAATCTGCGGACTTTGCAGCAACCGCTGAGATAGTTGTCTCGTACTCCGACTTCTTTTTGTCGCCGAACAGAACTTCAGCCGCCTCAGCATTGAAGCGAATCTCGGCGTCCTGCAGCGCCCCGAAATCGAAGAGCTGGGGGTCCAACAGTGCATAGTCAGGAAACTGCTCCTGGATGGGACAGGCATTCTCCAGCAGCTCGCCGTCGGCGGTCATCATCGGGAGCCCGATGAGGCGGCAGACCAACGGGCGATCCTGGTAGACCAGACAGCTGCCCCGCTCGTCCAGCATCGGGCAGGGAGCCTCGGCCAGCGACTCGGCAATTCCGTCGAATCGCTCCTCCCCCAGCTCGGCCACATCGTAGGGAGCCTTCCACGCTGGCGCCTGCTGGCGAATCAGCTCGAAGAGAGCCTGACCCCGAGCTCGAACGCCCTCCTGCTCAGCCTGAGAGAGGGCGGCGATTCCGGCTTTGAGCAGAAGGGTATCCGCGGCCGAAATATCGAACGGTCCGTGGCAGCAGGCTGAACAGCCGGCTCGGCAGGGTATCACGCCGGGGTGCTGCTTGGCCGTGTCAGCGAACCAGCGATCCAGTCGCTCGAGCAGTTCGCGGTAACGGAGAGCGACGGGATGCATGATCAGCGAGGCCGGGCCGCGAGGGCCAGCATCAGCCAGCCGGAGAGAAGGGCCAGCCCGCCCACGGGGGTCACGGCGCCCAGTACTCGGGGCGCCGAGAGACCCAGCGCGTAGAGGCTTCCGGAGAAGAGCAGGGTACCGACGATGAAGCACCAGCCGGCCCGTTCGGCCCACGGCGAAGAGTTTGTGCTGGCCACCCAGCCGCAGGCGATCAGTGCCAAGGCGTGGTAGACCTGATACCGGGCGCCGGTTTCCCAGGTCTGCAGCAGGTCAGGCGAAATCTGCCCCCGGAGCGCGTGGGCGCCGAAGGCCCCGGCACCGACACCGAGAAACGCCGAGATCGCGCCGATGGTCGCGAAGTAGCGGGACGCGGGCATCAGAAATAGAGGAAGGAAGGTGGTGCCATACCCTGGGCCCGGAAGTTGGCCACGATCTGCCCCGCGGTCCAAATGGTGTGCTGATTGAGTTCATCCCACACCATCCATTTTGGCATCTTCTGGCCAAAGTACCAGATGGTGGTCTGCCGGTCCTCGATCTTCTGGTCCTTGAGGATGCGGAGGGAGAAATCGTAGGCTCGGGTGACGAAGTCGTGCAGCCCCGCACGCGAGTTGAAGATCGCCGCTGTATCCGGCTTGAAGGGGAGCGAATCCCAGCCGAGGATGTAGTGCGAGACGATGTACATGTCGGCGTTGGCCGCGTGATGAACCTGCTGGGCAAAGTCCCGCTGGCCCGCGGCGGCAGCCAGCCGGTAAAGCCGTTCCGGCATCGAGTCTACCATGGAGAGCAGCAGGTTCCGTTGAGTTTCCTGGGCTCGGATCTGGATGTCACGGTACTCGGCGGGCATGGGGAAGGCTTGCCTTATTGGCGGCGCTTGCTGACTCGACAAGCGTGAAAAGTGAAAAGTGAAAAGGGCGATCGTCATCAGGGATACCCTCGACGCCGCTCGGACAGCTCGTCTCATGCCAACCTCGATGCGCTTTCACGCTTCACTTTTCACGTTTCACGCTTTTCTCGGACCTTGCACTTGCACTTCTCCGATCTCAGGCTAAAGATACGCCCCATCTTACTGCCCGCGAGATCTGAATGCGGTTTCTCCCAGTCGCCCTGATCGCCGTCCTGCCGGCCTCGCTCGCGGCCCAGGACGCCTACCAGCTTCCCTCGACCCTGGTCGCCCAGGACCTGCCGGCGGTCCCGAAGGATCTGGCCATTCGGGCCGGACGGTACACCCAGTTCCGTCAGGCTCGGATCGTCGACTGGCATCCACTTCGCCGGGAGATGCTGATCTCCACTCGCTTCGCCGATGTTCCCCAGCTGCACCGGGTAAGGACGCCGGGTGGCGATCGGCGCCAGCTGACTTTCCTCAACGAGCCGATCAACGGCGCGTCCTATCAGCCGACCCGGGGCGACTACCTGGTGTATCGCCAGGATCAGGGAGGAAACGAGTTCTTCCAGATCTACCGGTTCGATCTCAAGAGCGGTGATATCACGCTGCTGACCGACGGCAAGTCGCGCAACACCGGCGGGGTCTGGAACCGGCAGGGAACTCGGCTGGCCTATGAGTCGACCCGGAGAAACGGTACCGAGACCGATCTATATGTCGTCGATCCGATGGATCCCCGGACCGACCGTATGGTGGTGCAGGTGCACGGAACCGGCTGGTCGGTGGCGGACTGGTCGCCCGATGGAAAGCAGCTGCTGGTGAGTCACTTCCTCTCAGCCAATCAGAGTGAGCTTTGGCTGGCCGATGCAGCCGGCGGAGCGCTGTCGATGCTGACCAGCGCTGACTCGGGGAAACTGGTGACCTACGGCAGAGCCGAGTTCGCTCGTGACGGGAAGGGCGTGTACTTCACCAGCGACCGGGAGAGCGAGTTCAGCCGGCTGGGTTACCTGGACCTGGCCACTGGGAAGCTCAGAGTACTCACTCCCGGGATTTCCTGGGACATCGATGACTTCGCCATCTCCGACGACGGTACCCGGATTGCCTTCGTAGTGAATGAGAATGGATTCGGCAGACTCCACCTGATGAACCCGGCGACCGGCAGGGAGCGGACTCTGGTTGGTGTGCCTACCGGCCTGGTGAGCGGTCTGGTCTGGCGCCACCACGCGGCGGAGTTGGGATTCACCCTCTCTTCGGCACGGGCGCCGGCCGATGCGTGGTCGTTCGACCTGGCGACCGGCAAGTTCACTCGCTGGACCGAGAGTGAAACCGGCGGGGTCGATCTCTCAGCCATTCCCGAGCCGGAGCTGATTCAGTGGAAGGGTGCCGATGGACTGACCTTGAGCGGCTTCCTCTACAAGCCCGCGGCGCGCTTCAGCGGTCCCCGTCCGGTGGTGGTGAGCATCCACGGGGGACCCGAAGGACAATCCCGGCCCGACTTCCTGGGTCGCTGGAACTATCTGCTGGGTGAAGCCGGTGTGGCGCTGATCTTTCCCAACATTCGCGGTTCGACCGGCTATGGTAAGAGCTATCTCGCGAGCGACAATGGCACCCGGCGCGAGGGGGCCTATTCCGATATCGGCGCCCTTTTCGACTGGATCGAGACCCGGCCTGGCCTCGATGCCCGCCGGGTGATGGTGATGGGGGGGAGTTACGGCGGACACATGACGCTGGTGACCGCGTACCGTTACGCCGACCGGATCTGCTGCGCGGTGGATGTCGTGGGCATCTCCAATCTGGCCACCTTCCTGGAGAATACCTCCTCGTATCGACGGGATCTGCGGCGCTCGGAGTATGGCGATGAACGTGATGCCTCGACCCGCGCCTTCATGGACAAGACCGCGCCGGTCAACAACGCCTCGTCCATGACTCGGCCGATGTTCGTGGTGCAGGGGGCCAATGATCCGCGGGTGCCCCGCAGCGAGGCCGAGCAGATCGTGGCCACTTTGAAGAAACAGCAGACACCGGTCTGGTATCTGCTGGGTCTGGATGAAGGCCACGGTTTTCAGAAGAAGACCAACGCCGATTACCAGTTCTACGCCACCCTGACGTTCGTGGACAAGTACCTGGTGGGTCAGGCCAATCCGTGAGCTCATCGTTCCTGGTTTTCGAGGATCGCCCCTCCGACTCGCCGCTGATCGAACGGGTCTGGCGCAGTCACAGCGAGCGAGCCGGTACCTTCCAGTCGATTGCTTCGAGTCTCTGCGAGATGGTGGTGAGCCGGGTTGCCGGCAGGACCTGGCTCACTCTGCGGGGGCCGGAAACCAGGGCCACAGTGGCAGAGTGTCCGGCTGACGGCGAGTGGTTCGGAGTGCGCTTCTCGGCGGGAACCTACTTACGGGAGTTCCCAGCCAGCCGGCTCATCGACCGGAACGACGTGAACCTGCCGGACCTCTCAGGGCGCTCCTTCCTCCTGAACGGCACCGCCTTCGAGTACCCCAATCTGGAGAACGCCGAGGTCCTGGTCTCTCGATTGGTCTCGGCTGGACTGATTGGGCACGATTCCGCGGTTGGGCAGGCCTTGAAGGGCGACCCGCAGGCGCTCTCCCGCCGCTCGACTCAGCGCCATTTCCTGCTGGCCACCGGGATCACCCACCAGACCCACCGGCAGATCGGACGAGCCCGCTACGCGGTAAGGTTGCTGCGGAGCGGGGCATCGATTCTCGATGCCGTGCATCTGGCGGGGTACTTCGATCAGGCCCATCTCACCCGCTCGATGCGTCACCGAATCGGGGAGACCCCCGCGAGGATTGCCCGCGGCGAGCAGCAGCTGTCGTTCCTGTACAATACAAATCCTCCGGGCTGATTCATTTTGTCCGACTCGAAAAACCGGTCAGAATCAAGGAGGGTGAATGGTGGCCGATAGCGGCGGGTCGATCAGCAAGGCGGCGCTCTGGGGCGGCCGCAGTATCAGCGGATTCGTTGCGCTCTTTCTGCTGGTTGATGGGGGTCTGCGGGTCGCCCACTTGGCGCCGTACATCGAAGGTTTGACCAAGTTTGGTTACTCGGCAAGCCTGGCGACGCCGATCGGACTGACTCTGATCATCTGCACCGTGCTGTACCTGGTGCCGCGTACCGCGGTGCTGGGTGCGATTCTGGTGACGGGGTATCTGGGCGGGGCGACTTCCACCCAGGTCCGGGCGGGAGATCCCTGGTTTCTTTTCCCGGTGGCGTTTGGGGTGTTGGCCTGGCTGGGGATTTGGTTGAGGGATACTGAGATCCAGAGGCTGATTCCACTCATAAAGCACTGAGTAATTCGGGAGGGTGTCATCCCGACCGAGCGAAGCGAGTGGAGGGATCTCCGAGGTGGCTTGCTCGGAGATCCCTCCACTCCCCTCCTCCTCGCGATGCTCGGAGTCGGGTTCGGTCGGGACGGCACACCACAAGCTCAGGGCTTCGGCAGATCCAGCGGCGTCGGATCCACCGCCATCCCCATCGAGTGATATCCGTTGTCGACGTAGATTGTGGTGCCGGTAATCGCCGCGCCCAGCGGGCTGGCCAGAAACGCCGCCGTGCCGCCCACTTCGGTGGCCTCCAGTTCCCGGGGCAGCGGCGAGTTGGCCTTGCAGTACTTGATCATCATGTCGATGAACCCGATCGCGCTGGCTGCGCGAGAGGCCCAGGGGCCGGCCGAGATGGTGTTCACCCGGACACCGAACCGCCGGCCCGCTTCGTAGGAAAGAGTACGGGTATCGGCTTCCAGCGCCGCCTTGGCGCTCGACATCCCGCCGCCGTACCCCGGAATCACCCGCTCGCCGGCCATGTAGGTCAGTGAGAGAAAAGAGCCGCCTGGCCGCATCAGCGGTCCCATATTGCGGACCATCGAGGTGAGGCTGTAGGCGCTTACACTCACCGCGGTGAGATAGCCGGACCGGCTGGTGTCGAGCAGCGGCTTCTTTACTTCGGGGCCGTTGGCCAGACTGTGGACCACGATGTCGAGCGGCTTCTCGCCGAAATCGGCGACCAGCGCCCTGGTTACGCCCTCGATGCTGAAATCCCCCCGCTCCTTGTACCGCTTGTTCTCCCGGATCTCTTCCGGCGCCTCGGCCAGCGTGTCGAAGGTGGCGTCGAGCGGGTAGATCTTCTCGAAAGCCATCTTGCCGCCCCGGGCCAGGGCGAGCGACGGATCCATCTTCCCGCGTTCGAGCAGATTCAGGAAAATGTTGAGCGCGGGAGGCCAGGTGCCGACGCAGATGGTGGCGCCGGCCTCGGCCAGGGCCTTGGCGATGGCAAAACCGAATCCGCCGTCGTCGGCGACGCCTGCGATGAAAGCCCGCTTACCAGTGAGATCGATGGGGAGCATGGGGGTCGGGAAAAAGGTCACGATAAGCTATGCGAAACGCCGCCCGAGGGTAGTGCCCTATTTGGATCGGCGGCTGTCCAGATAAGAGAGCAGCAGCACCGAACGGAAATCGGCGGGGCCGCGGGTAGAGAAGGGTGACAACCACACAAACACCCGTCGGGCTCCTGCGGCATCGCCGGTCATGAGGTGTGCCACCGTGGCGCCTTCCCGCAGCTCATCAGCCGGAATCCAGGGCCGCTGCTGCCGGGCGGCGGCAATCAACGGCTCGGCCGCGGTCACCGCGTTCGGGAAGTCCCATCCCGACACTGCCCGGCGAAAATCCACCGCCGCCCTCGCTTCGGGTGGTGCCGAGTGACGGTCGAGGTAGTGCTCGATCTCCTGATAGAACAGCGAGTCGGCGAAACCGCTGGTGCCGCCATAGCGGAGCGTTTCCGCTTCCGCCATGCGCCGGAGCCAGAGGCGCCAGTTGCTTGGAGGCAGAGGACTGGCCAGCAGGGCCTGCCAGCTGCGGTCCCGGAACGCCGCTGCCTGGGCATCGTCGGAAGGCGAGGAATCGGCCCAAGGCCGCTGGGGACCGCGGAGCGAGGCCCCCAGCGCCAGACTGGTGGGACGGGGAACCTCGGCTACCGGCGCCTGCGTGAAGCTGACGGGCCCGGTGCGCCGCCCGGCGAACGGGGCACTGGGATCGAACCGCTCGGTGGCCAGGCTGTAGAACCCGCTCGCCGTCTGACCCAGGAATCGGGCCCGCTCGGCCCCAAGATCCAGCAAGGGGAAGTAGTCGGAGTTGATCAGGGGGTTCTCGGCCACCATTGGGCCCAGCGAACGGCGGTTACCCAGACGCAAGGCCTCCAGGGCCTCGCGGCTCAACGGAAGCTGGTGGCAGAGGTCCTGGAGAATCTCCGGCTGTTCCAGGATGCCCCACTCGGGGGTGCCCAGCGAGTCTCCATTGGTGGCGACCACCAGCATGTCGGTCGCGCTGGGCATGAAGATCTGGTAGTCGTTGAAGCTCTCATGCATGGCCGTAAGAACTGTCAGGACCAGCCGATCGTTGATGTCGTAGAGGTGCAGCCACTGGCCGAAGACCCCGTTGGGGGAGAGTCGCCCGGCCACCTGCCGATAAAACTGCCGGGTGAAGAGACTGGAGATTCCGCTGACCCAGGGTTCGGACGGCTCCGAGAAGATCAGGTCGTACTTGCGATTGCCGGCCGCGAAATAACTTCTGGCATCGTCGATCACGAAATGCGAGCGGCGGTCGTCGAAGGCGCGCCGGTTGTGGGGATAGAACACCCGGGAGGCTTCGATCATCTCGGGTTCGATCTCGATAGTGTACAGATCGGTGATCCAGGGACTGCCCAGTAGAAAATGACTCGACATCCCGGTGCCCTGTCCGATCACGGCGGCGACTTTCGCGTCGGGACGATGGGCCAGGGTGATGAGCGGCGAGAGGGTGAAATTGGCGACGTCAGAACGGAGCGGCTGGAGCGGAGTGTCGGGTGTGCAGGGGGTCGACCAGTAGGCCGGCAGCGCGCCGTCCGACTTGCCGTTGGTTGCGATGAAGGTCTCGCCGGTCGCTTTGATCTTTACGGCTGACACTGACGCCGTTCGACCATCGCGATAGTACCGCAGCTCTCGACTGTTCGGTTGGGGGATGACCCCATACCGATAAACCCCCGACGCCAGAAGATTCCGGTCCAGCCGAAGGCCGAGCGCCGCGATCAATCCCACCGCGATCAGCCCCGCTGTTGCCGCGACCGTCAGTCTCCGGGCTTCCGGGATCGTCACCAGCAACACCACGGCCAAGGCCATGTCGAGCAAGGCTCCAGCGACCATGAGCCACTTGAGGCCAATCAGAGGCAGCAGGACCAGTCCTGCCAGGATCACCCCGACAATCGAGCCGAAGGTATTGGCGGCGTAGAGCCGGCCAATCGCCTGTTCGCCGGCGCCACGCTTGAGACTCAAGTGAATGATGAGTGGCAGCGTCATCCCGGCGCAGAACGTCGCCGGGAGAATCACCAGCAGGGCGATACCGTACCGGGCCAGGTTGAACGCGCCATAACCCGAATCGTTGTGGGCCAGACCCCGGATCAGTGCGGACGTCCACTCGAACGACTGCAGATAGACCGGCAGGGTGAGGAGGGCCATGAGGCCCATCACCCACTGCACCAGTGCCAGAGTTCTGACCGGATCGGTGAGCCGGTCGAGTCGGGAACGAATCCACCAGGCGCCCAGTGCCAGCCCGAGAATGAAGGCGCTGAGCATCATTTCGAACGAGTGAGTCGCGCTGGAGAGCACCAGCGACAGCATCCGGGTCCAGGCGATTTCGTAGAAGAAGGACGCGAGGGCGGTGGCCAAGGCGACGATGAGCAGGATGGACGGGGCTGGAGAGGCGGAAGAGGCGGAAGGGGCGGAAGGGGCGGAAGGAACCAGTTCCATTCCCACCGCGATGAACGCTGCGATGAAGTTGAGCGCGGCCGCCGCGGCGACCACTCCCGGTAATCCCGCTGCACCGATCAGATAGAACCCGGCAATCAGCACTCCGATCGCCGCGCCAAGGCTGTTGCTGAAGTAGAGGCTCGCAATGCTTCGGCCCGGCTCGGTTTCGATCCGGCGCAGGGCGCCGGCCGTCATCAACGGGAAGGTGGTGCCCAGCAGGATCGATTGGGGCAGGATCAGCAGGGCGGCGATGCCCCAGCGGGCGAGGACCAGCGATAAGCCTTCCCCGGTGTTGGGAAAGACGGCACTGTAGGCCCACCCGGTCACTGCTCCATAGATCTCGTGGAAGAAGAGACCCAGCAGGCCCACCACGCTCTCAGCCAGTCCATAAAGCAGAAGCGGCCGAGCCAAATCGCTCGACCGCCTTCCCACCAGCCAGGCCCCCAGCGCCATCCCGCCGAGGAAGATCACCAGTACGAGGACCTGGGCGTAGGCGGCGTGGCCCACAAAGAGACCCAGGTACCGGGTCCAGACCGATTCATACCAGAGACCCGCCGCCCCGGAGAGCAGGAACGCCAGGGCCAGCACCGTCCGAATGACGGTGGATCGATTCATTCAGCTCTCAGGGTTTCCAACGGCGGACGGCGGAAGACATCGAGGCTGTTCCACAGACCGGTCACGATCGTGAGTCCAATCATGGTGAGGGCCAGCACCGCAAACGCCTGCCAGGGCACTGTGAATGGTACCTCGAAGACCCATTTCATCAGAGCCCACCCGCCGGCCGTGGAGAGCCCGGTGGCTACAATCGAAGCCAGCAGCCCCAGAGCGGCGTACTCGGTCACCATTACCCGGACCACCTGGCTCCGGGTTGCGCCCAGGGTCTTGAGCAGGGCCGCTTCCCTCATCCGCTGATAGCGGCTGGTGGCCAGCGCCCCGATCAGTACCACCACTCCGGTGGCCAGGCTGAGCAGGGCCATGAACCGGATCGCCAGCGCCACGCTGGCCACGATGCGTTCGATGGTCTGCTGAATCGAGCGCAGGTCGATGGAAGTCACGTTAGGGTACTTCTCGACTGACTGACGCTGCAGCCGGCCGATAGCCCTCGGATCCTCGGTGCGAGTGAGGACCACATAGCTCCTCGGCGCATCATTGAGCGGGCCTTCGGGGAAGACTGCGAAAAAGTTGGGCTCGAACCGGGCCCAGTTTACTTCCCGGAGATTCTTGACCACGCTGACGATCTTCACGCCCTGGATGTCCCACACCAGGGTGTCGCGCACGGTAACGCCGAGATCGCCGGCGATGCCGACCTCGAGTGAGAGAGGCACCGCGCCCGCTGGCCCCCTCGTCGCCCGCTGTTCGCCCGCCTTCCACCAGTCCCCGACCACCAGCTTCTCCGAGCCCACCGAGGTATCCCGGTAAGTCGAGCGGTACTCTCTCCGGAGCGCCCAGGGCTGAACCCGCTCACCATCCCGGTTGCGATGCATCGTGTCGGCCAACAGCTCGGTGACAGTCTTCCCGTTCACCGCCGCCAGGCGCATCGGCACAATGGGCACCGGGGGCTGCGACTCGAGCCCTTCGGTCTTGATAATGCCTTCGATTGCGCCGAGCTGATCCGGCTGAATATCGAAGAACAGCAGGTTGGGGCGATTGACCCCGCCGTCCAGCGAGAGCTGCTTGAGCAGATTGTGCTGGCTCACCGCCAGGGCACCGAGCAGGAAGGCACCGAATCCCAGTGAGAGCACCACGGCCACGGTCTGATTGGCCGGGCGATAGAGATTGGCCAGTCCCTGGCGGAACACGTAGGCCAGATTGGTGGGGAACCAGCGCCGCAGCGAAGTGGTCAAGGCTCGCGCGGCCAGATACAGAATCAACAGCGCCAGCCCGATGCCCACCGAGAACCCGGCTGCCTTCTTGATATCGCGTACTTCCAGAGTCGCCAATCCCAGTACGCTCAGTGCCAGCGCGATCCGTGCTATCCAGGTCCAGCGATCGGCTCGGGGCCGCTCAGCGGTGTCCACGTCCCTCCGGAGAACCGCCAGCGGCGGCACGGTCCGGATGCCGAGCAGAGGAAGCAGGGCGAACACGGTGGCCACCCAAAGGCCGACGCCGAGTCCGGTGAGCACTGCGGTGAGCGAAGGGCTGATCGAGACATCCAGCGGCATGAAGGCCCCAAAGACCTTCGGCAGTACCAACTGAATCAGGAGACCGAGCAGCACACCCAGGGCGCTGCCTATCAATCCCATCGCCGCGGCTTGCAGCAGATAGGCGGCGAAAACCTGACCGCTGGTGGCACCGAGACAACGGAGCACCGCGATCGAATCGCGCTTGCGGCGGATGAAGACCTGCACTGCGCTCCCCACTCCGATGCCACCCAGCAGCAACGCGATCAGGGCGACCAGTCCCAGGTATCTCCCCAGCTGATCCAGGTTGCTCTTGAGGTCCTGCTCTTCTTCCGCGGCAGTGCGCATTCGCCCGGACAATGGCCGCAACTTGAGGCGCCAGTTGGTGGCGAAGTCACGAGTGTCGAGCTTATCAGGGGTGCGAACGTACCAGTTGTATTCCACCCGGCTGCCGAACCCCAGCAGCTTGGTCTCGGCCAGCGAACTGGCGGGAATGAAAACCCGGGGTCCAAAGGCGCTGCGGATTCCGGCGTCGCCCGGGAAGCTGGTAACCGTTCCGCCGATCAGAAATCGGGCTTCGCCCAGCGACATGGTGTCGCCGATGCGTGCGTCGAGTGAGGTGAGAAAGGAGGGATCGACCAGCGCGACTTTATCGCTGGTGAGTCGAGGCCAGCTGTCGACCGGATCGGTCTGGACTTTGCCGTAGAAGGGGTAGCCCCCCTCGACCGCGGTGACCCGAACCATCCGGGCTCCGGAGGTACGGGTCACATAACCCATACCATCGAAGTTGGTAACCTTGGCGACATCCCGGTTCCGGTTGGCGCCGGTAGCGTCGATCGCCGAATCGATGACCGCCTTGAGTGCGGCTGTCGGCTCGGTGCGGGCGCCCAGTTCGAGATCGCCACCGAGGAGAGCCCGGGACTGATGCTCCACCGCAACCCGGAGATTGTCGGTGAACGATTCGATGGCGACCAGCGCGCCGACCCCGATCGAGATCGCCGCGGTAAGCATCAGGATCCGCCGGCCGGCCGCGCGAGACTCCCGCCAGGCCAGATTGGCGACGAAGCGGAGTGAGGTCATCCGGCCGCTGCCGCCCCAAGCGTGGCTGCTGCCGAGTCGCTCACGACCAGACCATCCGCCAGCCGAATGATCCGCCCGGCGCGTCGAGCCAGCTCCATGTCGTGAGTCACCAGAACTGTGGTGGTGCCGAACTCCCGGTTCAGCTCCATCATGATCTCAACCACCTTGGCGCCGGTGTTGCCGTCGAGGTTCCCGGTCGGTTCGTCGGCGAACAGAATCTTGGGGCGGTTGCTGAAGGCGCGGGCCAGGGCGACCCGCTGCTGCTCGCCACCGGAGAGCTGGGCCGGATAGTGATGCTCTCTCCCTTTGAGACCCACCCGCGCCAGCAGTTCGTCGGCTCGCACCCCGGCATCTTCACCCCGGAGCTCGAGGGGAACTTCGACGTTCTCGCGGGCGGTAAGGGTTGGGAGGAGGTGGAAGGACTGAAACACGAACCCCACCCGCTGGCCCCGGAAACGGGCCAGCCCATCCTCGCTGAGCTGGTTCAGGTCCTGGCCGTCCATCACCACCCGGCCTGAACTGGGGCGATCGAGACCGGCCAGCAGGCCCAGCAGGGTGGTCTTCCCGCTACCTGAGGGGCCTACGATGGCGACGATTTCCCCGGCGGCAATCTCGAACGTGATATTCTTCAGGACTGTGAGCGGTCGCCCGCCCGACAGGTACTCCTTGGTGAGCGACTCGGTGCGGATCATGAACCAGGACGTGAAGGTGAAGATGCTCTGGACCGGTAGAACTATAGTCGCAGCCCTGACCGTGTTGCTGGCGGGTTGTGGTCAGGGGGCGGATAAGGCGGACAAGGCGGGCAGGGCGGACGCGGCGGAAGTTGATACCCAGCGGCCCGCCGCTCCCGCCTCGGCTGCTTCGCCCGCCATAGTCTTTCTGGGCACCAGCCTGACCGCTGGCCTCGGTCTCGATCCCGACGACGCCTTCCCCGCGGTAGTCCAGCGGATGCTCGACTCGGCCGGCCTCCGGTACACCGTGGTCAACGCCGGTCAAAGCGGAGAGACTTCGGCCGGTGCCTTGACCCGGATCGACTGGGTCCTGCGGCAGCAGCCTGCCTACCTGGTTCTGGAGACCGGTGCCAACGATGGTCTCCGGGGCCAGAACCCCGATTCACTCAAAGCCAATATCCAGGCGATCATCGATCGGGTGAAACAGAAGTCTCCCTCCACCCGGATCATTCTGGCGGGGATGGAAGCACCACCTAACCTGGGCGCTGAGTACACGACCAGATTCCGCCAGCTCTTTCCCGCCCTCGCCAAGAGTAACAACCTGGCGTTGGTCCCATTTCTGCTCGCGGGAGTCGGCGGGGTGGATTCACTGAATCAGCAGGATGGGATTCACCCGACGGAAGCTGGCGCGAAAATCGTCGCCGCGAATGTTTTTCGAGTGTTGAGACCGGAGTTGAAGTAGTACCGAGTACCGAGTTCTTACTCTGAGATCGAGGTCTGACCCATGCACCAAGTCTCAACTGGAGCACTCGGTACTCGGTACTCGGTACTCGCCACGTTAGCAGTACTGCTCGCTATCGGGACGGTTGCCTGCGGCGACGACGGACCCAGCGGGCCCAGCCGCTCGTTCCGCATGGGGTTCTCGCCGATCCCTCCCAGGGCAGACACGACTCTGCTGGCTCAGGTACTCACGCTGACGGCCCAGCACTCAGACGCCGGATTAGTTCAGCTCTCGGTGCCTTGGGCCATCCTCCTGGCCGACACGGCTGCTGCCACCGAGGTCCGCATCGTCCGGCTTCCCCTGGTCCAGTACTACCGCGCGCTGGGGAAGTCGGTGACTGTGGCCCTGGATGTTACCGATGGTCTTAATCGGGCGGCCGAAGCTCCCGAGCTGGTTCAGCTGGGTCGGAGCATCGCCGACACCCAGATCCAGCGGCTCTATCGCGAGTACGTCGCAGCGGTGGATTCGATCCTGCAGCCGGATTATCTCAGTCTCGCCGCCGAGACCAATCTGATCCGGCTCGCCGCCGCCGACTCGGTATATCAGGCAGTAGTGACCATGACCAACGCTGCCGCGGCCGAGCGGGAATCTCAGGCAACTCGGACCAGACTGCTGGTGAGTATCCAGGTGGAAACCGCGTGGGGAGGATTGCAGGGCAGTCCCTTCGTGGGGATCGCGCAGGATCTGGCCGACTTCCCGTTCATCTCCGTTCTCGGATTGTCGTCCTATCCGTACCTCGCCGGTTATGCCTCGCCCGAAGCCGTTCCCGACGACTACTACTCCCGGTTGACGGGAGGAACCGGGGTGCGGCCGCTGGTGCTCGAAGGCGGCTGGCCCTCAAAAGACTACAACAGCTCGCCGGCGGTCCAGGCCCGCTACATCGCCCGAAACGCCGGCCTGCTCAACCGGGCCAACGCCGCAGCGTACTTCCAGATCACCTTTACCGATCTGGATCCCAATCTTGCTCCGGGTATTGGACCGTTCGCCAACCTAGGCCTGGTGGACACGGTGCTGGCGGCCAAGCCCGCGCTTGCCGTGTGGGATAGCGTGCTGGATCTGCCGAAGCGTTGACCGCCTGACCGCCTGACCGTCTGTCCGTCCGTCTCTTTGCCCCTCGGCCGTTTTCGCACTACCTTCGGCTCCATGTCCAGACCTTCCGATCAGGTTTCCCCGGCGCTGGAGGCGATGGTCGCCAAATTCGCCGAGCGGGTGAGATACATCGGTGTGCAGCATGGCCTGGCCGGGTCCGATGTGGAGGACCTGGTGCAGGAAGTCCGGCTGCGGCTATGGAAGGCGCTGGAGAGCGGCGAGAAGATTCTGGCCGCCCCCGCGTCTTATATCCATCGGACCGCGGTCTCTGCCGCGCTGGATCTGTTGCGCCGGCGGAGGGCCAGGCGTGAGACCCCGGCCCGACTCAGTCGCCCGAGCGGGCTGGCCATGCTGGGTGAATCGGCCAGTGCCGATCGGATGCTGGAAGAGCTGGAGTTGCAGGAACAGGTTGGGCGAGCGGTGGATGCGCTGATCCCCGCCCGACGCTCCGTGGTCCGGATGTACCTTGCCGGGTACAGCCGGGAGGAGATTGCCGATCTGCTCGGCTGGAGCGAACCCAAGACCCGAAACCTGCTCTATCGAGGTCTGGCCGATCTGCGGGAACGGCTGACCGACATGGGCATCGGACCGGAGGCTCTCTCATGAGCGACGAACGGCTGCGCCTGAGCTACGACGGACTTCTCGGTGTGCGCGCCGCCATGTCCTCCAACCGCGAGGCCTGCCCCGATGTCGACGCGATGCTCGAACTGCTGCGCCGGGAAGGCGCCGAGGATTCGCGGCTCGATCTGCTGGACCACATCATGGCCTGCCCCTTCTGTCAGGCCGAGTTCGCCCTGCTCAAAACCGCTCGTACGGCCCAGCCGCCGGAATAGCTCCGGGGCGGATTCTCCGCATCAACTCCCATGACCGAGCCCGGCGACCTCAGGGATGAAGCGCTGGAGACATTGCTGCGCCGTTCGGCCGATCAGGTCCGCCGGCTGGCGTCACGCTACGGGCTGCAGGATCAGGTTGATGAAGTGTTCCAGGAAGTCCGGATCCGCCTCTGGAAGTCGGGAGCCGGGCACGGGAATCTGGCCGAGGCCCCCGCGTCTTATGTCTATCGCACGGCCCTCTCGGCGGCGGTCGATATCCTGCGCCGGCGGCGGGCCCGCCGGGAAACCCCGGCGAAACTGGAACGCCCCAGCGGCGAAGCGGTCTTCGGCGAGGCCAAACCGGCCGATGCCTCGTTCAACGATCAGGAGCTGGGCGCAGCCATCGAACAGGAGATCAACGCTCTTGCCCCCGACCGGGCGATGGTGGTGCGGTTACACCTGGCCGGCTACGCCCGGGAAGAGATTGCCGATCTGCTCAGCTGGACCGAGCCCCGCACCCGACACCTGATCTATCGAGGTCTGGCCGACCTGCGCGAACGCCTGCTGGCGCGCGGCATTGGACCGGAGGGAATTGGATGAACGAAGAACGCATGCGGGAGCTCTACGCCCGCCACACCGCGCTTCGGGCCGCGTCGGATCCGCCCTGCCAGGTTTCGCTCGATGAGATGATCGCGGTTCTCGAGCACCAGGGCAGCGACGATCATCGGCGCGAGATCATGGCCCAGATCCTTCGCAGCCCGACTTGCCGGGAAGAGTTCGAGCTGTTGCGGGCCCTGGTCCGCGCCAGTCAGGAAGTCGCTGTCCCCGCCGGTGTCGACGCGATCCCTTCGCCCAGGCGGTCACTGCTCTCTCCCTCGCAGTGGCGGATCGCCGCTGGAATTCTGATGGTGATTGGGGCCGGAGCGATCGGCTGGATGCTCAGGAGCCGGCCGGCCGACCAGCTGCGGGGCGGTTCATCGACGGTCGCGCTGTACCAGCCCCGCGAGGAAGAACGAGTGGGTTCCCTGCCGGGGTTCGTGTGGGGCCGGGTGCCAGGCGCGATCGAATATCGATTCCAGCTGCTGGGGGAGTCAGGCCAGGTGGTGTACTCGGTATCCGGTACTGACACCGCCACCGCGGTTCCCGCTTCGGTGGTGATCCCGGCCGGTCGTTATCTCTGGAATGTCACCGTAGTCAGGTCTGGTGGAGTCTCAGTCAGCTCCCCGACTCGTGGCGTGGTAGTCTCGCCCTGAGCCGCGCCAGCAGGACAACTGCGGCAACCAGCGCAAGTACTCCCGCCAGCCACAACTCCCGGCTCGGCGATGGAGTCACCAGTTTGAGCCGCACGTTGGGATCACCTACCAGGGTGAATGCCGCCCACACCGCCGGCGATTCCCCTCGCTTCCGGGCCGAGACCTTGGCGGTCCGCAGTGCCTCGCCCACGGTCTGACCGGCCGCCAGGTTGTCGTACAGATCCTTCACCAGCGCCCGGGTTCTTTGATCGCCGATCGGCCAGAGCGTCGCTATCACCGCGCGGGCCCCGGCCGCCAGCAGCGGGGCAGTGAGACCCTGTACTCCTTCTCCGCCGATCAGTGCCCCACCCGCGGTCCGGCAGGCTGACAACACCACCAGGTCCGCCCCGATCTTGAGTTCGCTCAGCTCCGCCGCACCCAGAAAGCCGTCCTCACCATTCCCCGGTGTCAACGCCAGCGAACTGCGGCCGGGCGATTGATCGTCCACCAACGCGTGGGTGGCCAGGTGAATGATCTGGAAGCTGCCGACCACCGGACTCTTGAGGTACGTCTCGGTGGCCTGGTCTCGCAGTCGTACCACCGAATTGGGAGAGTAGCGCGCCACGGTCCGGGCTTCGTCACTGCTCCCGGTGAGGCGGGCCAGCCCTCCCGTCTCGTTGTATCCCGAGCGATAGACCTCCGACTCCGGATCATCCTGGCGTACTTCGACGGCGAAACGCGGGTCACCCAGCGCCAGAATCCGGGAGGGTCCCTCCGGCTCCGGCCGGGGCAGCAGCTGCAGCGCGATCACCGCCGACGGTGCGCGGCTGATGATGTATCGGTCCAGAGTCGGCGATCCATCCGCCAGGGGCAGGGCGTCGAATGGCACCCGGTGCAGCCGGCCATCGGGAACGATGATGAGCGAGGTAATCTCGGGAGCGAGCGAATCAAGCACCGGCCGCCACAGCAGGAGTGAAAGCTTCTGCCCCAATTCCTGTCCTGCGGAGCCATGCTCGGTGGCCGCCAGGAAACGGTCGAGATCGCCGGCCAGCGAATCGGCGGGCGGGAGGACCACTCCCCGGACCGAGCGGGAGGTCAGGATGAACGCCGAAGTCGGCTGACTATTGCGACCGGTGAGATACTCGATCACGGCGGTGCCGGCCGGAATCTTCGATTGCAGCTCGCCCAGGTCGGGAAGACCGGCACTCTCGGGCCGGGGCACCTGGCTGCCCCGGAAAAAGGCATCCTTGAGCAGCCGATCGGCCAGGGTCCGGGCTCTCCGCTGCTCGGCCAGCCGGAAGGCATCGGCCGGGTGTCCACCGCGGATCAACAACTCGCTGATCGGGGCCAGCCCGAGATCGGGCTCGTCGAAGGTACTGCGGGTCTGGAAGACCATCAACTTGAGCTGCTCATCCTGCAGCGCGCTGCGAGCCGAATCGAGCTGACGGGCAGCGCTCTCCATTTTGCGGACCGTCTGGTCCAGGTCACCCCGCCGCGCCGCCACTTCCGCCAGCCTGACCTGATTGGCAAAATGGTCCATGAACTGGGTTGGACTGGCCAACTTCTCTGAGGCGAGGAAATATCGCTCGGCCTTGTCCAGCTCTCCCAACCGCAGCGCGATAATGCCGAGGGTGTAACCCAGCGACGAAGTCGACCCGGTGTGACCGTTGGCGTTGCCGTATGCGATGGCTTTCTCGATCAGGTCGCGGGCGGCGAGCCACTCGCCTCTGGCCGAGTGAACTCCCGCCAGGTTGACCATACCGCCATACACCCCCTCGGCGATTCCGCGGGCCCGGCTGCCTTCCAGTCCCTCCCGATAGAGCTTCTCCGCTTCATCGATACGGCCGGCCCGAAGCAGTCCGACTGCCCGCCCGATCCGCATGTTGGCCAGCCCGAATCCATCGTTCAGCCGGCGAAATAACGAATCGGCCAGGGAGAAGTCCCGGAGAGTTGGAGCCAGATCCCCCGCCTGCCAGTGCACCGCCGAGAGCCACCGATAGGACCAGGCGATGGAGAAGCTGCAGTCGCTGGCGATCCCTTCCCGGATCGCCTGATTGAGCGCCTTCCGGGCGCCGGCCAGATCACTGTAGAGCCAGCGGCCATAGCCCCGATTGAAGGTGGTGATCGAGAGCATGGTCGAGTCCCGCGCCGCCAGCTGGAGGGTTTCGGCGCTGTCGGCGTAATGCTCGTGCAGCCCGGGGTCATCGGCGACGTTGAGCGATACCACCGAGAGCGACTGATAACAGAATCCGATGATGCGGCGCTCCCCGCTCTCTTTGGCCAGTGCCAGCCCCCGTTGGCCGGTGGCCCACGCATCACCCGCTCCCCCGAACGACTCGATCGGCGCCCGGGTACAGACGATCAAGCCTTTGAGCCATTTCTGGTCTGGCGGTGCCAGCCCCTCCGCCACCGTCAAGGAATCGAGTGAAGCGCCGATCGCGCCCAGTCGGGAGCCGAGCCATCCGGCCACAGCCAGGGCTTCGGCCGTCGCCGACGAGTCTCCCAGTTGCCTGGCAGCGGCGGCAATCGCCAGCGCTCTCGCGGCCGTGGTGTTAAACGGGGCCCGGAACAAGTCGCCCCACACCCGGCCCAGCGCGGCGTACAGTGCGTAACTGTCCTTGCCACTCTCGAGCGGGAGGTAAAGCGAGTCGGCCCGCCGGTATCGGTAGGTCAGCCGTGCGATGGTGGCGAGTCCCAGCCGGGCGGCGCGGTCTCCGCTGTCCCGCGCCACCCGGCTGGTCCAACGCCGTTCCAGGGCCGCGCTGCTATCGCCTTCTACCGCGTGAAACGCGGTGAAGACGACGGCGCGGGGGCTTTCTCCCTGTGTCTGCAACAGCAGAAATGCGGCAACTCCTGCGAACAGGGAACTCATGCGCTACCAGATACGGCGCGGGACCCGGGAGAGCAAGGGCCCCGCGCCAACCGGTCAGCGGCTGTTGCTGCAGTGATTCGGGTTCTGCTGGCAGTCATTGCTCCGCAGCTCTGGTGCGCTGGTGTCGGTGCCTTCGTCAGTGGGCTTCTTGCCGTCGCACGCCGCGGTCATCGCGGCGAAACCGAGCATACCGAGCAACAGGAGCAGATTGCGGGAACGGATCGACATACGGCCTCCAGTGGGTTCTGCAGGGCGCCCAGCGCGCCCTGTCACCAGAGAAACGCCTGGTCCGGTGAACCGCTCTCAACTGCCTGACACAGCAAGGTTTAGCATGCGACGTATGGATTGCGATTTTATTCCCGCCTGAAATCCAGGTGGGAAACAAATCGGCCGCCGTTCGTCGTGAACGGCGGCCGATTGTGGCGAGCTGCTGCTGGACGACTCAGTTCTGCGGAACGGCGAGGGAGAGGAACGCCTGCCAGCGTTCGGAATCGTCGTTCGCACCAGCCCGCTCGGTAACCAGCGCCAGGTTGGGCGAGAGGGCTTCACCCAGCTCAGTGCCGGAAATCGTGGCGCTGCTGTCGCCGGTGACCAGGCCAAGCCAGGGAGCCGGCTGGCCATATCCATAGTCACCAAAAATCAGCACCGGAGTACCGTACACTTTCACGTTAGAACCGCGGCCCGGCACCCACTGACTGGCCCAGCCATAGATCCACCGGGCATCCTCTTCCAGCAGCCGCACACAGCCGTGACTGGCCGGCTTGCCGGGCAGCTCATACTGATGGAACGCTACGCCCTTAAGGGCGATGATGTTGAAATACCAGTTCAGGATCCAGCTGGGATCGTCGGTGCTGATCGCCGTGCGCGACTTCCAGTTGGTGAAAAACAGCCCGCTGTCGGTCGGGGTACTGGCCTTGCCGGTACTGGTGGGACCCCAGCGGACCAGCTTGCCATACTCATAGGCCCCGAACGCCTGCACTCGGCGGGAGACCGCGATGAACTTGGGAATCTCGGCCAGCTCCCGGACCTGGCTGGGCAGCGGGGAGTACTCCAGCTCCGGCAGGATCGAATCGGGAACCACGATGTTCTTCCGCTTGGCGTGAGCCAGGTCCACCCGGTTGAGCTTGAGGACGGTCATCCGCTCAGCCGAGTCGAGCGCGGCAAAGCGGCCCCAATGGTCAAAGGACACCAGCCGGAAGGTCCGAGCGGCGGTCCATTCATTATGTGAAGCCGAAGCGACTCCGACCCCGTCCAGAATGGGTGCCGGAAGTACTACGGGAACCGCCACTTGCGTCAGACTCGCGTGCCGCTCCCTGTAGTGGGCTCCCAACATCGCCGCCCCCAGCCCCAACACCGCCACCGCCTTGAAGGCGCTGACGCTCCGACCGAACTTCGACCCAACCGTCAAATTGCTGGACATCCTCAAGTAGTATCCTCAACTGGTTGATTTTCTTTGCTTTACATGGTCTCAAGAACCAGCCTTACAGTTCGGTTCTTTGATGCCTTGCGCCCTATTGCGCCGCGCTCCCTACTGCATAGACGGGCAGGAGGCGGGCCAATTCTCATAGGCGGCGACGCGGCCAGGCGGGTAGGCGGCTAGCAAAAGCACAAACGGTGGGCTCCGTGAGGAACCCACCGTCAAATGCAGCTACTATCCGCCTTGCCGCCTTGCCGCCTTGCCGCCTTGCCGCCTTGCCGCCTTGCCGCCTT
>CAZOES010000067.1:10708-23586 GCA_964578865.1 uncultured Gemmatimonadaceae bacterium | reverse complement strand
CCGCACCTTCCGTTCGGCATGCACGGGAAGATTACGGTCCAGTAGTAAGTACCGAGTACCGAGTACCGAGTTGGACCGGGCTGGATCAGCCACGGTACTCGGTACTCGGTACTGGTACGCTCGCTCCGAGCTTTCCCAACCAGATAATCACGGCCGCAACCACGATCCCCGCCAGCGCGTCCACCCCGTAGTGCATCTGGCAGTACACCACTCCGATCGTCAGCAATATCGCCGGTCCCAGCAGGATCCAGCCTAGTCTCCTCGAGCCGAAAAAAGCAGCAGCCGTGGCTACCAGAGTCGCCGCGACGTGCGACGAGGGGAATGCCGCGCCGTAGGCGCTTCCCTTGTCCAGAGTCGCGTAGACCAGCCGGGCGGTCGGGTTATCGAGAAACCAGGGAGCGGGGCGGGCGAATTCGTAATACGGTCCAGCGACGGGAAACAGAATGAACAGCAGATAGCAGAGCAGGAAGGTCGCGAAGGTCCAGGACACCGCCCGGCGAAGATCCTGGATCCGCCCCACCGTCAGGAAGTAAATCGGCGGAGCCAGCACGATGGGATAGAAAGCGAAGTATGCCCCGTGAAGGACGGTCGACCAGAAGCGACTGGGTGAACTCTGCCACCAGGTTCGGCTGGGTTCGCCTCCGAAGAGTGCCAGTTCCCAGCTCCGGACCGTGGCATCGTGCACTGCCACCTGACCGAAGTTGTTGAGGATGTCGATAGCGGGGTACAGCGCGCCCAGCAGCAGGATCGGGTAGATCTCCCGAATCACCCGGCCGATCGGGCCCAATGGTTCCCGGCTCACCAGCCAGAGAAGCAGCAGGATCAGGGCGTTGGAAAAGAGAACCCAGCCGGTGGCCGGCTGGGTCTGAAAACGGGTAAGGGCGATGATCGAGGTGATGATCAGATAGCCCAGCAGCATCCCCCGGTTACTCACAACCAGCCTTGTTCCCGGTACCACGCCGCTGTCGCCGCCAGACCACGATCGAGATTATGGGCCGGATGCCAGCCGCCGTCCTTGATCAGGGGCCCCGGATCTCCGGTCCAGGCGGTCTGGAGGAATTCGTTGGCTTTGTCGGGAGTGAGGATGGTGGCTTGCCCGGCCACCCGCGCTGCCAGTCCGGTGATGGTCAGCGCTCCTCGAGCAACCCAATCGGGAAGGGGAAGAATCTTCACATTCTTTCCCAGGGTGGCACCGACCCGCTGGACCAGTTCACCGCTCTGGAAGATCTCCGGGTGGCAGGCGTAGTAGATCTTCCGGATGGTCGAGGAGCTGGTCCCAGCTGCAATCAGCGCCTCGGCCAGATCGGGGCCGTACACCGCGGAAAGCTCCTGCGATCCATCGCCGAAAACCGGAGCGATTCCATTCCTGGCGATCTTGAAGACCTTGAGCACTTCCCGGTCTCTCGGACCGTAGACCATCGGCGGCCGAACGATGGTCCAGGGGAGCTTCGATTCCTTTACCACCGCCTCGCCGGCGAGCTTGCTGCGGCCGTACTGGGTGACGGGCGCGGGGGGCTCCTCTCCCGTCAGCGGCCGGCCCCGTGGGGCAGGCCCGCCAGCGGCCATGGAAGAAACCAGGACCAGACGAGGCGGAGTTCCGCCGTTTTCTGCCACTGCCCGAATCAGGTTGCTGCAGGCGTCGCGATTGGCGCGGAGGAACTCGGCTTCATCTCGCGCCGCTACCAGCCCGGCTACGTGGTAGATCACATCCTGGCCGGCGGTCGCGGCCCGCAGGGCCTCGGCGTTCTCCAGGTTTCCGGCGACCCGGGTCACGTTCAATTGTTCGAGGAGAGTGGCTTTCCCAGGCGAACGGACCAGCGCGGTAACCTGATCGCCCCGACGCACCAGGGCCTCGACGAGATGACTGCCGACGAAGCCCGTCGCGCCGGTGACCAGCGCCTTCATATCGCCTTGTCGTAGAGCCGGTAGGTCTTGTAGACGGTGAATTCCATCTTTTCGAGGCCGGCGTTCATCGCCGGATTGTCCTCCAGAATCCAGCCGGCCTCACCCCAGCTGAATCCCAGGTGTTCGCTCTGAGTCCAGATGTGATGGTAAAGCATCGCGTCGACGCCCTTGCCGCGCCACTCAGGGACGATACCCAGCAGCAGAATCCGGAGCCGGCGGATCTTCTTGAACTTGAGATGGTAGAGCAGGTCGGCCAGGAGGGTCGGGGTGAGCCGGCCGGACCGGTGGCGGCGGAAGACGCTGTTGAGGTCGGGAAGGCAGAGACCAAAGCCGATCACCTCACCGTCCTTCTCGGCGAAGGGGATCAATTCGGGAACCGCGACCGGTTTGAACTGCTCGGCCAGGAAATCGAGCTCCTTGTCGGTCATGGGGATGAATCCCCAGTTCTTCTCCCACGCCTGATTGTAGAGCTTCTTGATCTTGGCCACTTCGTTGTCGAAGTCGGCCATGTTGAAGGGCCGGAGGGTGACGCCTTGGCGTTTTTGAATCAGCGCGGTTCCCCGGGAGAGCCGTTCGGGCACCGGGATGTAGGTCGATTCGTATCCACCGCGGTAAACCAGCAGATCCTTGGCCTTCTTGAACCCGGCACCTTCCACCAGCCGCAGATAGTATGGCGGGTTGTGGGGCATCATCAGAGTGGGCGGCGTGTCGAAGCCGTCTACCAGTAAGCCGCACTCATCGTTCACCGAGAACGAAGCCGGCCCCCGCATGACATCGTGCCCCTTGGCCTTGAGCCACGCGGCTGCGGCGGCGAAGAGAGCGTTGGCAACCTCGTGATCGTAACCACACTCGAACCAGCCGAAGAAACCGACTTTATCGTCATGCGTCTCGTTGTGGAGGCGGTTGGAGATGGCCGCGATGCGACCCACCGTTTTGCCTTCACGACTGGCCAGGAAGTAGCGGGCCTCGGCGTGCTCGAAGAAGGGATTCCTGGCGGGGTCAAACAGCTTGGCCAGGTCCATACGCAACGGCGGGACCCAGAGCGGGTCCCGCGAGTTGTGCTGGTACGAAAAGCCAATGAATTCGGAAAGGTCGGCCCGGCCCTCGACGGGCCGGACCGAAATGGCTGTACTCAGATGACCCCCAGCTCGCGTCCGATGCGGCCGAACTGCTCCAGGCAGAAGTCGATCTGGTCGAAGGAGTGGGTCGCCATGAGACTGGTGCGGAGCCGGCACTGGGAGGCCGGCACCGCGGGCGGCATCACCGGATTGGTGAAGACGCCGGCGTCGAACAGCTTACGCCAGAAGATGAAGGTGGTCTCCATCGGTCCGATGAGCACCGGAATGATCGGAGTCTCGGTCTCGCCGATGTTGTAGCCCAGGCTGCGCATCCCTTCCTGCAGGCGACGGGTGTTGGCCCACAGATGGGTGCGGCGCTCCGGCTCGCGCTGCATCACTTCCAGCGCGGCCAGCACACCGGCGGTGTTGGCCGGCGGCAGGGAAGCGGTGAAGATCAGGGGGCGGCAGTGATGGCGGAGGAAGTGAATCACGTTCTCCGAGCCGGCCACGAATCCACCGATCGAGGCGAGCGACTTGGAGAAGGTGCCGGCGATGAGATCGACTTCGTCGGTCAGGCCGAAGTGGGCTGCGGTGCCTTCACCGTTGGGGCCCAGCACACCGATGGAGTGGGCGTCATCCAGGGCCAGCGCCACATTGTACTTCTTGGCGATCCGAACCAGCTCCGGAACGTTGGCGATGTCGCCTTCCATCGAGTACACGCCGTCGACCACGATCATCGCGCCGCGGGCGTTCTTGGTACGCTCGATCATCCGATCGAGGGCCCCGAGGTCGCCGTGGGTGAACCGGAGGGTGTCCCCGTACGACATCTTGGCGCCGTCGACGATCGAGGCGTGATCCAGCTTGTCGAGATACACCAGCTCACCCCGGCCAATGAGACCCGAGATCAGGCCGAGATTGGCCTGGTAGCCGGTAGAGAAGACGAGGCAGTCTTCCTTGCCGAGGAAGTCGGCAATGGCGGTTTCCAGCTGAGCGTGGAGATCCAGGGTGCCGTTAAGGAAGCGGCTTCCGGTGCAGCCGGAGCCATACCGCGCCAACGCGCGGGACGCAGCCTCAAGAACCTTCGGATGGTGAGTCAGGCCGAGGTAATTGTTCGACCCCAGCATGATGCGCTTCTGGCCCTCGATAACAACGGTGGTGTCTTCGGAGTCCGAGATGGGTTTGAAGTAGGGGTACAGGCCCGCAGCCTGGATTTCCTTCGCCTTGGTAAACTGGCGGCACTTCTCGAACAGCTGGACGCCCTGAAGAGTCTGCGTATCCACGGGACCTCAAATCACTTTGGGGTGCGAAAGCCTGATACTAACCCGTTACAAGCTAAAGGGTTGGACAGGCAGGCACAAGTTCGAGGTTCGGGGAGCGGCGAATGGAGGAAGGCTAACTGCCTTGACGACTCTCGGCTCGATCTGAGGGAGGAACCAACTTGCCCGCCAGCGATTGAGTCTGGCAGGTCCAGGCGTAACCGAACTGGACCACATGATCCAGCTTGCGGTCGACCAGCGCGGTCAGGGTCAGGCAGGGCTTGAAATCGACCTGGAACTGATCGTAGCTGTCCGACTGCTGGGCCCGGACCGCCCTGGGATACCGGGTCAAAAGTTCGAGCTTGGTCAGCTCCGGTCGTGCGGTGCGGTCGAGCGCGAAGATGAGGCGTTCGTTTTGATCGAAATAAAGCCGGTAGAAATCCTGTCCCGGGTCCAGCTCCCAGCGCGGTCGAAGCGTGACCCCGCCGACTTCCCAGGCTCGCTCCTCGGCGAGTCTCCGGGCGTTACGGGCCATCGGAGCGGTCGGATCGCCGGCAAACATGCGACGAACACCTGCCATGGTGGACTTTCCCAAGACCAGCTCCGATTCCGGGCTGCTCCGGGTGGTCTCGCTGGAAGGTGTCGGGCGGACAGGCAGGGTCTGGGCCGAAATGCTCGAGCTCGTGGCTATCGCCAGCCCCGCCATCACGCAGGCCGAAAGTCTGACCACAACAAGGCTCCATTGACTCGATGACAGGATCCCTATCCGCAAGCTTCGAGCCTTCCTAAATGGTTCCGTAACTCCTTTACTGGCAGTGCTCTAAATCGTGGGGCATGGCAAGGTTTGGTCGGTCGGCCGGCGGACGTTGCCGCAGTCAGGGCAGGGCGCGCCGGGATCGCTGTCTGGTTTGCGCATCACCTGTAGAGCTGAGCAGCAAGCTTGACGACCCGGAAATGCTTCCCCACCTTCCAGCTACCTACTGCAGCATGAGGCATTTGATGTCCGACTCGATGGAACGCCGCAACTTCCTCAAGGCCCTGAGTGTGCTGGGTGTCGCAGCCGCAGTTGAAGGCGCTTCGGCGGCAGGCAAGCGGCTCCCCGCCATGATACGGGTGACCCGTCCCGGTCCTGACGACCCGCCGATTCCCAACGAACAGGTTCAGAAGATCTACACTGAGCGGTTCCAGGACCGTCCCATTCAACGGGCCAAGGTCACCCTCGACATGCCGACTATGGCCGAGGATGGCCGCTATGTCCCGGTGGTGATCGAATCGGAGCTGCCGATGAACAGTGATGAGTACGTGAAGGGGCTCTACTTGATTGTGGATCATAATCCCGATCCTCTGGTCACCGCCTTTCACTTCACGCCCGCGCTGGGTCCGGTGAATCTGCAGACCCGGATCAAGATGAAGCGGACCAGTTGGATCCGGGCAATTGCCGAGACCAGCAAGGGCGAGCTCTACGCCGACTATTTGAAGGTCGAAACCACCCTCAACGGGTGCGGGTGAGTTATGCCAGAAACCGGCCGAACCAAGATTGTCGTTCCCGATCGGATCCAGAAAGGCGATGTGATCCGGGTGCAGGTGCTGGTGCAGCATCCGATGGACACCGGGTTCTTCCGGGATGCCAACGCCAACATCATTCCGCCCTGGTTCATTCAGGATGTGCGGGTCAGCTATGGTGGGGCTGAGATCGCGAGCTTTGAGTGGACATCGGGGATCAGTCGAGACCCGATGGTGAGTTTCCAGCTGAAAGCGGAGCAGGAAGGGCCACTGACGTTCGTTTCGAAAGACAACCGGGGGAAAGAGTACAGCGGGTCGACGGAGGTCAAATTCGCGACTACTTAGGCGGCAAGGCGGCAAGGCGGCAAGGCGGTCGGTCGATCAATCGGCTGGCCGCCTTAGTTATTGGGGGCCTGCTCGGGCTCCCATCGACCGCAAGTGCTCAGGCAAGGGATAGAGCGTTCTCGAAGACGACTGAGAAGACGATCTATCCGCTGACTCGCCTTGCCGCCGGGGTATACGCCGTACTGGGCGACTCGGGGAAAGGCGCTGAGGGGAGACCCAACGCCGGATTCATCGTCACCAGGAACGGGATCGTGGCCGTAGGGGGGCTGGCCAGTCCCGCTCAGGCGCGCGCCGTGATCCGGACCATTCGCACCAAGTCCAAGTTGCCGCTCAAGTACCTGGTGCTCTACGCCCATCATCCGGATATGATGTTCGGGGCAATCGAGTTCCGGAAAGCCGGGGCCAAAATCATCGCCCATCCCAATACCCGCGTGCTGGCCGCCGAGGGCGGTCCCGATCAGATGCTGGCGGATTGGGATCGGGTGGTCGGGTTGCAGGAGCTGTTGGGATTCGAGTATGCCAACGACCCCGACCGACCGGTGTCCTCCAGCGATACGCTTCGGCTTGGTGGCAGGACCATTGTCGTTTTCCATCCCGGTTCGGCGCATTCAGCAGGAGACCTGGTCATCTGGCTGCCGGCTGAAGGGGTGCTTTTTTCCGGGGACATCCTGATGGAAGACGGTGGGACGATGGTGGTCGATGGGAACTCGGCCGTGTTGCTGCGGACCCTGACCTTCATTGATTCGCTGGCACCCAAAGTGATCGTGCCGGGGCATGGCCGAGTTCCTCAGCATCCGCTGGAGTTGACCGCGAAGACCCGGGGTTACATCACCGCCATTCGGGATTCGATGAAAGCCGATGTCGGGCGCGGGATGTCGCAGCGAAAGTCTCTGGATGCCTATCCGCCGGCCGACGAGGGCCGGCCGGTGAGCTACAACTCGAGACAGCGGCGCAACGCGGCCCGGATCTACATGGAAATGGAGCGGGCGGCGATGGGCGTCGAGAGCGAGGAAGAATGAGACGAGTGGGGAGACGGGAGACGGTAGGCGGGAGACGGCCTATTCTCGTGCTTCTCGGCCTGCTGTTGCTCCCGACGGCTTTGGTCGCTCAGGCGCCCAAGCTGATCACGCCGGCCGAGGTGCTGGCCCTGGGTGACAGCGCGCGGGTTCTGGACGTGCGCCAATCGTGGACCAGCTACCTGAGCAACCATCTGCCCAACGCGGCATGGCTCAACATCGAGACGCTGCGGGCTCAGAATGGCGAGCTGCCTTTCCAGTTGCTCTCCGGCGAGGAGTACGCCGAGCTTTTTCGCCGGCTGAATCTGGAGCCCAGCCGGCCGATTGTGGTTTACAGCGCGGGCGATCAACTGGATATCGACGCGACCTTCGTCTGCTGGCTGCTGACCAGCGCCGGAGCCCGGCGGGTGTATCTGCTCGACGGTGGATACGCCCGGTGGGAAGTAGAGAATCGTCCGGTCACTCAGAAGTATCCCCGCTGGCCGGCAACCACCGGGTCCTTCTCGGCCAGGAATTTCTCGCCTGCGGTTGCCTCGTTCGATGATGTGCGATCGGCCGCGCTGGGCCTTTCCGGGGCCCAGTTGATCGATGCCAGACCGCCAGAACAGTACGGTGGGACCGCGGGAGCCCAGCTGCGCCGAGGCCATATCCCCAGCGCAGTGAATCACCCGTGGAAGGATGATCTGACCAAGCCGGATCTGGTGCTGGTATGGAAGACGGTGGAGGCCCTGCGACAGTCATATCAATCGCAGGGGATTACTCCCGAGCGAGACATCATTGTCTATTGCAACAGCGGCACCGAGGCCAGCCACGTGTTCTTTGCGCTGCGGTATCTGTTGGGGTATCCCCGGGTCCGGATATACACCGGGTCGTGGACTCAGTGGTCAGAGCGGGAGGACTTACCGATCGAAAAGTGACGTCGAAGACGTCATCCCGAGCGAAGCGAGGAATCCCTGTTGTAGAAATCAGGGATTCTTCCATCTCACTTCGTTCGATGTCAGAATGACGGGGCTCATGGTGAAAAGACCGCAGCGCTTCCTTGCCCGTCGGTGATGATCCCTATGCCGGTCCGGCTGTTGTGGTACGCCCCGCCCCCGCCGCTGTAGTTCTCTCCCACCCCACCGCCCTGGCGATAGAGGCCCGCCTGCTGGGCCAGTAACCGCAGGTTCACCAGCACCGGTCCACCTTCCATCCCTGCATTGCCTTGGGCATCGAGCCAGTAGCGGCCTTGGGCAATCGGCCCGGTCAGCTGCTGAAGACCTGCAAGATCGCGCGGATGGAGCTCCCGGCCGTTGATAAAGACTCTAGTCCCCCCGCCAGAAATATCCGCCGGCAAGGCACCCCCGATTGGAAGTCCGGCCACGGTGAATCCCAGCGTGGCGCCGCCCTCCTTACCCCAGGCTCCGCAGTATTGATCGTACCAGTAGCGGCCATCGGGAATGGTCGTGCCGAAGGTCTTCTCCAACAGGGCCAGGGTGTCGGCTGGGAGGGGCTTGCGGTTGATGAGTACCTGCCGAGGTGATTGGCTGCTGAGGTCCTGCGCTACCATAAGTCCCCCGATGATCAGGAGGGAAAGAAGGCGGTTGGCTGTCATTGGGCGGGTTGACCTCTCAAGGCTTTGAGTTCTTCGGGCCGGTAGATCACTCCATCCTTCATGGTCCAGACCACTGATTCCAGGTTCGAGATATTGGCGAGCGGGTCGGCGGAGAGCAAGACCAGGTCGGCCCGGTTGCCGACCGTGACCGTGCCGAGGTCTCCGCCAACCTTACCCAGTGCGATGGCAGCGTCTCGGGTGGCGGCGAGAAGCGCCGCCGCTGGAGCCAGGCCCAGTGAATCGACGAAGAGCTGCAGCTCATCGTTGAGCTGGGCCCGCTCAGCCGCGGGGCCATAGGCCACGTGATCGGTCCCGGCTGTCAGCTTCACGCCGTGCTTGATTGCCTGGCGGGTGACCTCGATGCCGAATGCACTGGCGGCGAGGGCGTACCGCTGGCTGACCCCGGGGGCCCTCTGACTGGTCCGGGCCCGGATGGCGCCGAGTTCTTCGGCTCTCAATGTGGGTTCAAGGTAGGTGCCGCGAGCGGCCATACTATCGAGAGTAGCCAGTACCGCCGGCCTTCTGGCCGACTCAGTTGTGGCCGAATCGGCGGTAGCCTGCAGCAGCTCGCTGCTGGTGCGGAGGCTGTCGCGGGCTGCCTTGCCGAACAATTCTCCGGTCAAACCGGCGGCGTGAACCACTCCATCCTGACCTGCCTGTGACTGCTCCAGGACATTGGAGGGCTGGACCCATGCGTGGCCCCAGACCGGCATTCCGGCGGCGTGGGCGGCACCGACCAGTCTGCGGATTTGATCGGGGGTGAGATCCTGATAGAGTTTGAGCCCGATGGCACCAGCCTTCCTGGCCTCGGCAACCACGTCCTGGACGTTGCCTTGCGGGGGAAGGAGAATGGGCCACCACCCAAGCTGACGCATGCCCATTGATGCCGGGGCATGATTGCGGATTGTGCCATCGCTGAGATGCTCGGTCTCGGCCCGGAAGAACTGGATCCCGGCCACCAGCTGCATGGCGAAGACCCGGGGTGCGGGCTGGGCCGAATCGACGGCTTGCAGCAACTGAGGTGGATTGTTGCCCATGTCCCGGACCGTCGTGATTCCCCGCGCCAGCAGGTCGTGCAAGTCGGCTTTGATCGAGGTGTCGGTCACGCCGTTGGGGCGGAGCAGCAGGTGCACATGGGTGTCGATCAAGCCCGGCAGGACGAACTTGGCGGCGGCATCCACGATCCGGGTCTGAGCCGAGAGCTGGCAGCGATTGCGGAGCCCCACACAGGTGATTCGGCCGTTCTGAACCACGACGATCGACTTGGAAAGGGCCGGTGCACCAGTGCCGTCCCAGAGGGTGGCGCCCACGATGGCGACCGGGACATCGGCGGGTTCCTGGCCCGCGAGGGCCGTCGGGCCGGAGAGAAGAGCGAGAACCGGGACCAGCAGCTTCGATGCTCTCACCTGCGACTCCTGTCCAATGTTTGATATCGGACCACTACATTCCTTAGCATAGCCGGTACGGTCACATAAGGGGTCATGGCGTCAAAAGTTCGAGCGCTTCAACTTGACGCCTACCGATGACTTCGCATGTTGATTGTACATCCCGAAACAAACTCCCAACGACAAGGCGGCCCAGTGATTTCACTGACGGTAAACGGGAAGTCTCGGTCGGTCGATGTAACTCCCGATACTCCCCTTCTGTGGGTCATCCGCGACACTCTGGAACTGACCGGAACCAAATTCGGCTGCGGCATGGCCCAATGCGGTGCCTGTACGGTGCATCTGGAGGGTGAGCCAATCCGCTCCTGCATCACCCCGATCTCGGCAGTGGAAGGGAAGAAGGTCACCACTATCGAAGGTCTCTCTGCCGATGGCAGTCACCCAGTTCAGCAGGCCTGGATCGCCGAGTCGGTCCCTCAGTGCGGCTACTGCCAGTCAGGGCAGATCATGTCAGCTGCGGCGCTGCTTGCAAAGACCCCCAAGCCAACCGATCAGGACATCGATCAGGCCATGATGGGCAACATCTGCCGTTGCGGCACCTACCAGCGGATCCGGAGCGCGATTCACCGCGCTGCCGGACAGGGGGCCTGACCATGGGCGCGACTCTGCAGGTAACCAGACGAGACTTCATCCGCGCCGGTGCCGCGGCCGGCGGGCTGGTCCTCGCTATACAACTCCCGGGCTGCGGGCCCCGAGGGACGGAGCATCCTGAAACTCTCGCCGAGTTCAAGCCGGTGTTCGAGCCCAATGCCTTTGTCCGAGTGGCCGAGGATGGTCAGGTCAGTGTGGTGGCCAAGCATCTTGAGATGGGTCAGGGGACCTATACCGGCCTGGCGACCATCGTGGCGGAAGAACTGGATGCTGACTGGAGCAAGGTTCAGGTCGAGGGCGCCCCGGCGGATGCGTCCCGGTACAACAACACGCTGCTGGGGCCGATCCAGGGGACCGGCGGGAGCACGGCCATTGCCAACTCCTGGGACCAGCTTCGCAAGGCCGGGGCAACCGCCCGGGCGATGCTCATCGCCGCGGCCGCGGCCGAGTGGAAGGTGGACGGAGCCACGCTCAAGACCGAGAAAGGCGCGGTAATCAACCCGGCCAACGGCAAGCGGGCTTCGTACGGCTGGTTGGCCGCGAAGGCGGCCGGTCTGCCGGTGCCGGAGAATGTGGCCCTCAAAGACCCCGCCAGCTTCACGCTGGTCGGCAAACCCGGAGTCAAGCTGGATGCCCGGGCCAAGTCGACCGGCAAGGCGACCTTCACTCAAGATGTGAAGCTGCCGGGAATGCTGACCGCGGTGGTGGCCCATCCGCCCAGATTCGGCGCCACCGTCAAGAGCTTCGATGCCAGCGAGGCGAAGAAGGTTCCCGGCGTGAAGGACGTGGTCCAGATCCCCAATGGTGTGGCGGTTCTGGCGGATGCGTTCTGGCAGGCCAAGAAGGGCCGGGACGCGCTCACGATCGAGTGGGACGAGAGCAAGGCCCTCAAGCAAGGCTCGGAGGAGATCACGGCAGACTACCTAGCCCAGACCAAAAAGCCCGGGGCCATCGCTCGGAAAGATGGCAATGCTCCGGGGGTTCTGGCCAAAGGCGGGAACCTGGTGGAAGCGGTGTACACCGTGCCTTTCCTGGCGCACGCCTGCATGGAGCCGATGAACTGCGTGGTGCAGCTTTCGCCCGACAAGATCGAGGTCTGGAATGGAGAGCAGTTCCAGACGGTCGATCAGATGGCTCTGGCCGGTGCTGCCGGTCTCAAGCCGGAGCAGGTGTCGATCCACATGCTTTATGCCGGAGGGAGTTTCGGCCGCCGGGCCAACCCGAAGTCTGACTACCTGCTGGAAGCTCTTTCGATCGCCCAGGCGGCCAAAGTGAATGTCCCGGTGAAAATGGTGTGGACCCGGGAAGACGATACCCGAGCCGGGTATTTCCGGCCGCTGACGGTCCATTCAATCCGTGGGTCGCTCGATGCCAACGGGGTGCCGACGGCCTGGCACCAGCGGATTGTGGGGCAGTCGATCATCGAAGGTACGGCTTTCGCACCGATGATGATCAAGGATGGGGTAGACGCGACCTCGGTCGAAGGAGCGGCCAACAGCAAGTACGCGGTCCCCAACTTTCAGGTGGAACTGCGCTCACCGGTCCTGCCGGTCCCGGTCCAGTGGTGGCGCTCGGTGGGCAACACCCACACGGCGTTCGCGGTGGAGTCATTTATTGACGAGCTGGCGGCCGCCGCCAGGAAGGACCCGGTGGAGTTTCGCCGTGGTCTACTGGCCAAGGCGCCGCGCCATCTTGGGGTGCTCAATCTCGCCGCCGAGAAGGCCGGCTGGGGCTCACCGCTTCCAGCCGGGCAGGCCCGGGGCATCGCGGTGCACGAATCGTTCAGTTCCTTTGTGGCTGAAGTGGCCGAGGTATCGATCGAAGATGGCGAACCCAGGGTTCACCGGGTGGTGTGCGCGGTGGACTGCGGAATCGCGGTGAATCCCGATGTGGTGAAGATGCAGATGGAGAGCTGCATTGCCTACGGGCTCTCGGCGGCGCTCTTCGGAGAGATCACCCTGAAGGACGGCCAGGTGGAGCAGGGGAACTTCGATCGCTACCGGGTGCTGCGGATGAATGAGATGCCCAAGGTCGAGGTCTACATCGTGCCCTCCACCGAACCGCCCACCGGAGTTGGGGAACCGGGGACGCCGCCGATCGCGCCGGCGGTGACCAACGCCGTCTTCGCGCTGACGGGGAAGCGGGTGCGGACGCTGCCGATTCGG
>CAZOES010000067.1:580-10698 GCA_964578865.1 uncultured Gemmatimonadaceae bacterium | reverse complement strand
GTGTGGGCGGCGGGGGCGGGGGGGGGGGGGGGGCGGGGGGCCCTCACCCCCCCAACACCCGCCGCTAGCCGCGCCCTCTACTCTGGGTGAGTAGATCCCTCGTCGTTTCAGAGATGTCGCTGCTGTCACGCGGCACCTCATTTCGTCGTAAGCGCTTCCTTCAGTCTCCGATTCTGCCACAGCACCGTCGCACCCAGCAGAATCAGGCTGCCCAGCAGAATTACCGTGGCCAGCACGTTGATCTGGGGCGGGAAGGCGGCTCGGCGGGCGCCGTAGACATACAGCGGGTAGGTCACCCGGCTGCCGGCGTTGAACAGGGTAATGGTGAAATCGTCGAGCGAGAGCGCAAAGGAGAGCATGGCCGCGGCGGCGATTCCAGGCGCAATCAGCGGCAGGGTCACCTTGGTGACCACCCGCCAGGGATTGGCATAGAGATCCATTGCGGCCTCTTCCAGGGTCCAGTCAAAACCGCGAATCCGGGCCTTCACGGTCATCGCCACATAACTGACCGAGAACATGATGTGGGCGATGACGATGGTCCAGAATCCGGTGTTGACGTTGGCTTGCAGAAAGAGGGAGAGCAGCGACGAACCGAGCACCACCTCGGGAGTCGTCAGGGGAAGCACCAGGAGGAAATTGATCGGCCCGGAGCCTTTCCAGCTGTAGCGGGTCAGCGCCAGGGCGATCATGGCGCCGAAGATGGTCGACACGGTGGTCGACACCGCGGCTACCTGGAGCGACAGCTTCGCCGCGTCGACCAGCGCGGGATAGATGAACGGATCGCGCCAGGCATCGAGCGAGAAGGCCTTCCAGACGAAGTTGAACTTCCCGTCCGGCTTGTTGAAGCTGTATGCAACGATGATGAAGATCGGCAGAAACAGATAGAGCAACACCAGGCCGGCGTACAAATCCAGCAGCGGCCCGGTCCAGCGGGATCCCACCATTCCCTTCTTCTCACCCGCCATCAGGCCAGATCCTCCGTGCCCAGTGCACGGGCGTAGATAACCACCAGGATCGTGATCAGCGCCATCAACACGAACGAGAGCGAAGCTGCGAGGGGATAGTCACGCACGGTGAGGAACTGACCCTGAATCACCGAGCCCAGCATCTTCTGATTGGGACTGCCCAGCAATTCGGCATTGAGGAAGTCGCCCGAAGCGGGGATGAAGGTCAGCAGGCTGCCGGCCAGCACCCCGGGAAGTGAGAGGGGCAGCACCACTTTCCGGAAGGCGGTGAACTGATTGCAGTAGAGATCCTGGGCCGCCTCGGTGAGGCGCCGGTCGATCTTCTCGAGGCTGACGTAGATCGGCAGAATCATGAAGGGCAGGAAGTTGTAGGTGATTCCGCCGATCACCGCCCAGACGGTGTTGAGCAACCGGCCGTCGGCCGGGAGCAGATTGATCGAACCCAGGAGCCCGATGACCGGCCCGCCGTCATTGAGAATCGTCTTCCAGGCGAAGGTCCGGACCAGGAAGGTGGTAAAGAAGGGCAGGATGACCAGGCCCAGCAGGAAATTCTTATACTTGTTAGCCCGGAAGGCCATGACGTAGGCCAGCGGGTATCCCAGCAGAATTGCCGCGACGGTAGCTGTCAGGGCGTAGCCGAATGACCGCAGCATGTGCTGGCCGTAGTCGGTGAAGGCCCGTTGATAGCCATTGTACCAGGCCAGGTCCCCGGTCTGAAAGGAAGTCCGGGCCAGCGCGAGAGTCGGCGCCAGATAGAACGCCAGCAGCCAAAGCACCCCTGGCGCCACAAGGAGCCAGGGGGCGAGGGCACTCCGGCGTGAACCGCCGGCGGCAATTCCTGCCATGTGGAATCAGGCTCCGATCGCGTCCTGGAAGAGACGATTGAACTCGGTATCCTCGGCGTCTTCCAGCCACTTGAAGACGTGGAGCCGGGCCCGGACGTCTTCGGGCGGATTGAGGAGCGGGCTCTTGGCCAGATCGGGATGAGTCTTGGCCAGCTCGTCGCCGGTGCCTTTCACCGGTGAGAGGTAGGGCGCGGCGGCCACGATCTTCGCCGAGTGGACCGGGTCGTAGACGTAGTTCATGAAGGCCGCGGCTGCCGCCGGGCGATCGCTGGTCTTGGGCACCAGCATGTTGTCGGAGTAGAGCATGGCGCCTTCCTTCGGCGCGATCCAGCGGAGCTCGGGATTGTCGGCCGCGAGACCCTGAATGTCACCCGACCAGGCGACCGCGATGGCCAGGTTGCCTGCCGCGAGATCTTCGGCGTAGTCGTTGCCGGTGAAGGCGCGGATGTGGCCGTTCTGGCGGTACTTCTTGATTTTGGCGCAGGCGGCCTTGGCATCTTCAGTGGTGCAGTTGCCGGGGTCCTTGCCCTCGGCCAGCATCACCAGGCCCAGGGTATCACGCATCTCGGTAAGCATGGTGACCTGGCCCTTGTACTTGGGATTGAAGATTTCGTTGAAGCTGGTGATCTCCCCGCCGGTCTTCTTGGGGTTGTAGCCGATGCCGGTCATACCCGACATCCACGGCACACTGTGGACTCGGCCGGGATCGAAGCCGACATTCTTGAGGCTGTCGACCAGGTTGGCCTTGTTGGGGAAGGCGGCGTCATCGATCGGCTGGGTGTAGCCCATCTTGATCAGCCGGCCGGCCATCCAGTCGGTCAGCACGATGATATCGCGATCGATGCTCTGACCCCGCTTGAGGGGCTCGTCGATCTTGGCAAAGAACTCGTTGTTGTCGTTGACATCCTCGGTGTAGACCGCCGTCATCCCGGTGGCCTTCTCGAAGTCCCCGACGGTTTCCTTGTCGATGTAGAGCGGCCAGTTGGAGACCCGGACCGTCTTGGCGGCGGTGTTGGTCGCGCCGGCACCGAGACTGTCGGCCCCGGTCCTGGCGCCGTCCTTCTTGGCGCAGGCCGAGAGGAATGCGCTGCCAAAGGCGAGCGCACCCGCAGCTCCCGCGGTGCGGCCGAGGAATGAGCGCCTGGAGAGCGCCCGGCGGAGCATGGCCTGCAGCTCCTGATCGTCGTAATCGTGCTTGCTCATGGCTCAATCACCTCTGGCAACAGGGTTCACTTAGGCGTAGCGAGATCGAGTGTGGGACGGAGATCCTGATCAATGGGAGAGGTCGTCGGTTTGGGCGGCAGCAACCGGGCGCCGTCGGGCTCCCAGCTCACGACGTACTGGCGACCCGGCTCCAGGGTGGGCCGGGGACCATCGGAAGGCACATGGGCGATCATCTCCTGACCGCTCTGGGTCCGCAGCGCCAGGCGGATCACCGGCCCCGAGAAAGCGGCGGCCGCGAGGGTCACCGGCAGGCCCTTGCCTGACTCGGCGAAGTGGAGCCGCTCGGGCCGGATCATCAGAGTTCCCTGGGTACCCGGTTTGGCCCAACTGGCGTTGGCCGCTTCCATCCGGGTCCCGCCTTCCAGGTTTACCACCATCTGGCCGTTCATCCCGGCCACGCTGGCCGGCAGGAGATTGGCCACTCCGATGAAGTTGGCCACGAAGACGGTTGCCGGCGCATGGTAAATCTCTTCCGGCGTACCGATCTGCTCGACTCGACCCTCGTTCATCACCGCGATGCGATCCGACATCGTGAGGGCTTCTTCCTGATCGTGGGTGACGTAGATGAAGGTGATGTTTACGTCACGCTGAATCCGCTTGAGCTCGAACTGCATTGCCTGGCGGAGCTTGAGGTCGAGGGCGCCGAGCGGCTCGTCCAGCAGGAGGGCGCTGGGGTAGTTCACCAGGGCCCGGGCCAGGGCCACCCGTTGCTGCTGACCACCGGAGAGCTGGGCCGGCTTCCGCTCGGCGAACTGGGTGAGCCGGGTGACTTTGAGCAGTTCTTCCACCCGTTTGGTGACTTCGGACTCGGCCAGTTTCCGGCTGCGGGGACCGAAGGCGACGTTGTCGCGCACGGTCATGTGGGGGAAGAGCGCGTAGTGCTGGAAGACGGTATTCACGTTTCGCTTGTAAGGCGGAACCTTGGAGACGTCCTGTCCCTCGAGGAGGATCTGGCCGCTGGTGGGTTGCTCAAAGCCGGCGATCATTCGCAAGGTGGTGGTCTTGCCGCAACCTGACGGGCCCAGCATCGAGAAGAATTCACCCTTCCCGATCTCGAAATGGGCTTCGTGCACGGCGACGTAGTTGTCGAACCGCTTGGTAACGTGTTCCAGCTTGATGACTGATTCCATGCGATCTCGGCCTGGGCAGAGCGAACGCGGTGAGGTGGGAGAAGAGCCCAATCTGCAGGCCACCGCCGGAGTTGACAACCCATGGTCCGGGGGCCAAGTTGGGGAGAGCCCGGTTCTCAATCGAGCCGGTGGCCGCAGTCATCCCGCTTCAGGCGATAGCACCCAGCTACCCCCGAACACCACAACACAGGTTTGTCATGACCGCCACTGTTCCCTCAAAAGAGCAGGCGGGACTCAGCCGTCTTCTGTCCCGCGCCCAGGAAATCGCGGATGGGGAGATGAAGCAGCTCCTCGCCCGGACCACCAAGTCGGCCGCCTTGTACCAGCGAGCCAGGACGATTCTCCCTTACGGGGTAGTCTCGTCATTTCAGAAGATGCAGCCCTACCCGGTCTATGTGGCCCGGGGGAAGGGCAGTCACGTCTGGTGTCAGGATGGCCACGATTACCTCGACTTCCATAACGGATTCGGGGCGATGGTGGTCGGCCATGCCCATCCGCGCCTCGTCGAGGCTTGCCGGGAAGCGGCCAGCCTGGGAACCCACTTCGCCGCCACTACCGAGAAAGCGGTGGAGTTCGGTGAAGAGGTGTGCCGCCGGTTCAATCTCGAGGCGATCCGGTTCACCAATTCCGGCACCGAAGCTACCATGGATGCGATCCGGGTGGCCCGGGCCGCGACCGGACGGGATATCGTCTGCAAGATCGAAGGGTCTTACCACGGTCACCACGATTCAGTGATGTTCTCGATCGTTCCCAATGCTGACGTGATGGGTGGGCGGGAGCGCCCCGCCAAGGCGCCGGTGTCCAAGGGGATGGTGAAGGACGCCAGCAAGTACATCGAAGTGGTGGCCTTCAATGATGCCGAGCAGGTGGAGCGGCTGTTCCAGGAGAAGGGCAACGAAATCGCCTGCCTGATCATGGAGCCGGCGATGATGAACATCGGAATCGTTCTACCCCAACCGGGTTACCTGCAGAAGGTCCGGGATCTCTGCACGAAGTACGGGGTGATCCTCATCTACGACGAGATCAAGACCGGATTCACCATCGCGGCGGGCGGAGCCACCCAGCGCTTCGGGGTCCAGCCCGACCTGGTCTGTCTCGCCAAGGCGATCGCCGGTGGTCTCCCGGCAGCGGCATTCGGCGGCCGGAAGGATCTGATGTTCCTGATCGAGCAGGGGGTGTCACAGCAGGGGACCTACAACGGGAATCCGCTGATCGCCCATGTCGGTCTGGTGACGCTGCGGGAGATTCTGACCGCGGAGGCCTACAAGTACCTGGCCAAGCTGGCGGAACGGTTGATCGAGGGGTGTGAGAAGGCGATCAAGACCTACGGCATCCCGGCCCATACGGTGAATCTCGACGCCAAGGGGTGCATCTCCTATCGGCCGACTCCGATGAAGAACTACCGGGACTTCCTGGACACTCGGCCCGAACTGTTCGCAGCCTCCTATCCATGGCTACTGAATCGAGGAGTCTTCATGACTCCGGGAGATGAGGAGCAGTGGACCTTGTCGGTGCAGCATACCGAGGCCGATATCGATCACTATGTCGGAGTATTTACTGAGTTTTGTAAGGCGCTGACCAGTTAGACGGTCGAGACGGTCGAGGCGGACGAGACGGTCAGCTTATCGCAGGCAACGTTCCCCATCCTTCGATTGGTTGACCGTCTTGACCGTCTCGACCGTCTTCACTCAGTGCCCAGGAACAGGTCGATCCTTGTACGGATACCAGTAGTACTTCTGCTCCATCACGTAGTCGAGGTGCACGTGCTTGGGCTCCCGGAAGGCGTCGAGTCCCTCTTCTCCTAGTTCCCGCCCCACCCCGCTCCAGCGCATCCCTCCGAAGGGCCCCGCATCGTTGTCGGTCAGGGGATCGTTGATCCAGAAGGTTCCCGCCTTGATGTTCTCCATCGCCCTCATGGCGAGTTCCAGGTTCCTGGTATAGACCGAGGCCCCCAGTCCATAGCGGGAGTCGTTGGCCATCTCGATGGCCTCGTCCGGGGTCCGGGCGATAGTAATGGAAAGGACCGGCCCGAAGATTTCCTCGGTGGTGGGGAGGGAGCCGTGCTTGACGTTGGTCAGCACGGTGGGCTCCAGGAAATGGCCGCCCAGTCCATTGGGCTGAATTCGTTTACCGCCGATCTTCACGGTAGCCCCTTCCTTTACTGCAGCTGCGATCTGCCGCTCGACGTGATCCAGCGCTTCAGCCGAAATCAGGGGACCTATGTCGGTAGTCGGATCCAACGGGTCGCCAACTTTCAAGGTTGGGAGATAGGCCTCGAGCTTTCGCATGAACTGGTCGGCGATGGGTTCCAGCAGATAGATCCGCTTGGGGGAGGTGCAGACCTGGCCGGCATTGAGCAGACGGGCCCAGGCTACTCCGCGCACCGCGATATCGAGATCGGCATCCGCGAAGACGATGAACGGATCCACGCTACCCAGCTCCAGGTTCACCTTCTTGAGTTCAGCCCCCGCGATCGAAGCGATTCTCCGCCCCGCGGCGACCGACCCGGTGAAAGCAATGAGGTCTACCTTGGGATGACGGACCAGCGCTTCGCCGGTAGAGGCCCCGCCGGTCACCACATTGATTACGCCGGGCGGCAGGGAGTCATAACACTCCGCCATCAACAGATTGCAGAGCGGGTTCTGGTGCGGAGGCTTGCAGACCAGGGTGTTCCCGGCCGCCAGGGCAGGGGCAACCTTCCAGGCCATCAGCAGCAGGGGGAAGTTGAACGGCACGATGGCCGCAACCACCCCGAACGGCTCTTTAATGGTGAAATTGATCTGGTGGGGCGCCACCGGCGGGATGGAGTTGCCGTAACTCCGCCGTCCAACTTCGGCGTAGTAGTCGAACGCCGCTGCTACCCAGTCGATGCAGTCCACCGCTTCGATCAGAGGCTTGCCGGTTTCTCGCGCCATCAGGGTGGAGAGTTCCTTCTCCTTGCCCCGGATCTTGGCGGCGACCTCCCTCAGGTATTTGGCTTTTTCGACTCCGGGGATCTTCCACCAGGCCCGTTGAGCCGCGCCGGCGGCTTCGACGGCGGCGTCTACGTCATCGGCATTGCATTCGGGGACGGTGCCGACCAGCTCGAGGGTGGCGGGATTGCGAATGAAGCGGGTATCGCGGCTGATGGCCTGGGTCCAGCGGCCATCGCGCAGGATTCTGGCGACCTGGCTCATGCGGCTCAGTGTGGTGATGTGATGGGTTGAACGGCTCAGCCCATTATGCACCTCCTCAGAGAGCCGGGGAAGACTGGGTCAATTGGCGGCCGGATTCTTCCCCTGGGCGGCTTCGCGTTGAATTCGCCGGGCTTCCCGGATGGTGGACCAGAAGGCGACGGTGGTGACAATCACGTTGGCTGCGATGATCGGGCGGGCCCTGATAGCCACACCGTAGGTAATCCACAACAAGGCGGCCACCGCCTGGACCCGGCGGAGGGTGACCTGATTATGGAAGAAGTACGAAGCCACCGTCAGCGAGGTCGCTACCCACCCGATCAAGCCTGCGGTCTCGGCGCTCATCTGCTCACGTCTGTTGGGGAGCGGAGAATCTACTCATTCAGGGAGTTTTCGCCGTCAGCCGTACTTCGTCGTCTACGATGGGCCCGAGTCCCTCGGCGTACACTTTTGTCGATCTCACTCCGGGCTCGAGCGGAGAAGTTTCTCGATAACGAATAGTTGCGGTGAAAGTTCCCAGCGGGACGGTAGTCGACTCTCCACTCGCCACAATCTGGACCCGGTCCTGGGCCACCCCGGGCGCAATCTCCTGCACAAAGGCCTGGCCCTTCTCGGGCGCAGCCGGGATCAGGATACCGGGCTGAGCTCCGCCGATTCCCGCACGCCATTCCCCTTCATGACCGACAATCACGCCGGCTTGGTAAAGGTCGACATCCTCGCCGTAGTAACAAATCGTGCCATCGGAAGTCTGCGCGAAAAAGTTGTAGGAAATCTCTACCAGGCTTCCCTCCAGAGTCTCCCGCTCTTCGATGACGCGTGTAGTGACCCCCGCCACCACTTCGGTCGAATCCAAGGCAGTGATGAGGAGTACGACGGCTTTGCCGTTGTCGCTTCCTTCCAGCCGCCACACCGTCCCGGTTGCGGCCGGGAAGAAGGCATGAGTGAGCGTGCTGGAGAAAGGCCCTGCAGTCGGGGCACAGATCGCCGCATCGAGGTTGGCCTTGAAGGCCGGACCTGACGAATCATCGCAGCCGGCGGCGCCGACCGCCACGGCAAAGAGCGCAAGCGGAGAGATGGAGCGTCGCATGGGGTCCTCCCGCCGGGGTCCCGGACGAGATAGGAGAGGAGAGACAGCGGTACCAACCACACCCAAACATGGGAAACTGTGCGCGTCGCCACAACCGCGGGGTAAGCCATCACACCAACGGGCCATAGTGGCCGCATGATTTTCCCAAAGTACTACTCATGGACGAGTGCATCTCGCCCCGTTCTCGCTCACATTGCGATGGGCGTGGAACAGGTTCGCGCCAGGGGACCTAGTGAGGTTTTCAGATGGCCCAGCAGCGGGGGATCAACGACGCACTGCATTCCACCAAGTTCGGTTTTCTGTACCCTCGTGGACATGTGCTGGTCGCATTCAAGTCAGGGGAAGATGCCGAGCAGGCCCGCTCACAACTGATCGACGGTGGTTACGACCAGCGGGAAGTGGAAATCGCCGACTCGGCGAAGATCGCCGATCTCACCAGGCAGCATCTGGAGGAAGGAAGCAACGTCACCCGGATATTCGGCACCGAGCATGAGTCGGAGGCGCGCTATCTCCAGTTGGCCAAGGAAGGGCACGTCTTTCTGCTGGCCTATGCGCCGACCGCTCTCGATGCCGAGCGGTTGGTGCGGGTGATTCAGCGGTTCGACTTCGTGCTGGCCGACAAATGTGACCGGCTGAGTATTCATCATTTGAGAGACGAACCCGCCTGAACCGGGGGCGGAGGAGGCATAGATGACAACGGCAAAACGGAGCAGGCGCAAGAGTTCCTCGTCCCGGCGCTACGGTGCAGGGGCCAGCAAGAGTGTCGAGCGGGCCATGCACCGGAGGAAGAAGGGAACCCTTCGGAGCGGACCCGGCGGCAAGGGCGGGAAAGTGAGAAGCCGGAAACAGGCAATCGCGATCGGCTTGTCCGAGGCGCGCAAGAAGGGCGCCAAGGTGCCCCGCAAGCCCCGACGGAAATCGAGATAGGTCAACCCCGATTTCATCATGACCTATCGTCAGTTTCTGCTCTCTCCGGCCCACTGCGGAGGCCGAAGAACCAGGTTGTTGCTGCGCGATTCCGCCAACTTTCCCCTGGCCCGGCGGTTTCGCGAAGGGGAAAGGGTTACCCTCGGTGAGGCCTTCAGTTTTCTGAGCGGTCTCTACTTCCGGGGCAAGCTGGAATACGCCAGGCGCTTCTCGGTCCCGCCTCCCCGCGGATCCGGGGTTCTGGTAATTACCGCCAACCGGGGCCTCATCCCGGCCGACAGTCCGGTGACGCTGCCGGAACTGGAGGCTTTCGCGGCGGTGGATATCATCACCAACGATCCACGTTACCGGCTACCGCTGGAGCGGGATGCGCTGGTGCTGGGTGCCAATTCCGACACGGAATTCGTGCTGCTGGGCAGCGTAGCTAGCGACAAATACGCCGAAGTGCTGATCTCCGCGCTGGGAACCAGACTCCTGTATCCTCTCGACTTTGTGGGCCGGGGCGATATGAGCCGGGGAGCCTTGATGCTCCGGGCGGCGAGGTCGGGTGAGGAACTCAAGTATCAGGCGCTGGCGGGAGGGGTCCGACGGGGACCGAGGGCTCCGCGGGTGACGTCGTAACATCGATTCGCGACTCGGAGCGGCGCGGGAGTGAAGCCGCGACGCAGCCTCACTTCACCCTCGGGTAAGAGAGAAAGATATCCGTTGACACCGGATCCAGTGTTTCCCAACTTGTATCCACGTGCAGTGGGTTTCACGACGTGCAG
>CAZOES010000067.1:0-570 GCA_964578865.1 uncultured Gemmatimonadaceae bacterium | reverse complement strand
GCTGAAGCAAGCCGAGGATGGGAACCGCTCCCACCCTCGGCACTGGGGTCAGGTCAGAGCTCGCTTCAGCAGTTTGCCGCGACGGCGTCCTTCCTTGACCAGCTGATTCTTGGTCTTCACCAGGGCCTTGGTGGTCTTGATGACCTGGACCACCCGCTTCTGCTGGGCCACCGCCTGCTTCACCGCTTCGACATCCTTGGCGACCTTGTGCCGCTTGATGGCCTTGGCGATGTCGTTCTTATCCTTCTCGAAATCCTTGAGCTGGGCTGAGGCCAGTTTCCGCAACTGAGACCAGCGCTGCTCGAATGACTTGAAGCTCCGGAGTTTCATGCCTGACTCCTTCGAATCGTGAACCTTCTATCGCGGCGCACCCTGCGCCTGATTGAAATTAGGTTTGCCTCTCACCGGTTGGAAAGCGCGGGGAGCACCGTTTCGGCCAGACTGGGATCACTCTATCCGGGGCAGTAGACCATGATGCCCCCATTGGCTATTCTTCTGGCCCCGAGTTTGGGGCCGTAGCTCAGCTGGGAGAGCACCTGCTTTGCAAGCAGGGGGTCACCGGTTCGATCC
>CAZOES010000066.1:3655-23666 GCA_964578865.1 uncultured Gemmatimonadaceae bacterium | reverse complement strand
TGAAGGTGCTGCCGCTGAAGGCCGAAGAATTTCTCGACGACAAGTTCATCCGCCATCTGATCAAGTCGAGGCGCGGCGTCGCGGTCTTCGTTCCCACCCGCGCGGAGGTCGAACAACTGGCGCGGGGTCTCGGCGAACGCTGGCCCAGACTCAACGCCGCGTTCTACCACGGTGGTGAACCGATCCGGGTGATCCGGCCCTTCCTCGAGGGTGAGGGCCAGCACCCCTTCCTGCTGGCCATGACTGCGGCCGGCCAATCAGCTCTCAACATCCGTGGACTCGACACCGTGGTGATCTACGATGCCCGCTATGGCAACGTGGTCGACCGGGGCCGCAACGTTCTCCACCGGATGTATCTCGGCGCCAACGAGATTCTGCAGATGGCCGGGCGAGTGCACGGCCGGGTACCTGATGGTGAGGTCTACATCCTCACCGATCGCGATCTGGTCTTCGAGAAACTCCGGCCCACTCCTCCGGAATTCCAGTTGGCCGGCGATGCCGAACGAGTCGCGATCACCTGTGCCGCCATCGGAGTGGATGCCAGCGACCTCGATCTCCCGGTCCCGCTGGACCGGACGGCGTATCGAAAGGCGCTGCACGAGCTCACCGACCGCGGTCTGGTCGAGAACGGCAAGCTGACCAGGTATGGCCGCCAGGTCGAAGCCATGCCGGTAGACCGGGCCTGGGGTGAGTTGCTGGTGCACGCCGGTTCCGAACTTGCCCCGGTCGTGGCGGTCTGCTCCAACATCGAGTCCCTTCACCGGATGACCCGGGAAGAGCGGGATCTCGAGGGAGTAAGGGTCAACGGCAGCGACCACCTCACCGCCTACAACCTCTTCGCCGAAGCGGTCAACCGGCACGGAACGCTGGGGGAGGTCTATGGTCTTCCGAGACATCTCTTTGATGAGGAAGGCCTCGCCGATTGGGCCGGGAAGCGCGGAGTGCTGGTGAAGTCGATCGAAGATGTCGCGCTGGGTACCGCGTCGGTGTACCGGGCCCTGGAGCTTGAGCTGCCCCGGAAATTTCCCTACGCCGGGCGGGAGTTGCGAGAAGGCTGGTTCGATCTGCTCGCCCGCATCATGCCCCTCGATCTGGTGATCGATGAGCGCACCGCCGATGGTCATGAGGCCAGGGTTTCCCGCAATTCGATGGCGGGCAACTGGGGCGCGGTCGCTGGAAGCCTGCGTTACTTCGCCGATCGCTACGGTACGCCCCGGGCGGCGATCGAGGGAACCACGCTCTCCTACCAGCTGATTCGCCGCTACGCCCGGCGGGGCCCGGCCGAGATCGAAATCGGCGGTCCTCGCAAGCATCCTCAGCTGATGGTTCGCCATAAGCTCAGCTACTTCGGCTTCGAGTTGGACGCCGAGGTGGAGCCGGTCGACCCCAATCTTCCGGCGGAATTGGTGACGGTACTGCGGGAATCGCTGGCCACCGCGATGCTGGCCGGCGAGACGACTCACCCCAGTCAGAATCGGGTCCGCCGGGCAGCGGCTGAACTGGGTGAGCTCTGGCGAAGATCAGGTGGCCAGCTCGCCGCCGCTTCACCTGAGTCGGTGAAAGCCAGCATCGTCGAGCAGCTCGCGGGGGTAAACGACTGGCAGCGTTTCCTGGAGACCCCGGTCAGGCTCGAGTCAGAAGGTCGGGTGCCGCCTGCCGATCGAGACCGGCTGCTCTCGCTGCCGAACAATGTCCGGCTCTTCGGCGATACCGTGGCGATTCACTACGAGGTGGGTCCCGACGGCGGCGTGGCCCGCCTGCGGCTGCGCGATGGTCAGGCTCGGCGGCTGCGTCAGGAGGACGTGCCCCGGCTCGACCGACCGGTTCGATTCAGTGTGATGCGGGGCCAGGATCCGGCGATCGAAGCCGATTCGGTGGAAGATCTCCGGGCCGGGCTCCAGCGGGCCGACGCCGAGGAACGTCGCAACCGCCGATTCAAGCCGCCCCGGCATCATCGCGGCCGGGGTCGCCGGAGGTGACCCACTTCGCCCTGATCCTGGTGCAGGTGCTGTTCGCCAGCCTGGCCGTAGTTGGACGGATCATCCTCCCGGCGGTGCCGGCCGCGGTGCTGGTCACCTTCCGGATCGGGGGTGCCGCGCTGGCCATGTTTGCGGTGCTTCGGTTCAAGGGCGGCCCCTGGATCCGGGACCGCCGCGAGCTGGGAAGGATTGCCCTGGCGGGATGTCTGGGGGTTACCGCTAACCAGTCACTGTTTCTCTTTGGTCTCCGCCACACCACCGCGGTCAACGCAACAATCCTGGTGACAACCGCGCCGGTATTCACCGTGCTCGGCTCCCTCCTCTTCAAACTGGAAAAGCCCTCGGTGCTCAAGCTGGCCGGGATCGCGCTTGCGGCCAGCGGGGCAGTGTATCTGGTGGATCCCATGCGGCTTTCCCTTGGTCCGGGCCAGGCGCTGGGAAATCTCCTGATTCTGCTGGGAATGATCTGCTACGCGGCCTACTTCCTGGTTTCGAAGCCCATCATAGCCCGGCATGATCCGATCACCATGAGCGCCTATGTGATGTTCTTCGCCGCGCTCGGTGTGCTCCCGATTGGCGTCCCGGCTCTGGCCACTGCGCATCTTGATGGGATACCTGCGTCGACCTGGTGGCTGGTGGCCTACGTCGTAGTCTTTCCGACGATCTGCACCTACTTCCTCAACCTCTGGGCCCTCAAGCGCGTATCCTCTAATACCGTAGCGACCTTCACCTACCTGCAGCCGCTCTTCGCGGCGCTGGCTTCGCCCTGGATCCTGGGCGAATCGCTCAGCCGCAGGACAGTCATAGCTGGATTGGTGATTTTTGCGGGGCTGGGACTGGTCATTCTGACCGAACGGGAGAGCCTCGTACAATGACCGTGTCCATGAAACGGCCGGTCCAGTCGTCTACCTGTGGTAGGACACACTCTGAAACCCCATTTGGCCCCTGACCGTAGACCGAACCATGCCGGAAACTCATACTCAGACCCCCTCGGTCTTCTCCCCCCTCGCCAAGGCCCTGCTGGACGGCTTCAGTGAGGGTGTCGTTGTTTTTGATCCTTCGGGGAAGATTCTCTACGCCAATCAGCCCGCTCGGGAAGCACTCGCAGATCTCGAGCAGGACTCGGAAGACAACCAGAACCTGATGCCTCGGCTCGCCGCGATGGGCGGACGGCTCAGACCGCTTCGGGTCGGTACTCTCGAGCTGGGCGAAGCGATGTTCATCCCCGGCATCGACGGCCCTACCACGCTGGCCGACCGGGAGCGCGATGCGATCGTGCGGACTCTCGATGCCCACGCGTGGAAGCTGGCCGAGACCGCGAAGTCGCTGGGGATCAGCCGCACCACCCTCTGGCGGCGGCTCAAGGCCTACGGACTGCACCGCGATGGTCGGTCCCGCTGGGCTCGCAACGGAGATATGGAGCAGCAGTCGGCATAGGGCTGGGATCTCTCTACCTGCTGCAAGTAAGGGCGAGCCTATCGGCTCGCCCTTACTACTGCCAGCCCAGTCTGTAAAAGACCTGTAAGCCCCCACATGCCAGCCACGTCTCAGTCTGAAACTCAGACAGCCTTGCAGGCGTCTGTCCTGAAAACCTCCGCTCCTGGCCCCAGCCCCTCCCGGAACCGGCATGCTGCTCCTCGCACTGGCCCTGATCGTTCAGAAGCCCGATTCGACTCCCTTTGCCAACCAAGCCACTCGCGCAGTCATCGAGAGGGCTATCGCCCGTCACGGTTCGGAAGAGGAAGATCTCAAGGACTATCTGGCGCACTTCCGCTACCGATTGAGTTTTGGTTTGGGGAAGCGGCGCTGGTCCAAGGTGCCTAATGCCGCGGTGGAGGAGCAGGAAGGCACGGTGCAGTGGTCCGCCCCCAACGATGTGAAGGTCGATATCCTGGGTCGAAGACAGCAGGCCCGCTCCAAGGAACTCCGCCTCAGCAGCAACTTCGATCGGCCGTGGTTCATCCCACGCTCTCTGGGCGATTCAATCAAAGTCTTCGGCAACGAGATTCCCCGTCAGGCGGCGCTGCATCCGCTGGCCTCCGATGGCCCCGCCTGGTACCGCTATCGGTTGACCGACAGCGTGCAGATCACCAGCCGGGAAGGCAAGCGAATCAAGCTCTACACTGTTGAAGTGGTCCCCACCCGGATCGGCTATTCGCTGGTGGCCGGGCGGCTCTGGCTCGATGCGGGAAGCTCGAACCTGGTTCGTTTCTCATTCCGCTTTGTGGGAACCTCGCTGTGGATTTCGCCGGATGAAGACACCGACGGCGACTCGACCCAGGCGCGGCGGCTCAACAAGATTGCCAACCGGGTTCTGACGCTCGATGCCGACCTGGAGTACGCCCTGCAGGAGGAACGATTCTGGATGCCCTACCGCCAGGTAGTGGCGGGCAGGGTAGAGCTGCCCTGGTTCGGAGACCTGGTCATTCCGTTCGAAGCCCGCACCACCTTCGACGATTACACGGTCAACAGCGGTAAGCCGATTGTCTTCACCTTGCCGCTCCCCGATTCGATCACCGACCCCCAACTCGCCAGGCAATACGACGAGGCTCGGCGCGACTCCCTGCGCACCGAACGCCGGCGCCACCGCAAGGAGGGTGATCTGCCGGAGGATTCGCTGGCGCGGGACGACGCCGGCCGCTGGGCCGATGGCCGCTACGAGATTCACCGGGCTCCGGCGGAGTCGCTGCGGGCCTACAGTGCCTGGGGCGATTCGCTGGTGTTGAGCGACGATCCGCTGGCCGATCGCCAGGTGCTGGAGGTGCAGTCCGATCTCGAGCGGATGACCATCAAGCTTCCCAGCGAAATCACCGGCCGGCGAACCCATGGCATCGATTGGGACCGGGTGATCGAGGCGATCCGATACAACAAGGTCCAGGGTTTTGCCCCCGGGTTGAGTTATCAGGTCACCGTGCCGGGCGACGGCTTCAGCACGCTCACCGGCGAGTTGCGCTACGGACTCAGTGATGAGCGAGTGGTCGGCGGTCTGACCCTCAAGCGGGAAGCACCGGGAGCCCGGTGGACCCTGAGGGCCTACCGGGAAGTAAAATCGAACGACCCGTTCAGCCGGGCCAATCGCCTGGGGAACAGCTTCAATGCGCTCTTTGTCGGGCATGATGACGCTGACTATTTCCTCAGCCACAACGTGCGGCTGATGCGGGAAGGGTCGCTGGGCACCGGCTTCGAGTTGACCACCTCCATCGGAGTGGAGCACGCTACTACAACCCGACGCGAAGCTCATTCCTGGCTCAACGATGCGTTGGGCGGCACCGGAGATTTCCCGGCCAATCCTCCGGTCGACGAGGGGACCTTCGGCGCCGCGGCCGCCCGCATCGATGGATTGAGCGGCAGGATTCGCTGGTCTGTCGGTGCCGATGTGCTGGCCAACGATGAAAAGGCCACTGGTCGGGGGTACGGCTGGGTCAGCGTTCCGCTCATCAAAGGACCTCGGGCCCCGACTCTGGTGCTCCGAGCCGGTATCGCTACCAGGGACCCCTTGCTTCAGCAGGCGTTTCGGGTGGGTGGCAACTCCACGGTGCGCGGCTTCGATTACGGCACCCAGGGTGGCAGGGCCTTCTGGGCCGCCCAACTCGACTGGCCGCTCTCGAGAGGTCTGATCCAGCCGGTGCTGTTCGCCGATGCGGGGCAGGCCGGCAATCTGGCCGACGGTACACCCGGTCCCAACAAGGTCATTGCCGGGGGCGGGGCGGGGCTCTCGATTCTGGGCGGGCTGATTCGATTCGACCTGAGCCATCCGATCACAGACGGAGGGAGCGGTTTGCGGTTCGATCTGGAGATGCGGGCGTTGGTGTGGCCGTAACTGCCGTTCCGCGTTCCGCGTTCCGCGTGCCTCGTTTAGTATCCGGACATGCTAAGGCATCCCTTTGCGTGGGTTCTGGGCAGCGCCGCATTCCTCTGTGCCTGTCGAGGTGATGGCACTGGGCCGGATACCGGTCGAGGCTCCTTCAGCGCATCCTGGGTCGGCTCTGACAGTGGCAAGGTCAGCGCCAGACCGAAGGCCGTGTTCTGCAGTGATGGCAACAACCTGGTCTTAACCGCGATTCACCACGATGCCGGGGTGGGATTGGCGCTGTACCCTCAAGAGGAACTGGCCGGCGGGGACTACGATGTCTTCGATCCCGCGGTCGATACCGTGAAACGGCCCGGTATGTCAGGCGCGGTGCGCTGGTTCACCGAGAGGGACATCCCTTCCTACCAGAGTGATTGGGGGACCCTCAACCTCGCGGTGAAGAGTGGCACCGTCTCCGGGGGCTTCGTGATGCATATGCGGAAGGTGGGATCGGATTCCGATACCATCATACTGACCGGCAAGTTCACCGGAGTGGTCCCTGCCGCCTGTCCGGCCGACTCGGTGTCGCACTCCGGGCCGGCCAAGTAGCTTTCCTGCCATGACGTCCACCTACTACCGCAAGGGCTTCGGGCTCAAGGCTGCCATCGAAGGGCAGCTGAGCTCCGACTATTCCAGTAAGGTGGTCGATCAGCTGCGGTCGGGGGACTATCGCCTGACGGCTGGGGCTCTGGAGTTTCGCCTGGCCCGCGAGTTCGGGTTCTGCTACGGAGTGGACCGGGCGGTGGAGTATGCCTACGAGACTCGCCGGCAGTTCCCCCAGAAGCGGATTTTTCTGGTGGGCGAGATCATCCACAACCCCCACGTCAACGCCAAGCTCATTTCGATGGGGATCGCCATCCTCAGCGCCAATAGCGGGGTCTTCGACTTCTCCGCCATTGCCGCAGAGGATGTGGTGATTATGCCGGCATTCGGGGTGACGGTCTCCGATTTTCAGCGGCTCCGGGAGATCGGCTGCGTGCTGGTCGACACCACCTGCGGCTCGGTGCTCAACGTCTGGAAGCGGGTGGAAGGCTACGCCCGGGACGGGTACACCTCGATCATTCACGGCAAGTATTACCACGAGGAAACCCGAGCCACCGCCAGTCAGGTCACCAAGTACGCCGGCGGGAAATACCTGGTGCTGTTCGACATGACCGAAGCCCGGCTGATCTGCGACTTCATCGAAGGCCGGGGTGAGGCCGGCGAACTGGCCACTCGATTCGAGCACGCCATGTCGCCGGGGTTCGACTTCAATCGCGACCTGCTCCGCGTAGGCCTGGCCAATCAGACCACCATGTTGTCGGGCGAATCGCTGGCCATCGCCTCCGAGGTGCGGGAGAGCATGGTGCGGCGCTACGGCCTCGAGACCGTCGGCGAGCACTTCCGGACCTTCGATACCATCTGTTCAGCGACCCAGGAGCGGCAGGACGCGGTGCTCAAGCTGCTGGAGGATCGTCCGGACCTGATGATCGTGGTGGGGGGCTACAACTCCAGCAACACCACCCATCTGGCGGCCCTCTGCCGGGAACATGGGGTGCGAACCTATCACATCGAGGATGCATCGGCGGTGGACATCGAAACCGGTATCCTGCGACACCAGCCGAAGATCAAGTCGGCGGAAGAGTCAGCCAGCGGTTGGCTCGATGGCGTGCGCACCATAGGGATCACCGCCGGCGCTTCGACCCCCAACAACAAGATTGGCGAGACCATTCTGCGGGTCTGTGCCGTAGCCGGGGTGGAACCGAGCTTGAGTTGAAGACGTTCCTCGTTCCTCGTTCCCCGTTCCCCGTGGGTGATGAGCCGATCCGGTACCGCTGCACGGGGAACGCGGAACGGGGAACGAAATGCCGTATCGACAGACTACTGTAGATGGAATTCCCGCCGTCTCCCTCCACAACGACACGCTCGAGCTGATCGCGCTGCCCGCGGTGGGCGGGCGGATCAGCAACCTGCGGCTTCGGCGCCGAGGCCGGGAATGGTTGTGGCACAACCCCGTCCTCCAGTTCACTCCTCCTCCCTCTGATCCGCCCGGGTCTCCCACGATCTACGTCGAGCAGTTCGACAGTGGCGGCTGGGATGAGTGCTTCCCTACCGTAGGGGCCTGCTACCTCCCCGGCTCCAAGACTCAATGGCTGCCCGATCATGGCGAACTGTGGCACGCGGCCTGGCGTCACGATCTGCTGAGCGGCAAGGGCGTGAGCACCTGGCGGAGCGTGGCCGAGTGTCGCAGCGTCCCGGCGGTCTTCACCCGCAGGGTTGAGCTGACGGATCAATCGGAGCAGGGGAGCGGAGCAGTCACCTTCCACTATGCAGTTCGTTCGGTTGGCACCGAGCCGTTTCCCTTTCTCTGGTCGGCTCATCCGTTGCTGACCGCACAGGCCGGGACCCGGGTTGAACTGCCGGGGGTGACCCGAGTGAAAGTCGCGTCGCTGCTGGGCCGCAACGACCTGACGATCGATTCGGAGATTCCCTGGCCCATTGAAGGAACCGATTTCTACGTGATGCCACCGGGCGAAGGGTGGGCCGCCAAGCTCTTTGCCCCATCGCCCGCGGAGGGTCGCGCGGTGATCACCGATCCGTTGCGGGGAGAATCGCTGGAGCTGCAGTGGGACGGTGCCGATATTCCCTGGATCGGAGTGTGGCTCAATCCCGGCGGATTCGGGCCGGAGGGATCGCCGCACTACACCCTGGCTGTGGAGCCTTGCCTTGCCGCACCGGACGCGCTGGACCGGGCTGTCAGCGACTGGCGCGTGGCCCCGATCCTGCGCCCTGGGGAAGAGCGCTCGTGGCGGCTTACGGTCATTGTTCGGGAGGCAGTGAGCTAGCGAACGAGGCCGGTGGGTGGTACGTTAGCCGCCCGTTTTTCCCGGAATCATCGAGGCCTGGCTCATGGCGGTGCGCACGCGCAGCGATGCTCACGAAGTAGTGCAGGCCGCGATCCTGGCCATGCCTCAGGTAACCACCAAACGGATGTTCGGCGCCGAAGCGTTCTTCACCGGCGGCCGGATGTTCGCGTTTTTGTTTGATGAGGCCATCGTCCTGAAGCTGCCGGAGTCGGAGCGGCAGGACGTACTGGACACCCGCGTGGCTCGGCCGTTTCTGACCAGCGAGCGGGCTCCCTTCGGCCGCTGGGTAGAATCGGGGATTCACGGCAGCGAGGCCGCGTCCCGGGCGATCCGGCTGGCCGCCGCGGCTCACGCGCTGGCCCAGAGCCCCACTCACGACGGACCGAGACAGCGCCGCCCGATAGTTCGGAGGCGGATAAAAAACGTGAAAAGTGAAAAGTAAAAAGTGAAAAGTGGCCCCGTCGCAGGACCACTTTTCACGTTTCACTTTTCACGCTGTTTCACAGGCCATCCCGTTCGGCATCCTCCAGTAGTTCCGCCACCGCCGCAATCGTAATCGGCGCACTCCCCTCCGCCCGGTTGTTCACCAGGATATAGGCCGGAATCCGCAGTCGCTGGGCCTGGCGAATCAGCTTGGCGATATCCCGGCGTAACTCGGGATTGCGATCCTGAATCCGGTCATAGGGTGCGAAGGCATCGACCGCATCGCTGTAGCTGCGGCCCGGCCGTAACAGCACCCGAGCCACCGTGAAAGGTGCGCTGAAGCTTCCCGGCAGCTCAATTTGTTCCCCCAGCGCCGGCATCCGGGTCCAGGAGTTGTATACGTGGGCCACGTTGTGCTCTCGCAGCACCGCAAAGTAGGGCGGGGTGAGAAACTCGGGATTGCGGACCTCGACCGCGTAGGAATAGTCCCGCGGCAGGCGACTGAAGAATGCATCCAGCAGATTGGCGAAACCGAGCGGGTTTACCCCTTCGTTCCGCGCGATGGTCTGGAACTCGAAAACGAAGGGACCGACATGAGCGGGGAAATAGGCTTCGTAGAGCTGAAGCACCTCGTCCAGAAAGACATCAGGATTGAGAAAATCCGGGTTGGGCTCTCCTCCCAGGGCCCGGTAACGGGCCTTGGGGAAAGTGAGCACGGTGAGCCGGTCCCAGACCTTGCTGACACAGCGGAAATTATCCGGCAGCACCCTGGCATAACTGGCGAGCAGGTCCGGAGTGGGTGGTCCGTAGAACGTCGAATCGATTCCCACGGTGCGGAAGAGAGGAAAGCGGGCGTACTCCTCCAGCATCGCGGCGGAGGAGCCGGTCTTGGGATACTCCTGCCGGTACACCATTCCGGTCCAGCCCGGATAGGTCCACGAGGAGGTGCCAAAGAGAATATTCGAGGGCACCGCTCGGGCCAGCTCAGCCAGCCGCTCGGGACCGGGCAGGCTCTCCGCTACCACTCAGGGAACCGGCTGGGCGAAGCGGTAGATGGTGCCACCGGAGGTCATCACGTACAATTGCCCGTCTCCATCCTCGCCGAAGCTGGTGACGTTGCCGAGACTGAAGGCGTCCCACTCCTTCTGCAAGCTCACCGTGCCGCTGCTCCACTTGAAGCTGCGGATAAAACCGCTGCAATTGTCGGAGTAGAAGTAGTGACCCTGGATGGCGGGAACCGCACTGCCTCGGTACACAAACCCGCCCACGATCGCGCATCCATCGGCGTGGTCGTAGGTGAGTTCCGGAAGGGTCAGTCCCGACTGGTTGCAACCACCGGAGCCGAAGCAGTGAGTTCCTTCCATGATGGGCCAGCCATAGTTCTCTCCGCCGCTGGATGAGGCGGGTTGCACGTCGACTTCTTCGTAGGTGTTCTGACCCACGTCGGCGATGTAGAGATCCCCGGTTTGCCGGTCGAAGCTCCAGCGCCAGGGATTACGCAGACCGCCGGCCCAGATCTCGTGCCGGATGGTGCCGCTGCCCGAGAAAGGATTGCTGGGCGGCGAGGTGTAGTCGCTGCCGCTGACGTCGATTCGAATCATGTGGCCCAGCAGGGTCGTCCCGTCCTGCGCGGTGCTCCCTCCGGTTCCACCATCACCGAAACCGATGTAGAGATAACCATCGGGTCCGAACCCGGCATTGCCGCCGTTGTGATTGGTCTCGGGATGGGCAAAAATCAGAAGGGTATCGCTGGCGGTGCCGGCGATGTCGGGGTTGCCACTGACCTGGTAGCGAGCCACAATCTCATTGCCGCCGCTGCTGGCGCCGGGGGCGGTGTACACCACGTAGAATCGGCCACTGGTGGCGTAGTCGGGCGGGAAAGCCAGCCCGAGTAATCCCTGCTCACTCCCCTTGGTGGTCAGGCTGGTGATGTCGAGGAACGGGGTTGCCAGCAAACTGCCGTTCTTGAAGATCCGGATCCGGCCGTCCTTCTCGATGATGAACAGCCGGGGATCGCCCGCCGGAGCGGTCAGGAAGACCGGCACATCCAGTCCGCTCACCACCGGTTCGAGGGCCAGCACCGAGTCGGCCGGCCCACCGCCCGAGGGCCCGTTATCGTCGCCACAGGCAACCGAGAGCCCCAGGACCGGGGCAGCCAGTAGCAGAAACTTGCAGAGTGAACGGGGCATCGACCGATGGGAGGGCATGGAGGCTCCGCAGAGCGAGTCGCTAGGGGATCAGGCGATATACGTTCCCGTTCTGCGTCAGGACGTAGAGTTCGCCCGCGGCGTCCTCGCCAAAGCTGGTGAGGCTGCCGGGTGTCTTGAGTGAGGGATGTTCCTGGCGGTCTTCGGCTCGCCCGTTCTGGAACCGGAAACTCCGAATCCAGCCGCCACAGTAATCACCGTAAAAGTAACGGCCCCGGAATGCTGTGATGGAACTGCCCCGATAGACGTAGCCGCCGGTCACAGAACACCCCTCCCCGTGCCCATAGTCCAGCACCGGCGGGCTCATTCCCGCCGGGTCGCACCTTCCCGAGTCGTAACAGCTGAAGCCCTCAAGGATATTCCAGCCGTAGTTCTCCCCACCTTTGCTCCCCGCCAGCTGCACGTCAATCTCCTCCCTGGCGTTCTGCCCCACATCGGCGATGTAGAGATCGCCGGTCTGGCGATCAAAGCTGAAGCGCCAGGGATTCCGCAGCCCATAGTTCCACAACTCCCGCCGGTGCTCCCCGCGAGCCCACGGATTGGTGGACGGGATGGTGTATTGCCCCGCACCGCTGACATCGAGGCGGAGGATCGAGCCCAGCAGATCGGCTCGATTCTGACCGGTACCGCCGGGGTCGCCGCCGCTGCCGCCATCGCCCAGCCCGAAGTAGAGATAGCCATCGGGTCCGAACGCGATCATACCCCCATTGTGATTGCTGTAGGGCTGGTCCACCGTCAGCAGCGTGCGACCGGAAGCCGGGTCGGCCAAGTCCGGCTGATCGCTCACTCGATAACCTGCGATCACCGAAGTTCCGCCGCCCGCGTCACCACGCGGGCTGGTATAGCTGACGTAGAACCGCCCTGACTTCGGGTAGTCGGGCGAAAAAGCCATGCCGAGGAGTCCCTGCTCGCTGCCGGTGGAAACGGAATCGGAGAGATCGAGGAAGGGAGTCCGCTGCAGGGTACCGTTCCGGATGATCCGGATTTTTCCGGTTTTCTCGACCACGAAGAGCCGGGCCGAGTCACCCGGAGCGTGAGTGAGAAAGACCGGTTGGCTCAGTCCTCCGGCAACCTTGAGCAGGGATGGCGTGGTCGGATGGGGGAAGAGCAGGGCAGCACCGGCGGCGAACGGAATCAGCAGTCGCATGGGCGTCCAGGTCGGGTGAACCATAAGATGCCGCTCGCCGAGCCGGAGTTTGCAGCTCAGTTCACATGTTCCGGTGCCGCGGTCACGCCGAACTTCCGGCCCAGAGCCGTCAGGTAGCTGTCCATCGTCTTGTGATGGCCCATCAGCTTCGACACCGTGCGGAAGATCGGATTGGAGACCCAGCCGTCCTCGGTGATCTCCACGACGCTGCCGGTGCCCTCAGCTCTGACAGTGGAGAGCCACTCACCACCGAATGGCTCGCCGGTGTCCTCGATGACCGACCGCAGGGAAGTGGGCGGAGTCTCCGCTTCGATCCGGAGCGTGAGGGCCATGTCCCCACTCATCGACTCCCGCCAGCGCTCCTTGCCGTTGGCGTCCTCCAGCCGCTCGATCTTCTTCACATCGGGCCACCAGCTGGCGATCTGGGAAAAGTCTCGCATTACGGCCCAGACCGTGTCGGGCGGCTGAGGGAGACGCAGCCGGCTAGTGGCCTTGTGACTCCGTGGTAACAGCAAGCCGATCAATGCAACGATCACGATTAGTCCAACCAGCACTCCGACAACGATCAGGAGCCAACGCATGTTGACCTCGTGCAGGTATACGTCATCCTGACACCGAGCGGAGCGAGGTGGAAGGATCTTTGATGGACCTCGCCAGGTCCCTCGCTGCGCTCGGGATGACGTAATCAGGAGAGATTGTTATGGACGACGCACCCGCACCGGCGGGGCCGGCTCCGGCTTGAGTTCGACCGGATGCTCGGCCAGCAGCCGCATCGCCTCCTGCACCGCGCGCTCGAGCTGGGGGTCGCGGCCCTTGATCAACTCGCTCACGGTTTGTTCGACCACGATGTCCGGCGTCACGCCCTTGTTCTCCACGTCCCATTCACCGTTGGCGTTGAAGAACCCGCCTCGGGGGGCGGTGATGTATCCATCGTCGATCAGTCCCGGTACATCCCAGATGCCCACCAGACCGCCCCAGGTCCTGGCTCCAACCAGGGGGCCGAGCTTGAGATCCCGGAAGAGGTAGGGAAGCATGTCTCCGCCGGAGCCGGCATACTCATTTACCAGCATCACCTTGGGGCCGAAGATGCCGGTGATCGGTTCGGTCCATGGACGGCGATCCCCCACCGGGTTGTTGAAGTATCCTCGCAGATGGCGATTGAGCAGATCGACGAAGTAATCGGCGATGTAGCCGCCGTGATTGAACCGCTCGTCGAGGATCACGCCCTTCCGATCCTGCTGGGCGAAGTAGTAGCGGTTGAAGTAGGTGTATCCATCGACGTCGGTGTTGGGGATCCACACGTACGCCAGCTTGCCACCGGAGAGGGAGTCCACCAGCCTGCGGTTCTTCTCGACCCAGGCCTGGGTGCGGAGACCGGTCTCCTCCTCCACCGGAATGACCGTCGCGGTCCAGGACCCCACGGTGGTGGGCTTGTCGTTGAGCCGGAGTACGGTTTGCCGCCCGGCAGTCCCTTCAAAGACGCCGTAGGGATTGGTCGGGGCTTTCAGCTCAACTCCGTTCACCGCGATGAGGTAGTCACCCACCCGGGCCTTCACACCGGGAGCCCGGAGCGGAGCCTGCAACCCCGGATTCCACTCCTCGCCGTCGTAGATCCGGGTCAGCTTGTAGCGCTCGCCGTCCCGCACGATGTCTGCGCCCAGCAAGCCTACCTTGTCTGATTCGGTCGTCGGCACATCGCCGCCGCCGGTGAAGCTGTGGCCCACCGAGAATTCTCCCCCCAGGATATCGAGGAGATACGTGAGATCGGCCCGATGGGCCACGTGGTCTACCCAGGGGGAATACATCTGGTAGACCTGATCCAGGTTGGCGCCGTGGTGATTCGGGACATACAGATAGTCGCGCTGAAAGCGCCAGGCCTCCCGGAAGATCTGGTGCCATTCGGCCGGCGGATCGAGCCGCATGGGCAGAGTGACTGCGATTTTTCCTTCCTGCGGCTTGGGCGAGCTCTCGGTTCCGACAATGCCCCAATCACTCTTTACCCGATAGAGCAGTTTCTTTCCATCCTGGCTCAGGCTGAACAGAGTGACTCCGGTCTGGAACGGCTCCGACTTGCGCTTCTTGAGATCGTACCGGTGGAGCGTCACTCCTTCCTGGTTTTCTATCGTTTCAGCCAGGAAGAGTACCCCTGCCGCGCCGGCCTTGAGCTGGGCATAGCTCCGCACCGGAAGTCCCAGATCCAGCACCCGCCGGCCAATCCCCTCGAAGTCGATCCGGACCCTGGTGCTGTCGCCGGCAACCTTGGAGTCGACAGCTTCGGCCTTTTTGGCGGCCGGCTTCTTCTTCTCGCTCTGAGCCAGTGGTTTGGGGAGAGAGTCCTTCTTGGCGGTGGAGTCGGGTTTGCCGGTCTCCTCGTCGCTTTCCGGCAGCAAAGGAGAAGGAGTGTCGGACGAGAGCACTGCGAGGTACACCGCCTGCCGGATGTGTCTGTCGTAGGAGCTGAGGTCGAGCCAGCCGCTGCCGAGACCGTAATCGGTCGAGGCGAGAAAGTAGAGATACTTCCCGCCGGCGTCCCACGCCGGTGAACTGACGTCGGAGAGACCATCGGTGAGCTGGCGGACCTTGCCGTCGGCCACCGAGTAAACCATCAGAGTTCGGAACTGGCTGACTTGCCGCTTGGCGTAGGCAATCCAGCGGGAGTCGGGTGACCAGACCGGGATCAGGCTGCGCTCGGGATGGGCGTAGTTGTCACCATCGGCTCGAGTGACCTGGCCGGTTGCCACAGTGACCAGTAACAGATTGCGGCCGGCATCGGTGAATGAGAGATACTTCCCGTCCGGAGACCAGCTCAGGTCGTAGAAGTAGGTCGGCTTCTCGAACTGAATCTCCCTGGGCTTCTCCAGTCCATCCTGCGTCCCGATCATCAGTCGATACTCACCGCTGGCATCGGAAAACCAGGCGATGGTCTTTCCATCGGGCGACCAGGCTGGAGCGTGGTCGGCGGCTCCCGGGCTCCGGGTGAGATTGCGGACATCGCCCTTCTCGCCCGGCACCGTAAAGATTTCACCGCGGGCTTCAATCAGGGCCCGGACGCCAGTGGGGGAAAGCGAGGCCGCGTTGGCGTTCTTCGAAGCATCGACCCAGCGAGGCGCGGTCCAGGGAAGCTCGCCCCGCACATTGATGGTCAGCTGTTTGTCCTGACCTGAGGCGGGGTCGAGCAGGTGGAGATAGCCGGCCTGCTCATACACCAGTACTCCGCCCCCCGCGGCCATCGACTTGACGTCGTAGTCCTTGTAGTGAGTGACCTGGGTGAGCTGTCGGCTGCCGAGATCGTAGCGCCAGATGTTACCAGCCCAGTCGCGATCGGAGATGAAGTAGATCGCATGGTCCAGCCAGACCGGCCAAGTGTCCTTGCTCCCCTCCCACGGCAGCTTTTCGACACTGGCGTCGGCGAAGGTGAAAATCTGAACCGGCTGGTTCTGCCCGCCCCGGTAGTTGCGCCACTCCTGGTCCCACTGAGTCACTCGCTGATACACGATTCGCTTGCCGTCGGGCGCGAACATCCCGAGGCTGGCTTCAGGGAGCGCCAGCGGCTCTTCCAGCCCGCCGGCTACCGGGACGGTCCAGAACTGGAGTCCATCCTTGCGGGGGTTCTGGCGGTTGGTCGCGAAGACCACCGACTTGCCATCGGGAGTCCAGTCACCCACGAAGTCGTTCCCCGGATGCCAGGTCAGTCGCCTGGGGGTACCGCCGACCACATCGACGACATAGACATCGAGATTCGAGGCATACTCGCCGGTGTAAGCGATCTGCTTGCCGTCGGGCGAGAAATGGGGAACGAACTCCATTCCCGGCGATGATGTGAGCCGTCGCGCATCGCCCCCATCACGGTTGCAGACCCAGATGTCGCCGGCGTAAGTGAAGGCGATCTGGGTGGCACTGACACTGGGCTGGCGGAGGAGGCGGGTGCCTTGGGCGGCAAGGCGACCCGGCGGCAAGGCGGCCAGTAGTAACGTGCTCGCGAGGAGTCCAGCGGAGCGAAGCATAGGATTTCGGTTTATCGGGGAGCTGAAATGCTATCCCTCGATTGGACCCGGCGCTATGGGATGAGGTCCTCAGGTACTTGCCGCCTGGCCGCCTTGCCGACTTGCCGCCTTCAGCATCGCCCGATCCAGCCGCTCCAGCTGCGTCATCGTCAGGGTCAGCGCGCCGAACTCCTCTTCCACCTTGCCGCGAAAGAGGAAGGGTCCCTGGTCGAACAGCACGTGGCCCCGTTTGTGGTAGATGTCGGGGAACAGCACTGCCTCGATCAGGCCCCTGCCATCATCGAAGGTGGCAAATTCCATCGGTTCGTCCTTCCTGGTATGAACCGGTTTGGCGGTGGTGAGCATCCCGGCGCAGAGCACGGACTGTCCCACGTAGCGATGCAGGTCGGGAGTCCGGACCACCCGGAGCCGCCTGAGTTCATCCTCGAAGAGATCCATCGGGTGGCTGTCGGTGGTGAAGCCGAGCAGCTCGTACTCGGTCCGACGACGCCGATCCTGGGTGTACTCGCGCAGGCTCGGAGTCATCCTCGGCTCCGTCTTGGCCACAAGCTCGGTGTCCAGTACCGAGTTCCGAGTTCCGAGTTCCGAGTTCGCTTCGGCGTCGACCCTCCATAGCATCATGGGCCGGGTCATCCCGCCGGAGATCGAGTCGAACGCGCCGACCTGGATCAGGACCCGGAGATCGTCATGCCGGAGCTGAGTGCGACGACGGAATTCGTCGAATGAGGCGTACGTTGAGTTGACCGTCTCGACCGCCTCGCCCGCCCTGTCCGTCTTCCCCATCCTCTCAACCGCATCGGCCGACAATCCCTTCACAAACTGCAGCCCGATCTGCACCTCGCGTCCCTTCCCGGTAGTACGGAACCGGCTGGCATTCACATCGGGTGGACGCACCGTGAGCCCCATCCGCATGGCCTCGGCGACATAGGCGAAGGGGTGATAAAACCCGCCGCCATTGGCCAGCACCCCCGCCATGAATTCCGCCGGATGATGAGCCCGGAGATAACAGGAATGCTGGGCCACCTGGATGTAGGAGCAGGAGTGACCCTTGCAGAAGCTGTATCCGGCGAACGACATCACCATCTCCCACACCCGCCGGGCCGTTTCCATGTTACGACCGAGCCGGCTGGCGCCGGCGAAAAACTCTTCGGCATAGGATGACAGCTGCTTCACCGGCCGCTTCTTGGAGAGAGCCTTTCGGAGTCCATCACCCGAGGAGAGCGGCATCCCCGCGAAGGTGGCGCAGACATTGACCACGTCTTCCTGGTATACCATCACCCCGAAGGTCTCGGCCAGGGTATCCCGCAGACTGGGATCCAGCGGCTGGTAGGGCGCGCCATGCAGCCGCTCCAGATAAATCCGGATGAAGGTGTTGGAGGCGGGACGGATGATGCTGGTGTTGAGAACCAGCAGCTCGAAGGTATCGGCCCTGGATTTGGCGCAAAGCAGGCGGGAAGCGGGGCTCTCGGTGTAGAACACTCCCATGGTCTGGCCGGTGCGGAACAACGCCTTGGTGGGCTCGTCTTCCTCGGGATCGCCCGAGGTGTAATCGATCTGAATGCCGGTGTTGGCCCGTACTTCCCGGATGGCATCGCGGATCACCGCCAGGGATCGATTGCCCAGCAGATCGATCTTCACCAGCCCGGCGTCCTCCGCCCCGTCTTTCTCGAACTGAATCACCGGCACGGTGAGATCGGGGCGGCCATCCAGCACCTTGGCCGCCGGTTCCACCGGAACGAAATCGGTGAGCGACTCCGGCACAATCACCACGCCGCCGGGATGGAGCGAGAGATGTCGCGGCACCCCGACCAGCGGCTGAGCCATCAGCGCCAGGTCCTGCCAGACTTTGGGGAGATCGAGCTGGCTGAAGTTGGGATGCTTCGCCAGCACCTCGCCGATCGACTCCTCTTCCATGAACCAGGGGAAACGCCGAGTGATCTCGCGTATCTCTCCCGGCGGCCGGCCATGGACCTTGGCGACTTCCCGGAGGGCCCCCCGGAGCCGGAAGCAGTTGTGATTCGCCACCATCGCGGCCCGCGGGTGGGGATACTTCTGGAAGACCCAGCCGAGGATGTTGTCCCGCTCATCCCAGGGAAAATCGAGATCGATATCGGGCGGGTCTTTGCGCTCGGGATTGAGGAACCGCTCGAAGAGCAGCCCGGAGCCCAGCGGATCGACATGGGTGATACCCAGCGCGTAACTCACGATCGAATTGGCCACCGACCCGCGGCCGCAATGGGTCGGACCATGTTTGACGATGTCGTGCACCACCAGGAAGTAGTCGGCAAACTTTTTGGCCCCGATGATGGCCAGCTCGTGCTCCAGCCGGTCCCGGGTAATCGGCGCGATGGTGCCGTAACGCCGCTCGGCCCCGGCGTAGGCCATGGAGCGCAGCCGCTCGAACGCATCGTCAGGGCAGGCAAAGCGGGGAGAGACTACCCGGTTGCCGACCGGGATCCGGTACTCGCACTGCTCGGCCAGCTCCATCGAGCGGGTGACCGCCTCGGGGCAGTCGGGGAAGTGTCTTGCCAGCTCCTGTTCCGGTCTGAGCCATGCATCTCGATTAGACGGGCAGACGGGCAGACGGACAGACGGACCATCGATCGATGATATCGAGACATTTCCGGAGATCGCGACTCGCAACCGATGGGTTTGCCACTCTTCCGGGTTGGCGAACATGACTGCGCCGGTAACGACCGCAGGAATCCCCATTCTCTTTGCAGCCGCTCCGACCTCGTGCCGTTCCTTGCCCGGCCTCAGTTCAGCGTAGAGATCACGAGTTCCTGATTGGCGGGCGACTTCCTGTAGAAAAGTGGTGTCACGCGAGAGGAGAATCAGACCGTCACGATCGGCAGAGAGATGAGAAGAGAGCGAGAACGGACCGCCTGACCGCCCGACCGCCCGACCGCCCGTCCAATGGATCGCCGTAATCGCCCGACAGAGTGAGGCCCAACCCTTCTCGTTCTTGGCCAGCGCAATCGTCTCGTGACCACCGGCAATCAGCTGGGCGCCGAGTATTGGCTTGAGTCCGTAAGAGAGGGCGGTCTGTTGAAACTCCACGGCGCCGTAGACGCCATTGGTGTCGGTGCAGGCAAGCGTGGTGAAACCCCGGTCCACCGCGGCTTTGGCCAGGCGTTCCGGGCTCGATACTCCCTCTTTGAGGGAGAACCAGGAGTGGACGTGGAGGTGAGCGAACATAGGGATCCTTCAACTCAAGACTACACCTCATCCCGACACCGAACGAAGTGAGGTGGAGGGACCTACTACACCTTTAGAAGGTCCCTCGCTACGCTCGGGATGAGGTGATTCCTGGCAGAATCATTTCACGGCCCTCTTCGAAGTAATCGACCAGGGTGGCCGGGCGCGAAGGATCCGCGGGAAGACCGGGCAGCTCTCCTTATGCGCGCCAGGGAGCCAGCCGGTGCTCAGCAGAAACTCCCCCACGATCTCTCCCCCGGTAAATCGAAAGGTCTTCTTGAACAGCTTGACCCACTCGGGCTTGGTCATCGGGTGATGGGCCTGCAGCCAGTCGTGAAAACTCCCGTGACTCTTCCT
>CAZOES010000066.1:0-3555 GCA_964578865.1 uncultured Gemmatimonadaceae bacterium | reverse complement strand
GCCAACGCGCTGTTGCTCCGGCCTCCGGTCGGAGTGGAAGACCCCAGCCGGTTGATCACGGTGCACGCGCTGGGTGAGGATGGTTCGTCAATGCATTCGTTCTCCTATCCCGACTTTGTGGACCTGGCGAAATCGGGCCGCGGCGTCGCCGAGCTGAGCGCTTATACCATCCTTCCAGCCAGTGTCCGCACTGGGGACGAGCCGAAGCTGGAGGCCGGGCTTCTGGTTTCGGCCAACTACTTCAGCCTGCTTGGAGCCCGGACCCAGCTGGGCCGGGTGTTTACCGCGGATGAGGATCGAGTGGGCGGGCCGCCGGTGGTAATTCTGAGTGACGGCCTGTGGCGCAGCCGCTTTGGCGGTGATCCCCAGCTGCTGGGCAAGAGCGTGATCGTCAATGGTCAGCCGCTGACCGTAGTGGGTGTGACCGAACCGGGTTTCCGGGGCCACATCGCGGCAGTGGATTTTGCGTTGTGGGTCCCGGTGACCCAGATGCAGCTGGTCAGCAATCGTGGTGATGAACCGCTGAGCCGCCGCAGCTCGAGTCTCGAAATCGTGGGCCGTCTGGCGCCGGGGGTGACTCGATCCCAGGCCCGCCAGGCGCTCAATACCGCGGCGATTCAGATCGGGCATGAAAACGGTGTGACCTGGGACCGCGGTGTGGATACCCGCCGATATCTCCCGATTCCCTCCGCCATTGCGCTTCCCGCGGGTGGTTTCCTCGGCATGCTGGTTCTGCTCGGCGGGCTTGTGATGCTGATCGCCAGCGCCAACGTGGCCAACATGCTGCTGGCCCGATCCACCGCGAGGGGCAAGGAGATCGGTGTCCGCCTGGCGCTGGGGGCCAGCCGGGGCCGATTGATCAGACAGCTGGTGACGGAGAGCCTCCTGCTGTTCCTGGTGGGGGGCTCGATGGGCACGGTGATCAGCTACTTCGCCGTCGGCGGACTGTCCCGAATGCAGCCACCAGTACCACTGCCGGTTGCATTCGATTTTCATCTCGATCTTCGGGTTCTGCTGGTCGCGCTGCTGGTTACCCTGGCAGCCGGCCTGTTCTTCGGACTGCTTCCAGCTTTGCAGGCGACTCGTACCGATCTCGCGGCCATCATTCGCGATGCGCTCGCTGCATCGACCCGTCTGGGCCGCTGGAAGCTGCGGGGCGGGATGGTGGCGGCGCAGGTGGCGGGTACCGCGTTTCTGCTGGTGATAGCGGGGCTGTTCATCCGGGCGCTGGGGCGGGCCGGTGATGTAAAGGTGGGATTCAATCCCGGTGACGTTCAGGTTCTGGGCATGGAGATGCGAGTCAGCTCCTATCAGGGCAGCAAACTGATCACCTTCGCCGGTGAGGTGCAGCGACAGCTGGCGGAGGTTCCGGGCGTGGTCTCGGTAGCGGCAACAGACTTCCTTCCGCTCAACATGGGCAACCAGCAGACCATCGTCACGCTGGAGGGGAAGCCGGCCGAGCCGAACGTCGGACTGTTCGAGACCGACTTCGCCAGTGTCACTCCGGAATACTTCAGTACTCTCGAGTTACCCCTCAAGCAGGGAAGGTCATTTGCGCCCGCCGATCGGGACAGTGCACCGCTGGTCGCAATCGTCAATGAAGCCATGGCGCAACGACTCTGGCCGGGCGAAAACCCGGTCGGAAAGCGACTGCACTTCGGATCGTCTGAAGGACCCCTGACGGAAATCGTGGGAGTGGCGGCTAATTCGAATGTTCGATCGATCGGCGAGCATCCGGTGCCGACGACCTACGTTCCGCTGGCGCAGTCCGGCGGCCGAAACCTCACCTATCTGGTGCGCACCAGGCCGGGTCTTGCGCCCCCGACCCGGGAGTTGCGTTCAGCTCTGCACCGGATCGACCCCGACATGCCTTTGTCACTGGAGGGCCGCTTTACCGACATCATTTCGATCGCCTTGCTGCCCAACCGGATCGCGATGGTGGTGGCGACTCTCTTCGGACTCACCGGAATCACCCTCGCCGCAGTCGGTCTCTACGGGCTGCTGGCCTACCGGGTGCAATGTCGCAGAAAGGAAATTGGTATTCGCATCGCGCTGGGCGCCGGTGCCGGCGATGTGCGCCGGCTGGTAACGCGTGACGCTCTGGGCGTGACCGGCGCCGGCCTGGTTCTCGGCCTGCTGGTGGCCGGGGGAGCGACTCAGCTGCTGCAGAGTCTGCTCTTCGGCCTGAGCCCGCTTGATCCCGTTACCTATGGTGCCATCGGCGCGCTGCTCTTACTGGTGGGTTGGCTCGCCGCAGTCGGCCCGATGCGCCGGGCGCTGCGCACCGAGCCGCTCGAGGTGCTGCGCAATGAGTGAGGAGAATCGAACTCTTCGGCCGCGGGTGTTCGCCATTCTCCTCGCGCTCGCGGCGGGCCCCAGGCACGGCTACCGGCTGATGCAGGAATTGCAGGAGGACCCGACCGAACGGTGGTTGCTGGGTCCGGCGACGCTCTACCGGACTCTCAAGGAAATGCAGGACGCCGGGTTCATCACGTCGGCCGAGGGTCCCGACGAAGAATCGGGTGGACCTCCCCGGCGCTACTATCGGCTCACCGCCAACGGCCGCCGGGCGGGGGCCGAGGAGGCCGAGCGGATGGCTCAACTGGCATCGAGGTGGAATCAGGCTATGGCGTAGGCTATCATAGCCAGACGATGCAAGCGATCCTCCACACCGGAGCCGGCGACGTCTCCGTTCTCAAGCTCACCGAAGTTGCCACTCCCGAACCCGGCTCGGAGCAGATCCGGGTCCGGGTTCGCGCCGCTGGTCTCAATCGCGCCGACATCCTGCAGCGAAAGGGTCGCTACCCCGCACCACCGGGGTGGCCCGCCGACATCCCCGGCCTGGAGTACGCCGGCGAGGTCGAAATGCTCGGCAGTGGAGCTCGGCGTTGGCGAGTGGGCGACCGGGTGATGGGTCTGGTGGGTGGGGGAGCCCAGGCGGAGTACGTGGTGGTCCATCAGAATGAGACCATCGCGATTCCCTCCGGTCTTTCGTTCGCCCAGGCCGCCGCGATCCCCGAAGCATTTCTCACCGCCTGGGATGCGCTGGTGACCCGGGGCAAACTGCAGGCTGGCGAGAGGGTTCTGATCCATGCAGTGGGCAGTGGCGTAGGTACCGCGGCGGTCCAGCTGGCGCGGCGGATTGGTGCCACTACAGTCGGAACCTCCCGCAACGCTGAAAAGCTCCAGCAGGCCAAGGCCATTGGACTGGATGAGGCGATCGATACCTCGGCCGGCGGCTTCTCGCATCAGCTCTTTGCCCCGGTCAACCTGATTCTCGATGTGCTCGGTGGTCCGGTCCTGGCCGAGAACCTGGAGGCCCTGGCGCCGCGAGGAAGACTGGTAATGCTGGGGTTTCTCCAGGGGGCTCAGGCCGAGCTGAACATGGACCCGATGCTCCGAAAGCGGCTGGAGATAGTAGGGAGTGTGATGCGGACCCGATTACTGCCGGAACGGATACCGCTGGTGAGTGAGTTCAGTGCCCGGGTGGCACCCTGGTTCACCGATTCTACCGGCAAGGCAATTCGTCCCATTGTCGCGGCAACCTATCCGTTC